>NZ_JBFAID010000024.1:0-80950 GCF_040654475.1 Micromonospora sp. NPDC050686
TCGGCGGCTGACGGCCGGTAGCGGGGTCGCGGTTACTGCGCCTCCGGCGGGGGCACTCCGGCTCCAGGATGGCCGGGGCTTCGTCGGCGGCTTGCAGTCCGTGGGTGGTTGCGGTAGGCCATCCCGTCTGCCATCGATCCGGGCAAGCCGAGCAGACCACCGCCCGACCCGCCAGCGTCCGAACGAGCCGTCAAGGTCCGCTTGATGGCGTGGCGGGCCGGGCGGCGGCCCGCTCCCCAGGAGGGCGGGTCGAGGGCAGACGGGATGGCAACGGCGTTGATGCTTGGCCTCATGTCGGTGATACTCGATTCTTTCCCCATCGAGGCTCAACGAAGTTAGGGGGTCCGGCATATGCGTGTGCTCTGGGGTGGAGTGCCGAGTTGAGATGACCCGTGGGCCTGGTGGTGCATCTGATCAAGGTGGATGAGCAGGCACGGCGCTATCCCGAGTGCGGGAAGAGGACACGCCGGTCGAAGAGGCGGCGGGTGACCCGGCCTAGGGATCTACCGGTGGCGGGGCGAATGGCGCGGCGGCGTTGGTATATGTGCGCTGGCGCCGTTGGAGGGTGCAGTGAATAGGAAGATTTTGGGGGCTACGGGTGTTGTGGCGGCATTGATCGTCCTGTCTGCGACCCTTGCTATGACGGCCTGTGGAGGATCTAGGGCCGATGTCGAGGAAATGCTGCCGGCCTTGGGTGCTCCTCAGACCGAGGATGATCGCATCCCGGAAGGCATTGACCTTGATGCCCTCGGTGGTGTGCGGCCGGAAACCGTGCGGCGTCTTGGTGCCGATGACACGGCGGAGTACTGGGTTGGGCGAGAAGGGTCGTCGAGAGTGTGCCTGATACTTCACATCCCTGGCGGGGCCGAGGTGACGGCAGCCACGTGTCGTTCCATCACAGACTTCTACGAGAAGGGGCTCGCACTTGAAGCCGGTGGGAATCGGGGTGATCGTGAGCCCTCGGCACAGGCGTACCTTCTGCCCATCGACGTAGATACAGCAAAACTGAGTCCGGTGCTGACCAGGGTTCCATCGGCAAGTGACAGTATCGAAACGAATCTGCTGTCGCTGCAATCACAAGATGCCTCTTCGCTGCAGCCCACTGACCTGCAGCGAAAAAGCGGGAAGGTCTTCGGCTTCACACCACTTGGGGGACGAAGATGAGAGAGACAAGAGCGAGCTGGGCGAGGCGAAGGGTGCGTACGGGAGGCTATGCCAAGTGACAGGACATCGGCCGGTCGCGGCTGAGTGACCAACTGGGTGACGACAAACACGAGCAAGGCCGGACGTCCGTGGACTCTGGCGGACCGTCCGGGCAGCGCAACTCCGCTGCTCGCACAGCTCATTGACGGCTGATGGTTCTTTCACACCGAAGAGGTCACTGGTTCGATCCCAGATTCGCCCACGCAGGTCAAAGGCCACTTCCCGGGTTCGGGAGGTGGCCTTTCTGCTGTCGTGCGGACATCGAGGTCGGCCAGGAGTGTGGCGTCGGACGCCTGGGTCTTGGTGTCGCGGTGCAGGAGCTGCCCGGGCACGCGTCGCAGTTTTCGGCCGACGGTCAGCTCTCCGGCGTTGAGGTCGATGTCCTCCCAGGTGAGCCCGAGCCCTTCAGTGCCCAACCCAAAGGAACAGCCACGCCCAATGGCGCACAACAGAGTGGAACCACTACCGACGGCAATGGTTCCACTCCGTTGTCAAGGTGCCTCGCACCCCGGCGGCCCCTGACCCCGAGTCGAGGCATCCTGCCACCGCGCATGCCCTCTCGTGCGCGCGCTGAACTTCCGGTTCACACGCGTCACATGATGGAGATCGACCGCACCTGGGTGTTGCCCTTGGTGTCGACGTATACCTTGTGATCGCCGACGGCGTAAGTGCCAGCAGCGTTGTTGTCGATGGTGAACGTGGCCGTCACCGGAGACTCGCTGCCGTCGATATGGGTCTGCTTCACCGTGATGGTCAACTCGTTCGTGTTGCCCTCCAGCTTCTTCACCACCGCCGACGGCTTCGCATCGACGACCGCGTTGGCGACTGTCACGTAGACCGCGTCGGGTGAAGAGAACTCCGCGTTCTTCTGCCCATCACCGAACACGAAGAAGCCCCGTTGTTCGATGGCGCCGCGCCCGGGGAACGGATTCGGGTTTGAGGCCAGGTACGTCGGATTGACCGTGTACAGGTCCGTCTTGGAATCGGCGAGGATGGCCTGCACCCCGGTGTACGGTGCATCGGTGAGCGCGAGGTTGACCGACAGGTAGATGGCGTCGGGGTTGTTGGCCGAGATGCGCGAGGAGAAGTACTTGTCTGCGCTCTGCCCCGCAGGAACGGCCAGCGGCACAACCTCGTCGCCGACGAGAATGTTGAACTGGAAGTCGCCGTAGCCACCGGCGACGAACTTCGCCCAAGCCGCGTCCGACATGTAGTCGGGGCGCTCCACCTTGAACTCCAGACGCATCGGCGCCACGTACGTGGTGTTCAGGTACTCGGTGTCGGTCAGGGGCAGGTAGACCCCTCCTGGCGCGTGCCCCAGTGCGAAAGCCGACGCCGTCGGGGTCGAGTTGCCGCGCCCGTTCCACATCGGGATGTTGAACGAGGTGGCGCCGAGCAGGGCCTGGCTGCCCAACTGGCTCGTGCCGACAGCGGCTGACGCGTCCTTGTAGGTTCCGATCGTGACGTCGAGCAGGTCGAGGTCCGCCCGGTCGGCGTTCAGCCCCGGGATGTTTGCCGACATGAACTTGGCACCGGCGGGCCCGGAGTACCGGGCCATCTCCAGCATGCCATCGGCCATGATCTTGGTCATCTGCACTGCCGAGTCGACCTTCATCCGCTCGTTGGCCGTGTGCCACCAGCGCTCGTTACCGGGAATGACGGCGCCGAAGGCGGTCATCTTGTTGCGGAAGCTGCTGGCCAGGGTGCCACCGGTCGTGCCCTGCGGATACACCACGTCCCTGAGGGAATACGGATCCGCGAACTCCTTCGGGTCGCGGTCGATCGAGGCTTGGTAGCTGCCGAACTGAAGAGCCGTCAGCGGGTTGTCGTGAGTGACGTACAACCCGGCGCCGACGGGCGAGCCGAGGGTGCCGATGGTGAACCCCTTCGCCTGCAAAGCGGCCGTGACCGCCGCCGTCGCCTGGCCGGAGTCAGCCGCGGTGACGTGCATGCTGCGCACATACATCGGCATGCTGAGGCTGCCGGAGGCGTCCGTGTAAAAGCTCGTCGGGGTCTCTGAATTGATGCCGCCCATGAGGGCGAAGGTCAGGTTCGGGGTGCCGTTGCTCGGGTTGCGTAACAGGTTCGCCGGGATGCCCATGTACTTGCCGATATATGCTTCGCCTTCGACACCGTCCCGGAAGAACAGGTCGGCGATGCCGTCGGCAGCCTTCTTCAATTGCATGTCGGCGGTCGTGATGCCCAATTCGCCGAGCCCCTTGGAGAGGAGAAACATTCCCCACACGACGGCATTCTTGCCGTACTGCGGGGTCGGCATCTCCATCGCCACGTCAGTGTTGATCTCCAGCGTGAGCGAGTCGCCGGTGATCGTGGTCTGCACCTTGGGCGTCGTGCGGGGAGCAGCCGGGAGCCAACCCTTCGTGGTCGCGGCAGCGGCGATCGCCGACACGAATCGGTCGCGCTCGGCGGAGCCGGCACCCGCCACGTCGAGGGTGAAGATGGCCCGCGAGGCGATCTGCGTGGTGCTGCCGTAGGCGATGTCCTTGAGCGTCGGGTCGCCTTCGCGCAGGGTGACGCCGGCTTTGGCATCCGTCAGCCGGAAGGCCTTGGTGCTGTCCGCGGACAAGCTCATCGACACCGACGGGGTCACCGATCCGGAGTTGCCGACGATGACCGGGAACCGCGAGTCGGAGGTGTAGGCCGCAATCGGGATCTCTTCCCGGTTGAGGTTCTTGTAGGCCCAGTTGTCGTAGAAGCTCGGGTTCGAGTTGTACGGGATGGACTGGAAGGTGGCGGTGTTCGTCGTCGAGGGCGTTCCGGGACCGCCGTCTTCGTAGATTCCCATGACGATGCGGATGCGTCGGTCGAGGGGCAACCCCGCCTCGAGCAGCGCCTTGGCCGCGAGCAGCGTCGCCAGCGTCGGGCCGCTGTCGTCCTGGATGCCCGCCCCGTAGACCCAGCCGTCCTGGACATAGGGCGAGTGGTACGCACCAGGAGTGCCGAGGTTGCCATCGGCGTCCCGCCAGCGCGCCAGCTGGGCTGACGAAACGGAAGCCGTCGGCGAGTCGAGGTGGCTCAACGCCATGACCATCTCTGGGGCGTCCGGGTCACCGATCTCCGCGTAGACGTACTTGTCGGGTTGGCGTTGGACGACCACCGGGAAACCCAGGTCGGTGGCCAGCTTGACCACCCAGGCGAGCTTGGCGACCTTGCGGTCGTACTCGTTCTGGTTGGCCGCGGTGTTGCTGACCGGGAAGGGGTACGCCGTCGCGGCCGTGCCGCCTCGGGAGATGGAGTCGTAGCTCGACCCGTCCAGCATCGCCCCGACCAGAGTGAGCGGGTCGTAGGTGCCGTCCCCCGCCCGCGCGCTGTTGACGCGTCCAGCCAACGCCTCGACTTCCGCGTGGATCGCGTCGCGCTCGGCGTCGGTCACCGACAGATCGTAGGTGACACCCGGCTGGAAGCGCTCCTCGCCGAGGCTGGTCGCGGACGCGTCAGTCGCTACACCCGTGGACAGGAGCAATGACATGCCGAGTGTCAGTGCAAGAGGTTTCTTCCGCATTACCGTGATCTCCCTGAATGGTCAGGCCCAAACGTCGGATGAATTCCGTACGCGAGACCCTTTCAGGCTTTTTCCAGCCTGTCAATGGACGTCAAGGGCAAGAAATGCCGCGTAAAGATTGGGGCACTCCACTCCGAGCGCGGATAGTGCCACCCGGCCTTCGGAGCGTGATCCGAGTTTGCCCTATGGTGCGTTCATCACCACAATTCGAACTAGGGCAGGTTCAGCGCCGCTAGTGGCTAGATCGATGAAATCCTCTAGCACCGCCTTGGCCTCCAGCGACCCCCGACGGCTTTCGCCGCATGGGCGGCGTCGTTGAGGGTCGCCTGTAGCGAGGGTGCCAGCGCGCGGTCGATCTCGACGGTGCTACGACTTCGATCCGAACGCTTGGTCGTAATGAACCACTGCCCATGCGCCGTGTGGCCGGACCATGCCCACTCCTTCGTGCAGGGCGCGCAGCGAGTGGTTCAGGCGCAGTGCGTCGCGGCGAGCCTGGCCAGTGTCGCGCTGGCCGCGCTCACCTCGGAGATCGGCACGTACTCGTCGGGGGCGTGGGCTAGCTCGATCGCGCCGGGTCCGTACTGGACGGTCGGGATGCCAGCGGCCGCGAGCAGGCGCAGGTCGCTGCCGTACGGCGCACCCCACTGTTCCGGGGTCACGCCGGTCGCGGCGACGAGCGCGTCGGTCAGCGCGGGGTTGGGGTTGCGGGCGGGCACGAACTGGCCGCCCCACCACTCGACCGTCACCGGGTGCTCGGCCAGCCACGGGTCGGCGGCGCAGGCTGCGGCGACGGCCGCCTCCAGGGCCGCCTTCGCCTGCTGCGGGGTTTCGTCGAGAGCGACGCCGTAGCGGCCCTCGGCGACCAGTTCGCCCGGCACCGACGACGACCAGTCGCCGGCGTGCACGGTGCCGATCTCCAGGGCGTACGGCGTGTCCCAGGCGCGCATCAGCGGGTCGACGTCGCGGTTGCGATCGGCCTCCAGCTCGCGCAGCGCGGCGAAGACGGGCAGGAACTTCTCGACCGCGCTGACGCCGCCGGTACGGCGGGCCGCGTGCGTCGACGAGCCGGTGACCCGTAGCCGGAACGTCAACGCCCCGGCGTTGGCGGGCACCACCGCGAGGCCCGTCGGCTCGGGGATGACACAGGCATCGGCCCGCCAACCACGCTCCAGCAGCCCGTACGTGCCGACGCCGCCGTCCTCCTCGCCGACCACGCAGGCGACCAGCACGTCGCCGCGCGGCCTGGCCCGCTTCAGCTCACGGACCGCGAGCAGCGCGGCGACCAGGCCGCCCTTCATGTCGCACGCGCCCCGGCCGTAGACGCGGTCGCCCTCGACGCGGCCGGAGAACGGGTCGTCGGCCCAGGCCGACAGGTTGCCCGGCGGCACCACGTCGACGTGCCCGTTGAACATCAGCGACTGGCCACCGCCGGTGCCGGGCAGCCGCCCGACCAGCCCGTACGCCCGGTCGCGCGGCACCTCCATGCCGGGGAAGGCGGGCAGGGCGGTCAGCTTCGCCAGCGGCAGCTCCCAGAGGTCGACCTCCAGGCCCTCGTCGCGCATCCAGTCGGCAAGCATCGTCTGGATGCCCGCCTCCTGCGCTGTTCCGCCCACGCTCGGCACCCGGACCAGCTCGGACAGCAGTTCGGTCAGCTCGTTCACGACGGCGAGTGTTCCAGATCGAGCGAGGCCGCCTTGGCGACACTGCGGGTGATCGTCGAACCAGGCGGCCACCACGTCATGGGTCAACCCGTGCCGCAAATGCACCAGCGTGGCCGACAGTCGATCCCTGAACGCGAACCGGTGCTTCCTGCCGGCGCCGGTCCCACGGCGACGCGTCCAGACGGCGGTGAACACATGACCCTCGAATTCCATACCGGGTTTGATTTTGTACTCGGTCCGGCTATTCTCTCCTCGTGGCGGGGCTTCGTGAACGCAAGAAGGAACAGACGAGGCAGCGGATCGCGGCTGTCGCGTTGAGGCTGTTCACCGAACGCGGTTTCGATGCGGTGACCGTCAGCGAGATCGCCGAGGCAGCCGAGGTGGCCAAGGCCACCCTCTTCACGTACTTCCCCAGCAAGGAATCGCTCGCGCTCGAGGGCGTGGGACAGGATGACCTGGCAGGGATCGTTGCCCGGCGGCCGACAGGGCAGTCTCCTTTACAAGCGCTGCGGGCCCACTACCAGGCGTTCATGGCCGGGCAGATGGCGGCGATGGACCGGGACGCAGTGATCGCCCGAATGCGCCTGATCTTCGGCAGCCCCGCGCTCAGCGGAGCCGCGAACACCCTGCTCTACCAACAGCGGCGAACTCTGGCCAGCGTGCTGGCCGAGGAACACGGGGCGACCCGAGCTGCGCTGATGGCGGCTCAGATCGCCGCGACCCTGCTCACCCTCCAGGAGTCCTTCTTCCACCTCCTGGTCAGCGGTGCATCACCCGCGAAGGCGGTGCGCGCCCTGGCCGAGGACACCGAGTTCGCCTTCGACCTGCTGGAACACGGCATCGAACACGTGAAAGGGCAGTGACGTGCGAGCACGCGGCATCAACTACGACACCGGCTTCCTCCCCGGAAATGATCTCTCCCGCAAGACCTTCACCCCCGAGACGGTCCAGCACGAGATGGCGGTGATCTCCGGCGATCTGCACTGCGACGCCGTACGCATCTCCGGCCGCGACCCCGAACGGCTGAGCGCCGCCGCTCGATACGCCGCGGCCGCCGGCCTCGAAGTGTGGTTCGCCCCCTTCCCCGTCGACCTTCCCGCCGATCAACTGATGCCGTTCTTCACCGACTGCGCAATACGGGCCGAAGCCGTACGGCGAGACGGTGCCGAGGTTGTTTTCGTCGCCGGTTGTGAGATCAGCGCCTTCTGCGCTGGCTTCATCCCAGGTGCCACCTACGGCGACCGACTCCAGTCCATGGCGACTGCCGACATGCAGTGGTGGACCTCCCTTGGCCCGATGCAGGAGCGTCTCAACGACTTCCTCGCCCAAGCCGCCAAAACGGTCCACGCCAACTTCGGCGGGCGCGTCACCTACGCCTCAGCCCCCTGGGAGGTCGTCGACTGGCGCCCGTTCGACATCATCGGTATCGACGCTTACCGAGCCGCCTACAACGCCGACACCTTCCGATCCGAACTGCGTGGGCACCTCGCACACGGCAAGCCCGTCGCGGTGACCGAGTACGGAACCTGTGCATACCGCGGCGCGGGTGAACGCGGCGGCTCGGCCTGGCAGGTGCCGCAAGACGCCGTGCCGGACGAGGATGAGCAGGTGCGCTACCTCACCGAGTTACTGGACATCTTCGAGGAAGAAGGGGTGGACACCGCGCTCTGGTTCACCTTCGCCGGTTACAGCAGGCCGGGAAACCAAGATGTCGGCTCTTACGGCGTGGTGCGGATGCTCGACGAGACCCGCTGGGAACCGAAGAAGGTGTTCCATGCGATGGCGGTCAGAAACCAACGCGGCTGACGCGCCAAGGCGGGTGCCACTAGTTGATCTTCGTCTGCGGTTGGCCGAGTGCGGGCATGGTGATAGCC
Source organism: Micromonospora sp. NPDC050686 (assembly GCF_040654475.1). Taxonomy (NCBI): domain Bacteria; kingdom Bacillati; phylum Actinomycetota; class Actinomycetes; order Micromonosporales; family Micromonosporaceae; genus Micromonospora; species Micromonospora sp. NPDC050686. The sequence continues at coordinate 8,262 of NZ_JBFAID010000024.1, forward strand.
CGGTGCATGGCCGGGTCCCTCCCGCGGTTCACGGTCAGACCTGTGACGGTGCTGATGCCAAGCCTGAATGGATCGGTTTCTAGCACAGCTCCAGGTCCACTCGGGCCTGTCGCTGGGCATGCCATCCTCGATGCCGGTCAAGACGCCCGGTCAGCGACAGAAGCGGATACCTCTGGCGCGCGCCGACCCAGCCGACGATCCCGTGGAACTTTCTGTCGGGATGGCGTCGGATCCGGGCCGAGTCGTTCGTAGAACGGGCGAGAGGCGGACGTCTGCCCCACCCGTGATGCTCAACCAGCTAGCAGGCGGGGGCGACATCCCAAGCGGGTCCTACGCGCACCTGGAGGTAGAGGCATGGCAAAGCTGATCTACGTAACTAATGTGTCGCTTGACGGCTATATCGAGGACGAAAGTGGAGTCTTCGCCTGGTTCCCGCCCGACGACGAAGTATTCACGTTCACCACCAACCTCCTGCGGTCCGTGGGTACTTTCCTTTACGGGCGACGCCTGTATGAATCGATGGCTGTCTGGGAAACCGACGCTGCTCTAGCCGCGCAGTCCGGCCTCATGGCTGACTTCGCGAGCACCTGGCAAGCGGCGAACAAGGTCGTCTACTCCACGACTCTCACCGCGGTGTCAACGGCCGCCACCAGCTTGGAGCGCCGTTTCGACCCCGCCGTCGTACACCAGCTGAAGGCCACGGCCGGCAGGGACATCACCATCGGAGGCGCCAACCTGGCAGCGCAAGCCATGCGGGCTGGACTGGTTGACGAATGCCAGTTGTTCGTCTGGCCCACAGCCGTCGGAGGCGGCAAGCCGGGGCTGCCTACCGGCGTGCGCGCCGACTTCGCGCTCCTCGACGAGCGCCGATTCAAAAACGGCGTCCTTCACCTCCGTTACCGCACTCTCGGCCACTAACCAGGGTTACCACTCTGATCTGGGCGCTGCATCGGAGGTCCATCGCATGACCGAGTTAACCCTTCTCGCCTCGGATGACTGGCACATCAGCGTCGCGGACCGTGGGGCGTCATCCGTCCGTGTCGGGCATGCTCAAGGCCCGGCGGTACTTGCCGTCCTTGATGGAGCGCAGCTCGCCGGTGGCGATCTTCATCTTGACCTTGGAGATGCCGAAGCCGAGCAGGACGGCGACCTCGGCGGGGAGTACCAGCGCGGGGTGATGTCTCGGCTCGTGCGGCGGCTCCGGGGGAGGGGTGGCCGCCGGTGGCCAGCCCCGCCCCCGGGTGCCGGTCCGTGCCGGGCGAGGTTGGGTCAACTGCGCCACTGCGGCGGTGTCCGCCGGGGGCGCGGTCCGTGACACGAGAGCCGACTCACTGTGTCCCGGCAGCGCCCGTGCGCGCGTCAAGGCCCGCTTGAGGTGGCGGGCTGGCTGGCGGCCCGCTCCCCGGAGGACGGGGTCGACGGGCCCGCTGGCGTAACACGTCCGACGAACCGTCACCGAGTCGCCGCGAAGCGGCGGGGCAACCTCCTCCTTGGACAGGCGGATGTATCCGATCCAGCAGGCGTAACAGCTGATCAGCGGCTTGATTGGAGGAGGAGAAACCCCCACGCTGAGCCGTAGCTGCATCGTTGCTGTGCGTCAGCTGACCCCGCGGAGCGGCGCACCGTCTCAACTGCACAAGCAGTGGCAGGAGACGAGCCCCACCAGCAAGACCGCAAGGCGCGCCGGCACCGGCAAACGAACACGTCAGCACGACGAAGGGAACAGCACATGCGGATCCGCAACATCCTGATCGGCAGCATCGCGGCTACGGCGACGATCGTCCTCAGCGCCACCGCCGCCTCGGCATCGGTCAACATCGACCCGAGCACAGGCGCCGGCTTCATCGGCAAGGGCGACGTCCAGAACGCCCTCGGCTACAACAACGCAGCGCTCCAGAAGGCCGTCGACAGCAAGAGCCTCGCGTTCACCTACAAGCAGCCGACGTCCCAGTCGCTGTCGCAGGACGTCACCCAGGCCGGCTCGCAGATCGGCTCGCAGACCGGCATCCAGTCCGGAACGCAGACCGGCACCCAGGTCGCCATGCAGGCCATATCGCAGGATCTGACCTGCACGTACACCAACGGCAACGGCACCAAGACGTTCCGCCGCGACGGTGTGCGCAGCGGCGACCGCACCAGCACCCGGACCGCCTCGCACGTCGGCACCCGTGAGGTGACCCGGGACACCTCCCGTGCCGGCACCCGGACCGGCAGCCGTACCGGCATCCTCGCCGGCAGCGTCAGCTACAACCTCGACGTCGACGCCCGCAAGGCCAACCAGTACAACGGCTTCATCGTCAACGGCTGGAAGGGAGACCCGTCCTACGAGGTCGGCGACACAAGCTGGAATTCCCCGACCTCGTTCGACGACTGGTCGTTCGGCGACTGGTCGTTCGGCGACTGGTCGTTCGGTTCCTGGTCGTTCGGCGACTGGTCGTTCGGCGACTACCAGTTCGAGCCCGTGGACAACGTGCTGTGGGGCGAGTGGGACGCGGCTCCGGGCGAGAACCCGGCCGACTGCCTTCGCAACCCCAACGCCGACAAGATCACAGCCCTCAGCAACATCATCACGCCTGGTGCGATCACCGACGGCCCCGTCACGGACGGCACCATCATCAACCAGGCGATCACGCCCGACCTCGTCACCGGCGGCACGATCACCGAGGGTGCGACCACGTACGGCAACATCCAGACCGGCGTAAGGACCCCTGCCGGCCCGGTTCAGCTGTTCGTCAACGGCAAGGCTCTCTGAGCCACCCGCACCGCAGCAGCAGCCCCCGGCCCCACTCGGTGGTCGGGGGCTGCCCCATGCGGATTCAAAGCGCTGGGCGGAGAGGCACGGGTCTGTGGGGCACACAGGGGGCACAAGACACTGTCAAACGTCGTCGACCAGTGACCAGTCGTGCGAACCTCGGACGTCGTGTGAGCAGGCGTCCGGATTCCGCCCCGCGACCGACCGTAGCTTCTTGCTCACGGGGTGCGGCGGGCGGTGCGGGTATTGCCTGTCGCCGCGCCCTCTCAACTGCGGAAGCCGACAGGGGACTTGCACGGCCGGGCGATTTTCGTGGCGTGCCAGCGGTTGAGCACGGGTTGGAAGATCGGCTCCGGCATGGCCGGCCAGCTCGTCAGCCTCGCTGTACCGTGGCTCCGGCCCGGATCGCGCGCGGAATCTCGGCCACCTCGTCGACACGATCCATGAGCCGGCCCAGTTCCTCGGCGGGCGCGGGGGAGCGCAGCTCGACCCGGTACGTGATGCCGGTGGACGCCCAGGTCTCCGTGTTGAAGTCTCCCGAGGCCGTCACCCGTACCCCGTCGATGCGGACGCCTAGGTCGCGTGCCTCCCGATATACGTCGTTGAGGACGCAGCCGGCCGCGGCCAGGTGCAAGAGGTGCGCCCCGGTGAAGTCAGATTCGACAGTGACACCTTCGGGCGTCCACCGATGGGGGAACCGAACCGCGTCGGCGGCGCTCGATCTGAACGAGCCGGCGCTGACGACCACTCCGAACTGATCCACTGGCCCGCCCTGTCCGCTCGTGCCGCACTGGACTGAAGCATTGTGCCTGGGCGCGCCGGTTCACACCAGGTACCCGGCGCGCCGGTGTCGCGTAGCGCTCGGTTCGCGGACATATCCGTCGAACTGAGGACCGATGAGGTGTCGTCGGATGGGTCAGGGCGTGGCATGTGCGGTCGACCAGGCGGTCCAGCCTCTGCTGAGCGCATATGCGGCCAGCAGGATGAGTGTGATCGCGCCGTCGGCGATCAGCGCCGCGCCGGCGCCGTCGGTCCCGCTGCCGAACGACAGGGCGGCCAGGGTCAGGGCGAGCTTGTTGAGGATGGTGAGCTCCCAGATCCCGGCGTAGAGCCGGGGGCGGTAGGCCAGCAGCAGGAACACGCCCGCGAAGACACCGAAGCCGAGCATGCGCCAGGTCTCGACCATCCGGGTGGCCGGGCCGGCTTCCCCGACGGCGCCCACCGCCCCCGCTGCCGCGGCGACCGCGCCGACGGCGGCGAGGGCGAGGAGGGTCCGCGCGACGCGGTCACGGCTCCGCGGGGAGCCGTGACCGGTCTCGACGTGAGGGGTCAGGGTACGAGCGGGCATCGGCGCCACCTTCTTCCTAACGGTGTTAGGGTGCTAACCTAACACCGTTAGGCTCGTCGCGGGAGGCGGCACGGATGGTTTCCTACGCACTGAGTCGGCTCACGCCGCGAGCCCGGGAGATCGTGCAGACCGCGCGCCAACTCCTTGAGCGGGACGGCCCTGACGCGCTGTCGATGCGTCGCCTCGCTGCCCAGCTCGGGATCCGCGCCTCCTCGATCTATGAGCACCTCCGCGACAAGCAGGAACTGGAGGCGGCACTGATCTCGGTCGGCTTCGAGGAACAGGCCGAGCTGTTCGCGCAGGCGGTCCGTCGATCCGATGCCCCGATCGCGGCCCTCGCCGCCGCATACCGGGACTTCGCGCGCCGCCAGCCGAACCTCTACCGGCTGATGACCGAGCGGCCCCTGCGCCGCGACCTGCTCGCCTCCGGCGTCGAGGAGGCGGCCGCGATGCCGCTCCTCGACGCCGTCGGCGGTGACCGTGACCGCGCGCGGGCCATCTGGGCCTTCGCCCACGGCATGGCCATCCTCGAGCTGAACCAACGCTTCCCACCCGGCGCCGATCTCGACGCCGCCTGGCGCGAGGGCATCGAGGCGTTCCACGGCGCGAGCTGAGCGACGTCCGCTGCGGGGCAGCGTGGTCGGGGACGGCTCGGTCGGGGCCGGTGGCTGCCGTGGCGCCACCGGCCACGCCGGGAAGCGGCTGGTTACGGGCCGGCGACCTCCTTGGCGGCGCGCTCGCCGGACTCGACCGCACCGTTGAGATAGCCGAAGTACTCGATGGAGGTGTGCTCACCGGCGAAGTGGACGTTCCCCTCGCGGACGCCCTCAATGCCGAAGAAGCGGGTGTATTGTCCCGGCTTCTGGGCCGAGTAGGCGCCCTTCGACCAGGGGTTGAGCGGCCACGCGTCGCGGTAGGCCCTGCCGTTGTACGCGGCGGTGATGCCCGGATAGATGGGCTCCAACTGGTTCAGGAACGACGTGACCTGCGCGGCGGGCGCGGCGCCGAATGCCGCCCCGGTCCACGCCGTCGTCTGGCTGCCACCCGGGAACTCGCAGAGCACGCCGGTGCTGGTCGGCTGGTTGACCGTGTCGTCCCAGGCGCACTGGAACCCGGCGACGTTGGTGTAGGTGGACCCGCCGTAGCCCTGCGTCACCCAGGGTCGGCCGGTGAACTGGAGGTGGATCTTCGCGTTGCTGCCCAGGTCGAACTCGTTGACGGAGCGCATCTTCACCGTCGAGAACCCGGCCTTGGACAGGTCGCATTCGCGCAGCGTGGTGAACGGCAGGGCGAGGATCACCTTGTCGGAGGTGACGTCGGTGTACGTGTTGCCGGCCCGGAAGGTGCAGGTGACCGAGCCGTTGGCGTTGGCCTTGACCGCCACCAGCTTGCGGTCCAGCGTCACGGTGCCGGCCGGCAGTTGGCCGGCCATGCCGGTCAGCAACTGGTCGTTGCCGCCGATGATCGTGTACTTCTCGTCGCCCCCGGTGAGCGGTGCCAACGAGTTCGGCCCGTTCCAGCCGAGCAGGTAGATCAGGTTGAGCGCCGACTGCTGGTCCGGGTCGAGGCCGTATTCGGCGACGACGTTGCTCTGCATGAGCTTGGCGAACCGGCTGGAGAGGCCGCCGGGGACGTTCGCCGCCAGCCACTGGTTGACGGTCTGGTTGTCCAGCGCCAGGCCGGCCGGCGTGTGGTTGGCGTACGTCTGTGGGTACGGCGCCGACTGCTGGGCGGCCTTGAATGCCTGATAGACCTGACCCCAGTCGGCGTTCGCGGCGCTGTAGGGGTAGTCCGCGCCGTCGATCCAGTACCGGTCGCCGCCGGGCGGCTGATTGCCGCCGTTCGCGTTGCGCAGGCTGAGCCCGAGGCTGTTCGCCAGGTTGCGGATCGTGTTGTGTTCGGTGTTGATGAAGGCGCCGCCGTGCTCGACGACCACCCCGTCGTCGAAGAAGCCCCGCAGGCTGTAGCAGCGGCCGCCGATGCGGGAACTGCCCTCGTAGACCGCGGCCCGGATGCCCTTGACCTTGTACAGCCAGTGGGCGGCACGGATGCCGGCGAGTCCCGCTCCCACGATGGTGACCGACGGTGGGGCAGTGGGGGCGGCGGCCGCCGCAGCCGGCCGGGGCAGGCCGGCCGCCGAGGCGACGGCGGTGGCGCCGACGGCAGCGGCGCCGCCGAGCAGCTTGCGGCGGGACAGACCCGCGGCGTGCATGTCGATCACTTCGTCGACCGGGATTCCGGTCCGTTCGGCTTCGGCGTGCGCGGCGAGTGTGGCACGCAGGCGAGTGGTGAGTGCTGTCCGACCCCTGGCTCCCATGGCTGACCTCCGGTCGCGAACGCCTGACCTGGCGTGCCCGCAATTTAAAGCCGGATTCAGTTAGGCAGTCAAGACCTTCGCTGGCCTGTTGCGAAGCGGCCGGGCGAAGTTGATCTAGGATTCAGGGCTGACTCCACCAGCAGGCGGCGACGAGTTCGGCGACCAGTGTCTCGGTGAGCAGCCGTACGCCCGGGTCGTCGTCGCCGTGGTAGCGGACCGTCGCCGCGGCGCCCGCGACCTCCGCGCCGACGGCCAGCACGGTCGACTCCCGCTGGCGCAGCCAGTCCAACGCCGGCGCGTCGTACCGGGAGCCGGGGAAGAGCAGGGCCCGGTAGTCGAGCGTCTTGGTGAGGTAGACATCGACGTGCGACCAGTCGCCGGTCTCGCACCCGTCGGCGGGCCGGCGCGGGCCCTCACGGAGCATCAACGCCGACTGCATCGCCGACGACAGCCGCTCGGCCGGCGCGAGGGCGTACACGCCGTGCGGGCCGTCCAGGAGTTCGGCGGTGGCCGGCAGCCACCGGTCCCGGCGGGTCAGCAGGTCCTCCGTGGCGTCGGCGGCGCGCCGGGCGAGCCGGGCGGTATCCGGCCCGGTGCCCGTGCCGGACCGCCGGGCGGCCAGCCGGGCGGCGAGGTCGAGCACCAGCACCAGGGTGTGCTGGAAGCTCCGGCACGCCACCCCGCCCGCCTCGACCCCGGCGTGCATCGGGACGACGAGGTCGGCGATGTCCGCCAGCGGCGAGTCCGGCACGTTCGTGAGGGCGACGAGCCGGCCCGAGCCCTGGTAGCGGCGGGCGGTGTCGAGGGTTTCCAGGCTGCTCCCGCTGGCGGAGATGGCGACCACCAGGGTGCTCGGGCCCGGCGGGTACGACGTGTCGGCCGAGGCGTACTCGGCCATCGCATCGACACCCGCGGCGCGCAGCCGCCGCGCGGCGACCCCGGCGGCGTAGCGCGAGCTGCCCATGCCGAGCAGCAGCACCCGCTCGACCCGGTCGGGCAGCCCGGACCACCCGTCGTCGGTGGCGAGCGCCGCGGCCAGGCGGCGCAGCGACGGGGGCTTGGCCTCCAGGTCGGCCAGGAACAGGCGCGGATCCACGGGCGCTCCTCTAGTCGTACCAGTGGCGCAGCACGCCCATCGGGGCGTACCGCCAGCGGGGCAGGAAACGGGCGGCGTAGCACAACTCGCGGCACTCCTGCTCGACCTCGAACGGCCGCAGCAACCGCTCGTCGAACAGGTGGGTCAGGCCGCGCTCGTCCAGCGTGCGGAGGTAGGCGGCGAGCAACTCGTCGGTCGCCCGCCGACCCCAGTCGGTCACGGCCGGCCGGTGTCGGCCGTCGGTACGCCGGTCGGCGATCTGCCCGACGTGCAGCAGGCTGGTGCGCAGCTGCGCCACGTCCCGCGCGGCGGGCTCGGTGAGGACGACACCGTCGGGCGTCGCCAGCGTCGGATTGCCGTCGAAGTCCGTCACCGCCAGCCCGCCCCGCCACCGCAGGACCTGCCCGACGTGTAGGTCGCCGTGCGGCGGGATCACGTACGTCCGGTCCACCGCGCGGGACCGCTCGATGTCCGCGGCGAGCCGGGGCAGCCGTGCCGCGAGCCAGTGCGCGTCCTCGTCGTCGGCGGCGGCGACGAGCCGGTGTGCGTCGTCGAGGACGGCCAAGCCGTCGGCCGCCCAGTCACGCCGGCCCACCGCGACCGGTGCTGAGATGGTCTCGGACGGCGTGGCCAGGGCACAGTGCAGCTCTGCCGCCAGCACGCCGAGGTCGCCGGCCAGTTCGGCCGGCGGTCCGCCGTCGAGCTGGTCGATCAGGGCGTCGACGCACCAGTCCCACCCGTCGGCGGCGTCCGGCAGGAAGCCGGTCACCACCGCCGCGAGACCGGTGTCCGGCCCGTCGTGATAGACGGCCGCGTACGGCGTCGGGGTGCGGGTGAAGCCCGCGGCCGCCAGGTGCGCCAGCAGGTCCGGGGCGCGGTCGGGTGATCCACCGCCGGTCGCCGGCCGCATCCACTTAACGACCACGCGCTCGCCCACCACGACCGAGGTGTTCGTCTGGTCGACCGTGATCAGTCGCTCCCCGAGGGGACACCGGGGCAGCGGAACGAAGCGGCGCACCCGCAGGCCGGTCAGGGCGCGGCGGTTGGCGAGGGCGTCAACGAGCGCGGCGGAGGCTCCGGGCGGGACCCGGGGTTCTGTTGAATCCAAATTCAGGTTCCGACGTAAAAACTCAGCGGGAAAAGGCGGCATGAGTCTTGCGCATGTTGACCTGCGTTGCAACACTCCGGTGCACTGTCTCGACTCCCGACAGGAGTGCCGAGTGTTGCCGTTCAAACCTGCCCGGCGTACCGCCGCACCGGTGGCTCTCGCCGCCAGCCTCGTGCTCGCCCTTGCGGCGTGCGGCGGCGGCGCCGACACCGCCGGCGCCGCGAGCGCCGACAGCCTCGACCCGAACGCCGACCTGAGCAAGCAGCGGCTCACGGTCTCGAACTGGGACGGCTACATGCCGGAGGACCTTCCCGCGAAGTTCAAGGCGGCGAAGGGCCCGGCGGTCACCGTCACCAAACACGCCACCAACGAAGAGATCATGGCGAAGCTGACCGCCGGCGCGGACAGCGGCATCGACGTCGCGTTCGTCTCCGGGCAGTTCGCCCAGGCGCTCGCCGAACAGGGTCTGATCGAGCCGATTCACGCCGATCTCGTGCCCAACCTCAAGAACCTCTACCCGGAGGCCGGGCAGCTGGCCTACGACAAGGGCAACCGGTTCTCCGTGCCGTACACCTGGGGCACCACCGGCCTGTGCTACCGCACGGACCTGACCGGCTACACCCCCGACAGCTGGCAGGACCTGCTCGCGCCGAAGCCGCAGCTGGCCAAGAAGGTGACCATGATGGCCACCGAGCGGTGGCTCATGCTCCCGGCGCAGAAGACGCTCGGGTTCTCGGCGAACACCACCGACGCGGAGCAGCTGGAGCAGGTGAAGCAGAAGCTGATCGAGGCGAAGAAGACGCTGCTGGCCTACGACGACACCACGTTCGGCGATCGGCTCAAGTCGGGCGAGGCCGCGCTGGTCGAGGCGTGGGACGGCTGGTGCCCCACCGACGACCCGAAGATCAAGTTCGTGGTGCCCAAGGAGGGCAGCGACCTCTGGGTAGACACCATGGTCATCCTCAAGACGTCGAAGAACAAGGAGGCGGCCCACGCCTTCGTCAACTACATCCTCGACCCGGCCAACCACTCCTGGGCCGCCGAGAACATCCTCTACAAGGTGCCGAACGCCGCCGCCATGGCCAACCTCGACGCCAAGCTGCTGGAAACCCACCCGCAGCTGAAGATGACCCCGGCCGAACTGCTCAAGGGCGAGGTTCCGGTCGACCTGGGTGAGGCCGCCCCGGCGTACACCCGGATCGCGACCGAGGTGTCGGCCGGCTAGATGAGCTCTACTCTCACCCCTCGGCGTGCCGCCCGTGCGAACGTCAGTGCGCACGGGCGGCACGCCCCCCACCGGGAACGACTCGTCGCGCGACTGGCCACCCTCGGACCCGGGATCGGCTACCTGGCCGTCTTCATGCTCGTGCCGCTCGCGCTCGTGCTCAGCTACACGCTGTTCCACCGGGGCCGCTTCGGCGGGATCGTCTACGAGGCATCGACGGAGAACTTCACGCGGGTCGCCGACGGGCTCTACCTCGGCGTCATCTGGACGTCCATGAAACTCGCCGGGCTCACCACGCTGCTGGCGCTGCTGCTCGGCTACCCCACCGCGTACCTCATCGCCCGGCTGCCCCGCACCTGGCGCACGGTCGCGTTGGTGCTCGTGGTGCTGCCGTTCTGGACCAACTTCCTGATCCGCACCTACGCCTGGATCATCCTGCTCAACAGCGAAGGCGTGATCAACCGGGGGCTAACCGGGGCCGGGATCATCGACCGGCCGCTGGAGCTGCTCTACACCCCCGGCGCGGTCGTCGGCGGCCTGCTCTACGCCTACCTGCCCCTGATGGTCCTGCCGCTGTACTCGGCGATCGAACGCCTCGACCCGCAACTGCGCGAGGCGTCGGCGAACCTGGGCGCCCGGCCGGCCCGTACCTTCTGGTCGGTGACCCTGCCGCTCACCCTGCCCGGGGTGCTGACCGGCTGCGTCTTCGTGTTCGTGCCCAGCCTCGGCAACTTCGTCATCCCCGAACTGCTCGGTGGCGGCCGGACGGTGATGGTCGGCAACCTCATCCGCGACCAGTTCCTGAAGGCCCGGGACTGGCCGTTCGGATCCACCCTCGCCCTCGTCGTGATCGCCCTGCTGGTGCTGCTGCTCATGGCTCAGGCGTGGGCGACCCGGCGACTGGCAGGTGGCGACCGTGCGTAGATTCAGCTGGCTCTACCTGCCCGCCGGCCTGACGTACCTCTTCCTCTACCTGCCGATCGTGGTCCTCGTGGTCATGTCCTTCAACGCCGCCGACACCCCGTACCGGTGGGACGGCTTCGACACCGCCTGGTACGGGCGGCTCTTCGCCGACCGGGCGGTCCGGGAAGGTCTGCTCAACACGCTGGTCGTCGCGGCCGGCGCGACCGCCCTGTCCACGGTGCTCGGCACCCTGCTCGCCGTCGGCCTCGCCCGGCACACCCGGTCGAGACTGCTCGACGCGATCGCGGTGGCGCCGGCCGTGCTGCCCGACATCGTGCTGGCCATCGGCCTGCTCGCCTTCTACACCGCGGTTCAGTTCACGCTCGGGCTGCACTCGATCCTGCTGGCGCACACGGTGTTCGGCACGGCCTTCGTCGCCGCCGTGGTACGCACCCGGCTGGCCCACGTCGACGGGTCGCTGGAGGAGGCGTCCCGCGACCTGGGGGCCACCGCGCCGCAGACCTTCGTCCGGATCACCCTCCCGTCGCTCGCCCCGGGCATCGTCGCCGGCGCGCTGCTGGCCTTCTCGCTCTCCATCGACGAGTTCGTCATCGCCTTCTTCACCGCCGGGCCGCAGGATCCGACGCTGCCGATCGTCATCTACTCGATGGTGCGGTTCGGCGTCACCCCCGAGATCAACGCGCTGGCCACGCTGCTGCTGGCGGTCAGCTTCACGTTCGTCATCGCGGCCCAGCGCCTGTCCCGCCTCACGGAGTCCCTATGAGCCAGCCCCGCACCGGCGAACCCCTGGTCAGCATCCGGTCGGTCAGCCGCCGCTTCGGCGACGTCGAAGCCTTGCAGCAGGTCAGCCTGGAGATCCGCCAGGGCGAGTTCTTCGCCCTGCTGGGCCCCAGCGGCTGCGGCAAGACGACGCTGCTGCGGATCCTTGCCGGCTTCGAGCAGCCGGACAGCGGGTCGGTCACCCTCGACGGCGCCGACCTGCTCGCCGTCGCGCCGCACCGGCGACCCGTCAACCTGATGTTCCAGTCCTACGCGCTGTTCCCGCACCTGAGCGTGGCCAAGAACATCGCGTACGGCCTCGAACGCGAGCGGCGGCCGAGGAACGAGATTCGCGAGCGGGTGGACGAGGTCCTCGCCACCGTCGGCCTCACCGGCCTGGCCCGACGCCGGCCGCACCAGCTCTCCGGCGGCCAGCGGCAGCGGGTCGCGCTGGCCCGGGCGATCGTGAAGCGACCGCGCCTGCTGCTGCTCGACGAGCCCCTGTCGGCACTGGACAAGAAGGTCCGCGCCGAGATGCAACTGGAGCTCAAGCGGTTGCAGCACGAGGTGGGCATCACCTTCGTGGTCGTCACGCACGACCAGGAGGAGGCGATGTCACTCGCCGACCGGATCGCGGTGCTGAACGAGGGCCGGGTACGCCAGGTCGACGCGCCGGTGCCGCTGTACGAACGGCCGGGCGACCTGTTCGTGGCGGACTTCATCGGGGCCAACAACCTGATCACCGGCGTGCTCACCTCGGACGGCCTACGGGTGCCCGACGTCGGCGTGCTGCCCTGCCCCGCCGCCCCCGACCGCGTCGGGGCCACGGCGACGCTGGCGGTCCGCCCCGAGCGGGTCCGGCTGGGTGCCGACGGCGGGTTGGCCGGGGTCGTCCGCGACGTGACCTTCTTCGGCGGGACCACGCGGGTCGCGGTGGAGGTCCCCGGGCTCGACCGGCCGCTGCTGGCCACGGTCGCCGGCGCGACCGCGGTGGCGCTCGGGGACGAGACGCGGGTGGACTGGCCGGGCGCCGACGTCGTGCTGCTCGACGGGCCTGACCGCTGAGCGCCCCGACGTGCCCGGTCCGCTGCCGCTTCAGGTCGTGGGTTTGCGAGCGCGTGGGGGTTTGGCCGGCTCCACCGGCACGTCCAGCGGGTTGCCGGTGACCAGCCGGGCGTACGACAGGATCAGCTCGACCGCCTCGGCGGCGTGCAGGGTCGGGTGCCGGGCGACGATCCGGTAGCCGTACGCGTCCTCGAGTGCCACCAGGTTACGGGCGATGGTCTGGGAGTCGGCCGCGAGGGTGAACACGCCCTGGGCCGCGCCGAGTTCGAGGATCGTCTGGTACATGGAGACCTGCCGGTCGTAGAGCGTGGTCAGCAGGGCGGCGTAGACGCGGTTGCGGCCGGCCGCCCCGCCCAGCTCACAGAGCAGGCGCACGTCGGCGTCCTCGGCGTCGGTGGGCAGCCCGGAGCGGATGGTCAGCACCAGTCTCCGCACCGGGTCGGCGACGTCGGCGATCGTCTTCACCCGCAGCTCGTAGAAGCGCTCCATGCCGGCGTGGTGCGCCTCCAGCAACAGGTCCCGCAGGTCGGGGTAGTGGTAGAGCACCGCTCCGGAGGTCAGGCCCGCCTGTTCGGCCACCTGGTTGAGCAGCACCGTGTCCGTCCCGTGCTGGACCATGGCGCGGCGGGCGGCCTCGATCAGGTCCTGGCGGCGCTCGACACGGGACTTACGGGATTTCATACGGCACCGATCCGAGGTACGACGTCAACACTCTCTCGAACACCATAGTGCCTGCGTATTGACTGCCGCCCGGGGACCTTGTTGAATTTCGATTCAACAGCCACCCCCGGGAGATGTGATGTCTCAGCTGACGGTCCTGTTCATGCCCGAGAGCGCGTACGGCCCCACGAACAACTGCATCGGGATCGGCGACGTGCTGCGCCGGCGCGGACACCGGGTGGTGTTCGCGGCCGAGGCGTCGTGGCGGGGCAAACTGGCCGCGCTGGGCTTCGAGGAGGACCTCGTCGACCTCGCCGCACCGGCGGCGGACGCCGAGGAGCAGGACGCCGGGCAGTTCTGGAAGGACTTCATCCGCGACACCGCGCCGGAGTTCCGCAAGCCGACGATCGAGCAGCTCGACACCTGGGTCAAGCCGGTGTGGATCGAGCTCATCAACGGCGCCAGGTACTGCCAGCCCCGGCTGCTGGAGATCATCGAGCGGGTCCGGCCGGACGTCATCGTCGAGGACAACGTGGTCGCCTTCCCCGCGCTCAACACCGCCGGGGTGCCGTTCGTTCGGATCGTCTCCTGCAACCCACTGGAGATCAAGGGCGAGGACGTCGCCCCGGTCTTCTCCGGATACCCGGCCGCCGACCGGTCGGGGTGGGCGGCGTTCCGGACCGAGTACGACCGCGTGCACCGTCCGGTGTGGGAGGAGTTCGACGCCTGGGTACGGGAGCAGGGCGCACCGGGCCTGCCCGATCTCGAGTTCATCCACGAGGGCGACCTCAACCTCTACGTGTATCCCGAGAGCGCCGACTACGCCGACGCCCGGCCGCTCGGCCCGACCTGGCAGCGACTCGAGTCGTCGGTACGCGAGACCGACGACGAGTTCACCATGCCGCCGCAGCTCGCGGACCGGGACGGAGCACTGATCTACTTCAGCCTCGGCTCGCTCGGCTCCGCCGACGTCGAACTGATGCGACGGGTGATCGACTCGCTGGCCAAGACGCCGCACCGCTACATCGTCTCCAAGGGCCCGCTGCATGCCGAGATCGACCTCGCGGAGAACATGTGGGGCGCGGAGTTCCTGCCGCAGACGAAGATCATTCCGCTGGCCGACCTGGTCATCACCCACGGCGGGAACAACACCACGACCGAGGCACTCCACTTCGGGAAGCCGATGATCGTGCTGCCCCTGTTCTGGGACCAGTACGACAACGCGCAGCGGGTCGACGAGCTCGGTTTCGGGGCGCGCCTCGATCCGTACCGCTTCACCGACGAGCAGTTGCACGGGGCGATCGAGCGCCTGCTCGGCGACGAGGACCTGCGCACCCGGCTCGCCGCGCACGGCTCGGCGATCCGGGCCGCGGACGGCCTGCGGCAGGCGGCCGACGCGATCGAGCGGCTGGGCCGTACCGCCGGGGCGTCTCGTTGACCAACTGGTACGCGCCACCGGCCCGGACCGCCTCGGCCGCCGCGGCGCGGGCCAGGGCGCAGGCGGCGCTCGCCGACGCGGCGCCGACGAGCTTCTGGACCGATCGCCCGCAGCGGCCGGACCCGCGGGCCCGGCTGACCGGCGCCGTCGTCGCCGACCTCGTGGTGATCGGCGGCGGCTTCACCGGCCTCTGGGCGGCCATCCTCGCCAAGCAGGACAATCCCGCCGCGGACGTCGTGGTGGTGGAGGCCGAGCGGGTCGCCTTCGGTGCGTCCGGGCGCAACGGCGGGTTCATCGCCGACTCGCTCACCCACGGCCTGTCTCACGGTGTGTCGCGGTGGCCCGCCGAGATGCCGACCCTCGTCCGGCTCGGCCGGGAGAACCTGGCCGCGATCGCCGACGCCGTGCGGCGCTTCGGCATCGACGCGGGGCTACGGCCGTGCGGCAAGACGACGGTGGCCGTCGCTCCCCACCAGGTGGCCGAACTCGCCGCGCTGGCGGAGCTGCACCGGACGTACGGTGACGACGTGATCCTGCTCGACGCCGAGCAGGTACGCGCCGACGTGGCGTCACCCACCTACCTCGCGGGTATGCGACTGCGCGGTGCCGGCGGACTGGTCGACCCCGCCCGGCTGGCATGGGGGCTGGCGTCGGCCGCCGAGTCGCTCGGCGTGCACATCTACGAGAACACCCGGGTCACCGGCTTCGACCGGTCCCGCAACGGGGTGGTGGTGCGTACGGCCGACGGACGGGTCCACGGTCGCCACGTGGTGGTCGGGACCAACGGCTACCCGCCGCCCCTGCGGCGACTGCGGCACTGGGTCCTGCCGGTCTACGACTACGTCCTCGTCACCGAGCCGCTCAGCGACGCGCAGCGGACGACGCTCCGCTGGCCCGACGCGCAGGGGGTCACCGACGCCGGCAACCAGTTCCACTACTACCGCCTCACCGACGACAACCGGATCCTCTTCGGCGGGTACGACGCCATCTACCGGTTCGGCAACCGGGTGGAGGCAGCCCTCGACCAGCGCGACGCCAGCCACCAACTGCTCGCCCAGCACTTCGCGGACACCTTTCCCCAACTCGACGGGATCCGGTTCACGCACCGCTGGGGCGGGGTGATCGACTCAACCACCCGGTTCACCCCGATGTTCGGCACCACCCGCGACCGCCGGATCGCGTACGCCGTCGGCTACACCGGCCTCGGCGTGGCCGCGTCCCGGTTCGGCGCGCGGGTGGCACTGGACCTGCTCGGCGGCCGGGACACCGACCGGACCCGGCTGCAGATGGTACGGCGGCGCCCGGTGCCGTTCCCTCCGGAACCGCTGCGCTACCCGGTGGTGGAGGTGACCCGCCGCGCGCTGGCCGCGGCGGACGCGCACGGCGGGCGCCGGGGGCCGTGGCTGCGGCTCCTGGATCGCTTCGGTGTCGGTTTCAACAGCTGAGGAGCAACCCCATGGGCATCCTGACCAACCCGGCGACCGGCGCCGTCATCGCCGAGGTCCCGGACACCGACACCGCGGAGGTCGGCGCGCGGGTGGCCGCCGCGCGGGCCGCTTTCGCGCAGTGGCGGGAGGCCACCCCCGCCGATCGGGCCCGCGTGCTGCTGCGCCTGGCGGACCTGGTCGAACGCGACGTCGAGGAGCTGACCCGGCTGGAGGTCGAGGAGACCGGGAAGCCGGCGTCGGTCATGCGCGACGGCGAGTTGCCGTTCGGCGTGGACAACCTGCGGTTCTTCGCGGGCGCGGCGCGCTCGCTGGACGGGACGGGCGCGGGCACGCTGTCCGCCGGCTACACGTCGCTGCTGGTCCGCCGGCCGATCGGCGTCGTCGGCTCGATCGCGCCCTGGAACTTTCCGCTGATCATGGCGATCTGGAAGATCGGACCGGCCGTCGCCGCCGGCAACGCGGTGGTCGTCAAGCCCGCGCCGCAGACGCCTCGGACGACCATGGCGTTGGCGCGACTGATCGAGGAAGCGGGCGCGCCCTCGGGTCTGGTCCAGGTGGTCACCGGCGGCGCCGACGTGGGCAGCGCCCTGGTCGCGGATCCGGGCGTGGACATGGTCAGCGTCACCGGATCGACCCGGACCGGCCGGGAGGTGATGCGGGGCGCGGTCGCCGGGCTCAAGCGGGTGCACCTCGAACTCGGCGGCAAGGCGCCGGCGATCGTCTTCGACGACGCCGACCTGTCCGAGATGGCGGCCGGGGTGGCGATGGGCGCGACGTACAACACCGGCCAGGACTGCACCGCCGCAACCCGGGTCTACGTCCAACGCCCGGTCCATCAGGACGCGATCGGCGCCCTGGAGGCCGCGCTGAGGAAGGTACGCAGCGGCGACCCGTGGTCGGCCGAGATCGACATCGGCCCCCTCATCTCGGCGGAGCACCGGGGCCGGGTGGCGGGGTTCCTGGCCCGCGCGGCAGCGGACGGCGCCACCGTCGCGCTCGGCGGATCGCCCGCGGACGGGCCCGGCTTCTTCTTCCCGCCGACGTTGGTCGTCGGTGCCGAGCAGCGCAGCGAGATCGTGCAGGGCGAGGTGTTCGGCCCGGTGGTCGTGGTGCTTCCCTTCGACGACGAGGACGACGCGGTGCGGCTGGCCAACGACAGCCAGTACGGGCTCGCCTCGTCGGTCTGGACCCGGGACGTCTCGCGCGCCCTGCGAGTCAGCCACCGGCTCGACGTCGGCGTCACCTGGGTCAACGACCACCTGCCGATCGCCTCCGAGGCGCCGCACGGGGGCGTGAAGGGCTCCGGCTTCGGCAAGGACATGAGCCAGGAGGCGGTCGCCGAGTACTCCGTAACCCGGCACCTCATGATCAAGCACGCGGCGCCGGCCGGCCGGGACTCCTTCCGGCCGGCCTGACCGGCAACTCGGATACCGCCTCCGTGGGATCGATGTCGCACCGCCCGGGTCAGCGCCAGTCGTAGACGGCACGGAGGTGGGTGAGGACGGCCAGCACCCGGCGGTGGCCGTCGCTGGCCTCGGGAATGTCGAGCTTGATCAGCACATGACGGATGTGAGCCTCAACGGTGCGACGTGAAGAGCCGGCGTCCCATCTGATCCCCATCCCACCTGTCGTGATCGTCGGGCACAGCCTGGACGCGGATTGTTTCCCGTCGATCATGCGAGGCTGCCTCTGCCGGTGGGCTGTCGTGCCGGGCGCTGCGATCAGCCACCCGGGCAGCCACGGCCGCCGCTGATCGGAATGCACTGCGTGACGCGCGGTGCCGGTTGCTGGTCGGCCGGCGTCCAGCCGATCAACGGTGCCCTGGCCCCGTTCCCCACCATCCCGAAGAGGGCGTAGATCAGCGCAACTCCCAGCAGCGACCACAGGAAGTGGTGCGTCCAGTACCGGTCGCCGACGAGCCGGGCGAGCAGCAGCCCGGCCACCGGGAGGGCCAGGTTGAACACCAGCGCGGCGACCAGAAGGGTGTCGGTGGTTGCGCCGAACGACCGTGCCGCCGCGTCGGTGGCCAGGTAGGGCGACGAGGTACGCCGGAGCAACCCCGCGATGAGCAGGAACGGCACGCCGTAGAGCCAGGCGAAGAAGAGCAGGCCGATTCCCAGGCGCTTCACTGGGCACCCTGCCAGGCCGCGCCGGCCACCGCCACCACCGCGACACTGCCCAGCACCGCCAGGGTGCCGGCGAGGATCGACGAGGGGAGCCGGCGCGCGAGCAGGCCGGTGATCACCAGCGTGACGACCAGCAGACCCGCCAGGATCGGCGCGCCGACGATGGCCATCAGGCCGAGCTGCTCCTGTGGCGTCAGGCAGCTGAACATCGCTGAGCAGTCCCGGTCCGGTGCAACCGGTATTCCTGACCTGCCGACGACCACTGCGGCGGTTGCGGTGGCGTACCACCCGAGCGCGACGAGAAGACTCGACCGGAACGAGGCTCGGCGTGGTGCGTCCACATCAACCATGGCCGAGGATCTTTCCCGATGCCGGGATCTGGCGTATCCGGTTCGGTACTCATCCGGGCCTGAGTACCGAACCCCAGAACGGGCGTACATCAGTGCCGGCCGCCCTGGGTGTTCGTGATCAGCTGCCCCAGGACCTTCAGCGCGGCGTGCCCCGGCACGGCGCGGGTGAAGTTGTCGGTGGCCCTGCTCACCACGGTGCTGGGTCAGGCCATTGCGGGGAGGATGACCTGCTCCAGCACCGTGAGCGGGGCCCGCCACTGGTCCGGGTCGTCGTAGTTGCCGGCGGTGAGGGCCACGGTGAGGTCCAGCTCGGGCAGGACGAACAGGCGTTGGCCGCCGTTGCCCATGCCCGCCACCAGCCGATGCCCGCCGATGGATTCCAGGTACCACTGGTAGCCGTACTGGGCGCCCCAGCCGGTCGGCAGGCGTGGCTGGAGCATCGTACGGATCCAGGCGGCGGGAACGATCCGCCGAGCGTTCCAGGCTCCCCCACCCAGCACCAGTTCGCCGACCCTGGCCAGGTCACGAGGCGCGAGTCGCAGCCCGGACGCGGCGGACGCCACCCCGTCCGCGCCGGTCATCCAGGCGAAGCGGTCGATGCCCAGCGGCCCGAAAAGCGCCGCCTGCGCGTACTCCGGCAGCGACTGTCCGGTCCCGTCGGCGATCAAGCGGCCGAGGAGCGCCGTGGCGCCACCGCAGTAGGTCCATCGGTTGCCGGGCGGCTCGAGGATCGGACGCTCCAAGACGTACCGGTGGCGATCCGATGCCAGCTCCATCGCGATCTCGGCGTTGGCCGGGCTGTGGTACGGAAGGTCCTCGCGCCATTCCAGCCCCAACGACATCGTCAGCGCGTGCTCGACGGTGAGCCGGGCGCGCTGCGGGTCAGCCGCCAGGTCGGGATACCGCGGGAACCGCGGCAGCAGCGGCTCCGCCGGCGCCGGCACCAGCCCGTCGCCGAGCGCGATGCCGTACAACAGCGCGGTCACACTCTTGGTCACCGATCGAATGTCGTGCAGAGTCTCCGGCCCGAATTCCACGACACCCAGCGAGTCGCCCCAGGCGAAGTCCTCGCCGGCCCTGTAGTACTCCAGCAGGCATCGGCCACCGCGCAGCGCCACGACGGCGTGCAGACCGCCGGCCTCGCCCGCGCGGAGGACATCGTCGAGGCGGTCACGCATCAGGCTCACCGGCTCAGCTCACCCTGGGTCCGCGATCGCCGCGACGGCGGCGTGTGGCCGGTGGATGCCGTCGCCCGGGCGCGGCAGGCGCTCGACCTCGGTGAAACCGGCGCGCCGCAACCGTGCGGAGAACTCGTCGAGGGGCCAGCGGTAGGCGGTCACCACCTTGTGGTCGAAGGCCGCGACCTCGTCGCCCTCGAAGAGCCCGAGCACCAACGTCCCGGCCGGGGCCAGTGCGCGCCGGAACTCGGCGAGCACGCCGTCGAGCTCCTGCGGCGGCAGATGGATCAACGAGTACCAGGCCAGGATGCCGGCGACGGAGTGGTCGGCGACGGCGAGATCCGCCATCGACCCGAGCTGGTAGCTGCCGCTCGGGTGGGTCGCTTGCGCATGGGCGATGAACTCGGGGACCAGGTCGATGCCCCGGGCGTCGACGCCCAGCGCGCGAAGGAAATCGGTGAGGTGGCCGGGTCCGCAGCCCAGGTCGAGCACCGTGCCGGGTCGCCCCGCCAGATGTCGCTCGATGAAGGCGAGGTCGTCGGCGTGTACCTGCTGGCTGGTGCCGAACAGCCCGATGTAGAGCTCCGCGACCGACCCGTACGCCCGCCGGACCTGCTCGATGTTCACCCCGCGACCATACGGGCCCGGCCGGCGCCTCTGCTGCCTCGGGGCGATGCCAGGACTACGACGGTCACGCGCGGCGCAGCACCAGGGTCGCAAAGCCCAACACGTCGCGATACCCGCGCAGCCATTGATCCCGGTGCTCACGCGCGACCGCGAGCGCGTCGGCGGCGTCGGGGTGGCCCGGGTTGTCGAGCGCCCACTCGGTGAGCGAGCCGACCCACGACCATTCGTAGTTGTCCCACTCGGCGGCATCGCTCACGTGGGCGTACACCGGGGTCCAGCCGGCCTGTTCGGCGACGTCCACCAGACCGGCGAGGTCGGTGTAGTCCTCCGGTTTCACGTCGAGCGCGGCCAGGGCCGCCGGCGTCGGCGGGGCCTGCCAGAAACCCTCGCCGATCAGCAGGATTCCGTGGGAGTTCACGTGTCGGCCGGCCATCCGCAGCGTCCCGGCGACTCCGTCGAAGATGTGGGTCGACCCGACGCACAGCACCAGGTCGTAGTCGCCGTCCGGCACGTACGTGTGGGCATCGCGCTCGTGCAGGGTGAGCCGGTCGGCGAGGCCGCGCTCGGCGGCCGCCGCCGCGGCGCGCTCCAGGGCGTACCGGCTGAGGTCGACACCGTCCGCGTGTCCGTCGGGATGGTGGGCGAGAGCTTGCAGCGCCCAGGCCGCCTCCCCGCAGCCGAGGTCGAGGATGCGGGCCGCCGGTCCCCGGTCCGCCCGGCGCAGGAGCCGGTTGACGTTGACGCCGGAGATCGGTGCCGCGATGGGATGGTGCGAGTGCGCGATGCTGCTGAGCCGTTGACGATCCACACGTGACAGTGAACCAGAGCAGGGACGTCGGGCGGCAGCGGTAATCGGGTAGCGGCGGGCCGGGACCGCCGGGCGTGGCGTCGGATGGTCCTGCCGAGCGCCGGTCCGGGGGCACCCTGCGTGAGCCCCCGGACCGGCTCAACATCAGCCCGCGCGCACGCTGACGTTGGTCGCCCGCAGCAGGCCGACGACCGTCTTGACCGCCGCCAGGCCCTCCTGGTGGCCGCCCGCCTTGATCCGGCCGGACCATTGACTTCCTCTACCGCCATGAATGGCGGAGATTCCCTCCGCGCTGCGCACGGAACGCGCAACGCCCGAATGGGTTCCTGCTTCACCGCGATCCGCCGGAGATTGCCCCGGTCTTACGTCCGCTCCACAGGCGTTTTTCGTCTCCGCAAGCCCTGCGGCGACGGTGGTACGTCGGGCTCCGGCTTGGTTATCACCGGAGACCGGTGCGAACTTACCACGGTCAATGGCACGCTCGGCCCTTGACGGCCCTCCCAGCGCGGGCCTTCACCCCCGCCCTGAAGCTGAAGGGCGGAGCACTGGCCCGCATTCCGGTAGCCGTACCGGTCGGCCAGGGTTCCGGAACCCACCGTCCCGGCCTGCACGATGCACGAGCCGAGCGGGTCGTCCGGCGCCCGGCCACTGGGCCAGGTAGCCGATCGCGCCGGCCGGCAGGTGGAGACCCACGGTCGCCACCGGGTCGGCCAGCGACGTACCGGTCGGGACCACGTAGGGCGCCTGCCGCGCAGAATCTCGATCCGGTCGAACCGCCGGTCCATGCCGGCCGCGAGCCGGCTGATCTGGTCGCGCAGCGCGGCGATCTGGGCGTCGGTGGCGTCGTCCACGCCGGCGCCGGAGGTGAACAGCGGAAGCAGGATCATCGCGGCCCCGACCAGGCCACCGACCAGGGTGAACGTGGACATCGCCAGCGCCGCGGTGGTGATCCCGGCCGCCGAGATCGCCGCGGTGTAGGTGGTGATGGCCGAGATGGCCGACCACGGCCTTGGCCGGCCGGGACGAATTTGGCAGCAGCTAAAGGCCGTCTTGGCGGGCTGGTGGGGATCACCGGCCGGGACTGTCGGATGCCGGATCTTCACGGCCGGCTCGCCTGACTAGGGTCACGGCGTGACGACCATCGGCGTGCTCGGCCCGGTGCGGGCGACCCGCGGCGGCGCCACGATCGACCTGGGGGCGCCCCGGCAGCGTGCGGTGCTGGCCCGGCTCGTCGCCGGAGGCGGCCATCCGGTGTCGGTCGACCGGCTGGTCGAGGACCTGTGGTCGGGCGACCCGCCGCCACGAGCCCAGGCCGCCTTGCAGGTGTACGTGTCGAACCTGCGCCGGGCGCTGGAACCGGACCGCCCGTCCCGCACCCCCGCCCGGATCCTCGTCACCGTCGCCCCCGGATACGCCCTGAGGCTGCCGACCCCCGATGTGGACGCCTGGCGGTTCGAGGCGGCGCTACGGGCGGCCACGCCGGAAGCCGAGACCCGGCCCGTCAAGGCGGTGGCCGGCCTCGACGAGGCCCTCGCCTGCTGGGGTGGGGCTACCCCGTACGCCGAGTTCGCGGGGGAGCCGTGGGCGGATCGGGAGAGCGAGCGGCTGGCCCAGCTACGACTGAGCGCCGTCGAGCAGCGGGCGAAGCTGCTGCTCGCCCTGGACCGCCCGACCGAGGTGGTCCTCGACCTCGACCCGCACGTGCGGGACCACCCGTTGCGGGAGCAGGCCGTCATGCTGCTCGCGGTCGCGCTGTACCGCCTCGGGCGGCAGGCCGACGCACTCGACGTGCTGCGCGCGGTCCGCGCCACGCTGGCCGAGCAGTTGGGCATCGATCCCAGCCGTGAGTTGCGGAGCCTGGAGACGGACCTGCTGCGGCAGAGTCCCCGCCTGGAGGTGACGGCCACCAGGATCGCCCGGCCGGAAACCGCCGCCGTGCCGGCCGGCCCGGCGGCAACGCCCTCCGCCGCCCCGACCGCCGCGGCGCACCCAAGACCGGTGGGGCGCGCGGCGGAGCTGGCCCGGCTACGCGCCGCGGCCGACCGCGCCGCCGGAGCCGGCCTCGGCATCTGCTGGGTGGGCGCCGAAGCGGGGGCGGGGAAGTCGACGCTGGCACACCACCTCGCCGACTCCCTCGCCGCGGCCGGCTGGTGCCCGGTCACCGGCACCTGCCCGCAGGTGGCGGGCGCCCCGCCGGCCTGGGCCTGGCACGAGGTGGTCACCGCCGCCCGCCGGCACCTTCCGCTCGACGAGGCGGAAGCCCACGGCCTGCGCCTGCTGCTGGACAGCGGCACGCCGGTCGGCACCCGCGGCGAGTACGACGAGTTCCACCTCCGCCGGGCCCTGGCCGGCTACCTGTCCCGGTTGACCGGCCACGGCCCCCTGCTCGTGCTGATCGAGGACGTCCACCGCGCCGACGGCGAGACCCTGCGGATCCTGCGCCACCTCGCCGCCGCCCTGGCCGGGGCCCCCGCCCTGGTCGTGGCGACCTACCGTCCGGACGAGGTGACCGACGACCTGGTGGTGGCCCGGGCCGCGCTGGCCGGCGTGCCGGCGGTCGACCTGGAACTCGGCGGCCTCGACGCGGACGCCGTCACCGAACTGCTGCGCCGGCACGGCGTGGACAGCACCGACACCGAACTGCTGCGCACCGTGCGGGAACGGTCGGCGGGAAATCCACTGTTCACCGTCGAGCTGGCCAAGCTGATCGCGGCCGAAGGACCGGCGGCCGCGCTCGACGGCATTCCCGCCGGGCTGGGCCATGTCCTGGCCCGCCGGCTGGCCCGGTTGCCGGCCGCCGCGCAGACGGTGCTGCGGCACGCCGCCGTCTTCGGACCGGAGGCCGACGTCGACACCCTGCTCGCCGTCGACGGCGGCCCGGAGGAACCGGTCCTCGACGGTCTGGAGGCCGGCGTGACCGCGGGCCTGCTCGTCGAGCCCGAGCCGGGGCGGGTCCGGTTCGCCCACGCCCTGATGCGGGACGCGCTCTACCACAGCGTTCCGCTGCTGCGGCGCACCCGGATCCACAGCCGGATTCTCGGCGTGCTGCAGGAGCAGCGCATCGACGACGTGGCGGCGAAGGGACGGCACGCGCTGGCGGCCCTCACCCCGGCCACCGCCGCCGACGCGATCGGCCACCTCGCCGCCGCCGCCCGCCGCGCCGGTGACCTCGGCGCGCCGCGGGAGGCCGCCACGCTCTGGGCCGGCGCGCTGCGCGCCGTCGAACTGGCCCCGAACGCCACCGCCCGAACCCGTCTCGACCTGCACCGCAACCTGGCCACCGCCAGCGCACTCGCCGGTGACGTGCTCACCGCCCGCGCCGCCCGCGCCGAGGCGATCAGGCTGGCCACCGGCATCGGCGATCCCACCGCCGTACACGCCGCGCTGACCTGTTTCGACGCCCCGGTCACCTGGACCATCAGGCCCGACCGCCTGGTCGACGAGCCGCTGGTCCGGCTGCTGGAGCGGGAGCTGTCCCGGGTCGGCGAGGACCGCCCGGCGCTGCGCTCCCGGCTGTTGAGCGTCCTCGCCTTCGAGATCGAGGGCGCCGACCAGGAACGCGCCGACGAGGTCACCCGGGAGGGGCTCGCGCTGGCCCGCCGGCAGGACGACCCGGCCGTGCTCTGCCGTGCCCTGAACGCCCGCTACTTCGTCACCGTCGCGCCCGCGCACCGCGCCGAGCTGCCCGCCGTCGGACGGGAGCTGCTGGCGACGGCCGAGGCCGCGGGGCTCACCGCGTACCGCTGCGAGGCCCACCACATCCTCTACCAGGCCGCGCTCGCCGACGCCGACTTCGACCGGGCCCGCCACCACGTCGACCGCGCCGTCGAGGAGGCCACCACCGGGCAGCTCGGACTGATCCTCGCCGTGATGGGCTGGTTCACCGGCCTGTGCGCGCTCTTTCGCGGGGATCTCGACGAGGCGTCCCGTCGGTACGCGGAGATCAGCGTCCGGATGAGCCGCGTCGGTGGCCCGAACGCGGCGGCGATGGGGCTCATGGGCCGGTTCACCGTGCTCAGCACCGTCGGACGCGGACACGAGCTGATCGGGGAGATCCGGCAGGTGCACGCGCGGGTGCCGGACGACACCCACGACGTGCTGGCCCACGCGCTGCTCTCCGCCGGCGACCACGCGGCGGCCCGGGCCGTCTGGCGGCCACACGCCCCGATCCGCCCCGACTACCTGTGGCTGTACTGGATGACGTTGCGCGGACAGGTCGCGGCCCGGCTCGGCGACGCCCCGGCCGCCCGGCGCTGCTATCGCGAGCTGCTGCCGTGGGCCGGGCGTTTCGCCGGGCTGGAGTGCGGATCGATCTCGCTCGGGCCGGTGGACCAGACCCTCGCCGAACTCGCCGCAATGCTCGGCGACCCGGCGGCCGCCGCCGCGCACCGCGACGCCGGGCTCCGGCTGGCCCGCGCGGTCGGCGCCGTGCCGTGGTGCGACGAATCGGCGTACGCGGCGGCGGCGAGCTGAGCCGGTCGCGCCGGCCGGTCACCCGCCGAAGACCCTCGCCTCCCGGCGGCGGAAGCCCGGTCGCAGCGCCGCGAGCATCAGCCGCAGCACCGGCCCGGCCATCCGCTTCAGCTCGGCCAACTCGTCGGGCCGGGCGTAGCGCTCGATCCGGGGCAGCTCGAACCGCAGCGCGCCGCCCTTGCGTACGGCCCGCTCCACGGCGTCCCAGTCCGCCGCGCTGACGTAGCGCTGGATCACCGGGAAGATCAGCCGCTCCTCCTCCTCGATGTGCTCGTCGAGGACGTCGCGCAGCTGGGCCAGGACCGCGGCGAGGCGGCCCGCGGCGGCCCGCGCCCGTCCCTCCGCCGGACTGCCCGCGGCGAGCACGGCGGCCAGCTCGTCCACGGCCGCGCGCGCCTCGTCCAGCACCGGATCGAGCGACGCGTGGTCGTCGCTGAGCTCCCGCAGGTCGATCTCGGCGGCAGCCGAACGTTCCAGCACCGGCCAGAGGACCTCGTCCTCCATCCGGTGGTGATGGTGGATACCGTCGCAGAGCAGCCGCACGTACGTGCGCAGGGCCTTCGCGCGACGGAGGTCGTACGTGATCTGGCCGGCGGCCACGCGGTCCGCCAGGTCGGCCAGCCGCCGCGTGTCGGCGCGCATGGTGCGGTGGTTGATCCGGAAGCCGACCAGGTTCGGCTCGGTCTCGGTGTTGGTCGTGCTCATGTTCTCCTCCGGCCGCTCCGGTCAGCGGCCCGCTCGGGGCGGGCCGGCCATCGGTGACCGGCCCGGCACCGGCCGACGACGGCCGGTGTGATCTCGTGCCCCGACTGTCGGGAGTCCCGCCTGGCACTCACTTGGCGTCGACTTGGCCCGGGTGCATCCCTCGTCGGCCGCCCGACCCGCCCCGGGGTCGGTTGTCTGACTGTTCGGCGGCGGGTGGCGGCTCGTCCTGGCCTTGCCCCGGACCCCACAATGGAGGCTCTGGTACCGGAGCCGCGCGGTGGGGGAGGGCATAGGTGAGTGAGGCAGGCGAGCCGAGCCCTTCCGGGCCGGCGGCGACCGCACCGCAGCGGACCAGACGGGTCCGCCAGATTCGACTGGTGGGACTGACCGTCGTGCTGGCCGTACTGGCGGCGGCGGTGGTGCCGATCGTGCTCGGGTTCGGCCCCCCGACCCGGGACGAGCTGATGGAGCGGGCCGGCCTGAAGGGCAAGCCGCAACTCCTGGTCGGCGTGAAGGACGACCAGCCCGGTGTCTCCCAGCGACTGCCGAACGACGTCTGGAAGGGCTTCGACGTCGACATCGCCTACCTGATCGCCGGCTACCTCGGGTTCGACCGGTCCCAGGTGCGGTTCCTGCCGATCGAGAGCGAGGACCGGGCCCGCCGCCAGGCCCAGGACCGCGACGGATTCGTCACCGTCGACCTGGTGATCGCCTCGTACAGCGTCACCAGGAAACGGGAAGAGGAGGAGGGGGCGGTCTTCTCCGCCCCTTACCTGCAGACGGAGCAGTCGGTGGTGACGCTGCGCAGCGACGCGGGCCCGGTGAGCAGCCTGGAGGACCTGGCTGACCGGACCGTCTGCACGCTGACCACGTCGACCGCCATCCCGCGCCTCCGCCAGGCCGGCGCGCGGCCGATCGGCCGGAACAAGATCAGCGAGTGCGTCCAGGAGATGTACGACGGGAAGGTGAACGCGGTCACCAGCGACGCGGCGATCCTCGCCGGCTTCGTCACCGGCGACCAGCCGGGCGACGACGGCCAACGCTTCCCGGTCACCCTCCGCAACGTCAAGCCGCTGCGGCACTGGGACATCGGCGAGTCCGCCGCCGAGATGTGGGGGGTCAACACCGGCCCGAACGAGGCCCTGCGTGATCTGGTCGATCTCGCGCTCCACGCCTCGGCCACCGACCCGCGCAACTCGGCCTGGGAGGAGGCGTACACCGGCAACTTCCGTTGGCAGCAGCGCTACAACCTCCCGCAGTCGGTAGCGGTGCAGCAGCAGCCCGACCCCAGGAAGGTGGAGGTACGGCAGTGGCCGTGGGAGAGGATCGCGTTACCGGCCCCGGCACAGCCCGGGTCGCCGGCGGTCCCGGCAAGGCTGGCCGGCCCCGCCGGATGGCAGGGGCGCGGCAGGCGCAGCAGTGGCTGCTGACCCTTCTCCCCGCGTTTCCCGTCCTGCTCCTGGTGCTGCGGCTGTGGCAGCTCAGCCGGCAGGACATGTCCACCATGCTGCTGCTGGTGCAGTACGTCAGCCCGCTCGGCCTGCTCAGCGCCCTGCTGATCGCCCTGGTCTGGGCGTTCCCCCTGGTCGTGCTCACGTTCGGGGTGCTCGGTCGGCTGCTGCGGCTCAGTGCCCCTGAGCGCTTCGACCCGGAACGGTCGTTGCTCGCCTTCTGGACGGCGCGTACCCCCGGCTGGGTGGCCACCGCGGCGGTCGCGTTGGGCGCGCTCACCTGGCAGCTCCGCTTCCTGCCGACGCTGCTGATGCTGGGTCTCTGCCTGCTCGCGCTGCGCACCCGCTACCTGTATCCGGACCAGCCGACCCGGATCCTGCTGGTCAGTGTGGCGCTTCCGCTGGCGGCGGCGGTGCTGGCGTACGCCGCGCTGGCCCCGGCGGTGTGGACGGCGGTCCAGGTGGGTGAGCCGACCACGGCCGCGCTGCTGGCGGTGCCGCCCGCCGCCACCATGCTGCTCACCGGCCCGATCCCCGGCCGGATCGCCCCGGCGTTGACCCACGGTCTGGCGTACGCGGTCGCCGCCGTGCTCCCGCTGGTGACCGGCGCGGTCTTCCTGCGGGTGCCGGTGCTGCCCACCGCCGCGGTCGAGGTCGACCCGCAAGCCCCGGCCGGCGCGGCCGGCGCGGCCGGCCCGGAGGTGGTGCTCGGCGCACTGATCACCGTCACCGACACGTCGACGGTCATCCTGGACCGGGCCGCCGTCGTGCGGTTCCTGCCGAACGACGACGTGCGGTCGCAGGTGCTCTGCCCGCAGGCTCGGCCGGTGCCGTACAGCGTCGTGGCGGTACACGGCTGGCCGGTGGAGGAGACCACCCTGGACTGGATGATGCCCCGGCGCCCGATCGCCGCACCCGACGTACGCTGCGACGGCCGCCTCCCCGCCGGGTAGGCGAAGTTGGCCGTAGGCTGCTCTTCGCACCTGACGGACAGGAGGCTGAGGTGGCCGAGACGACGGTGACCCAGGTGATGGCCGAACTGGCCGAGCTCGAGGACCCCAGGGCACGCGAGGTGAACGAGCGGCACGGCGACGACCACGGGGTGAACCTCGGCAAGCTGCGCGCGCTCGCGAAGCGGCTGAAGACGCAGCAGGACCTCGCCCGTGAACTCTGGGCGACGGGGGACACCGCGGCCCGGCTGCTGGCGCTCCTGATCTGCCGCCCGAAGGCGTTCGGGCGGGACGAGTTGGACGCCATGGTGCGCGAGGCGCGCCCACCCAAGGTGCACGACTGGCTGGTGAGCTACGTGGCGAAGAAGAACCCGCACGCGGAGGAGTTGCGCCCGGCCTGGTCCGCCGATCCGGACCCGGTGGTCGCGAGCGCCGGCTGGGCGCTCACCACCGACCGCGTGGCGAAGCGGCCCGAGGGCCTCGACCTCGCCGGACTGCTCGACGTCATCGAGGCGGAGATGAAGGACGCCCCGGATCGGCTCCAGTGGGCGATGAACCACTGCCTGGCGCAGATCGGCATCGAGCACCCCGAACACCGCGCCCGCGCGATCGACATCGGCGAGCGCCTGGCGGTGCTCAAGGACTATCCGACCTCCCCGGGCTGCACGTCGCCGTACGCGCCCACCTGGATCAGCGAGATGGTGCGCCGCCAGCAGGATCCGCGGTCCCGGTAGCGCCTGCCCCACCCCTGGCGGCCCGCACGGCCGCACGGCCGTGCGGCCGAGCGGCTGCCGGATCGTCGACCGGCCCGCCGCTCGGCCCCGTGGGCGTGGCGCCGACGCTCGGCTACCCCGACGCGCGGTAGCGCTCGACCTCGGACCAGACGGCCGACATGCCGGCCAGGCAGCGGTCGAAGGCCTCGGCCTGCCGCAGGTACGCCGCCCGGTCGGCGCCGGGGTGCACGCACAGGTCGTCCTCGTCGTGCACGCTCCACGCCGGCCCGTCGTGGCCCAGCGCGCCGGGCAGCAGGGACGCCACCCCGCGCGCCCCGAGTTCGCTGGTGAGCTGCCGCCGGACCGGCCGGCCGAGCACGTCGGCGAAGATCTGCGCCCAGACGGCGGAGCGGGCGCCGCCGCCGGCCAACCGCCACGGGCGGTCCCCGATGTCCGCGCCGCTGGCCAGCACCCGGTCCAGCTGCACCCGGTGGTACTGGGCGACCCCCTCGATGACAGCCCGGGTGAGGTGACCCCGCCGGTGGTTGCTGGCCAGGCCGAGGAAGGTGCCGGAGGCCGACGGGTGCTCGGGCGAGCCGTTGACGAAGGGCAGGAACAGCAGGCCCTCCGCACCGGGCGGCACCTCGGCGGCCTCCGCGAGCAGGTCGGCGGCGGGCACCCCGCCGGCCTGCCGGGGCGCGACGGCGGCACAGGCCAGCCACTCGAGGTTCGCCGCCGAGGTCGGCGCGACCTCCATCGCCAGCATGGTGGCCGGGTCGGGCATGAAGGCGCTGAGCGTGACCTCCGGCGCGGGGGTGCGGGCCGGCACGACGACACCGTTGATCGCCCACGTACCGACGATGATCGTCCCCTCGCCGAGGCCCCGGCCACCGGCGCCCAGGGTTGCCGCGACGCAGTCCATGCAGCCGGCGATGACCGGGAGGCCCTCGGGCAGGCCGGTGCGGGCGGCCGCGGTGGCGCTCAGCCCGGCGACCACCTCGTCGGAGCGCCGCAACGGCGGGAACCGGTCCAGGTCGCCGGCGGGCAGGCCGACCAGTTCCAGCGCCGTCGGGGTGTAGTCGCGGGTGTCCAGGGCGACCAGGCCGAACGCGCTGGCGTCGCTGTAGTCGGCGCTGGCCACTCCGGTGAGCTGCGCGGTGACCCAGTCCTTGCAGGACAGGGCCCACCGGGTGGCCGCGTACGCGGCGGGTTCCGCGTCCCGCAGCCAGCGCAGCAGCACGGCCGGTTGGGCCGCCCACGGGATCGAGCCGGTCTCCCGGGCCAGCCGGCGGGCCTCCTCGGGCGGGATGGCCGCGACGATGTGCTGGGCCCGGGTGTCCGAGGAGGCGATGGCCGGGCCGACCGGGCGCAGCGCCGCGTCGACCGGGTAGAGGCCGTTGCCGTGCGCGGCCACCCCGACCCCGGCCGGGGTCCAGCCGTCGCCGGCGAGCTCGCCGGTGATCTCGGCGAGCAGCGCCAGCACCGTGTCGGCCAGGGCGGCCATGTCCACGTCGTGGCGGTGCGCGGTGACGCTGGTGCGCGGGGTACGGGCGTGCACGACGGCCAGCTCGCGCCCGTCGGCGTCGAAGGCGGCCGCCTTGGTGGCGGTCAGCCCGACGTCCACCCCGAGGTAGCAGGTCTGCGGAGCGTGCATCACAACCTCCTGTCGTTGATCGGGGCGACCGCCGGGCGGTCGAGCGCGCGGGGCCGGAAGCGACGCAGCGCGGCGTGGTAGCCGGCCACCTCGGCCCGAACCCGGTCGGCGTCCCAGCCGAGCTGGGGAGCGACGGCGTTTGCGCAGGTCAAGGCGGTCGACACCGCCATGTCCGGGCCCAGGCCGATCAGGGTACGGCGCAGCAACGCGTCCGCCAAGGTCACCGCCCCTTCCACCCGGAAGGCGAGGACCAGCTCGGCGGCGACCGCGCCGGAGTCCTCGTCGACGACGGCGCCGAGTTCCGGCTCGGCCCGGACCAGGTCCAGGACCGCGCGGGCCCGTACGCCGTAGATGTCGAGCAGCCGGGTGGCCTGGGCCGCGGTGAGCGGTGCGGCCGAGCGCCGGAACTCCGCCTGGAACGCCGGCCAGTCGGCGGTGTCGGCGCCGGGCAGCGGGCGGGTCCGGGTGACGCACCGGCCGCCGCGGCGGCCCAGGATGCGCAGCGCCGCGTCGGTGACGTCCTCGGCGAGCGCGCGGTGGGTGGTCAGCTTCCCGCCGATGACGGTGAGCAGGCCCGGGTGGGCGGGGGAGTGGTCGAGCACGGTGTGCCCTCGGCTGATCTTGGCGTTGTCCGCCACCCCGGCCGTGTACGGCAGGGGACGCACCCCCGCGACGGTGTAGAGCACGTCGGCCGGAGTGAGGTTGGCGGTGGGGAAGAGCCGGTTGGTCTCGGCCAGCAGATAGTCGATCTCCGCGTCGCTGGCCACCACCTCGTCCAGGTCGCCCTCGTACGTCAGGTCGGTGCTGCCCAGGATGAACCGGCCCTGCCAGGGGAAGACGAAGATCGGGCGCCGGTCGGCGGCGGCCTCGAAGAAGATGCAGGTGTCCGGCGCGCCCGGGAACGGGTCGATGACCACGTGGCTGCCCTTGGTGCCGCCGTTGAGGCGCCGGCTGTCGACCTGGCCGTCGAGGATCCGGTCGATCCACGGCCCGGCCGCGTTGACGGTCAGCCGGCCCCGGAGCACCGCCTCCCGGCCGGTCCGGTCGTCGCGGGTCCGTACCCCGAGGACCCGGCCGTCCTCGACGAGCAGGCCGGTCACGGTGGTGTAGGTGAGCACCCGGGCGCCCAGCTTCTCCGCGTCCAGCAGCAACTCGACGCAGAGCCGCTCCGCCCACGGCACCTGCGCGTCGTGGAAGAGCACCCCGCCGCGCAGTCCGTCCCGGGACAGGTTCGGCCACCGCCGGGCGATGGTCCGGACCGACATGCCGCGGCTGCGTCCGCGCCCGCGACGGGCGGCCAGCACGTCGAAGGCGGCCAGGCCGAGCCGGATCAGCGGGCCCGGCCG
The DNA here is from genome assembly GCF_040654475.1 of Micromonospora sp. NPDC050686. Taxonomy (NCBI): domain Bacteria; kingdom Bacillati; phylum Actinomycetota; class Actinomycetes; order Micromonosporales; family Micromonosporaceae; genus Micromonospora; species Micromonospora sp. NPDC050686. The sequence continues at coordinate 40,783 of NZ_JBFAID010000024.1, forward strand.
GCTGTCGGCGGCGTACGACGGGATCAGCATGGGGTAGTCGTGCACCAGGTGGGGGGCGGTGCGGAAGAGCAGGTGCCGTTCCCGGATCGACTCGTGCACCAACCGGAAGTCGTACCGTTCGAGATACTTCAGGCCGCCGTGGATGAGCCGGCTGGACGTGGCCGTGGTGCCGGCGCCCACGTCCCCGCGGTCCACCACGACGACGCTCAGCCCTCGGCTGGCGGCGTCGCGGGCGGTGGCGAGGCCGTTGATGCCGGCGCCGATGACGACGAGGTCGACGACGTCGGTCTCTGGGTGTGACATGTGGGGCTCCCGAGGAGGAGAGGTGCGGGTCCGGCCGGAGCCGTCACGGACGGACCCGCACCCCCGGCGGATGGGTCAGGCGACGGCGGAGCCGGCCGCCCGCTCGCGGAAGAGCTCGTACGCCTCCTCCGGCTTGGCGTCGTCGTGCACCACGGCCCGGATGGCGGCGAGCATCGCGGCCGGGTGCTCGCTCTGGAAGATGTTGCGGCCCATGTCGACGCCGGCGGCGCCCTCCTGCATCGACCGGTACGCCATGGTCAGCGCGTCCAGCTCCGGCAGCTTCTTCCCGCCGGCCACGATGATCGGCACCGGGCAGCTGGCGGTCACCGTCTCGAAGCCCTCGCTGACGTAGTACGTCTTGACGATGTGCGCGCCCATCTCCGCGCTGATCCGGGTGGCCAGCCGGAAGTAGCGGGCGTCGCGGACCATGTCCTTGCCCACGGCGGTGACGCCCAGGACGGCGATGCCGTGCCGCTGCCCGGCGTCCACCAGTCGGGCCAGGTTCGCCACCGACCGGGACTCGTGCTCGCCGCCGATGAACACCTGGATGGCCAGGGCCGCCGCGTTGAGCCGGACGGCGTCCTCGACGTCCAGCGCGAGGTGCTCGTCGGAGAGGTCCTTCAGCACGCTCGGGCCGCCGCTGGCCCGCAGCACGACGCCGGCGCTGCTGTGCGACGGGATGCTGGTGCGCAGCGCCCCGCGGGTCATCATGATCGCGTCGGCGTCCGGCACCAGGGGTGCGATGTTCCGGTCGATCTGCTCCAGCCCCGCCATCGGGCCGAGGAAGTAGCCGTGGTCGAAGGCCAGCATCACGGTACGGCCGTCGTCCGGCCGGAAGATCCGGGCGAGCCGGTTCTGCAGGCCCCAGTCCTGGGCGTGCGCACCCTTGACGTGGAAGCCGGTGGCGGCGCGCTCACCGGTGGCGAAGTCGCGGGCGTCGAGCAGGCCGTCGATGTCAGGCATTGTTGTCTCCTGTCGTGGTGGAGGCCGCGGCTGCCGGTTGCAGCCGCCGCCGGGTTCGGATGCGGCGGGCGGGGCCGGATCGGGTGCCCCCGCCGGCCAGGAAGAGGACGAAGAGCACCAGACCGCCCTTGAGCAGGTTCTGCGCCGCGGTGCTCCAGCCCACGAGGTTGACCAGGCCGTCGAGCAGGATGAAGAACAGCGCGCTGCCCCAGATGCCGGCCGGCACCGCGCGACCGCCGGAGATCAGCGTCCCGCCGATGACCACGACGGCCACCGAGTCGAGCAGGTAGCGGGTGCCGAGGTCCGGCGACGGCGCGATGTAGGCGGCCAGCAGGGCGCCGGTCAGCCCGGCCAGGGCGCCGCTGGCGAGGTAGGTGGTGGTGATGACCCGGGCGACCGGGACGCCGGCCCGTTCGGCCGCCGGCCGGCTCTGGCCGACCGCGAGCAGCGACCGACCGTAGACGGTGCGGCTGAGCAGCGCCGCGACCAGCACGGTCAGCGCGGCGACGGCGACCGCCAGCACCGGCACCCCCGCCGGGCGGAGGTTGAGCAGCCGGCGCAGGCCCTCGTCGGGCACGGCGGTGAAGCCGTCGGCGAGCGACAGCGTCAGCGAGGACGCGATCAGCCCGGCCGCCAGGGTGGCGATGATCGGCGGTACGGAGAGCCCGAGGATGGCCACCACGCTGATCACGGCGATCGCGACGCCGGTGCCGACGCCGGCCAGGAGGCCGAGCGGGACCGAGCCGGTGGTGGCGGTCACCTGGACCGCGACGAACCCGGCGAGGGAGATGATCGACGCCACCGAGACGTCGATGTTCCCCGGGCCGGCGGTGATCACGAGCATCTGGCCGAGGCCCACGATGACCAGGTAGGGCGCGAGGGACAGGGCCAGCGAGACGGTCTGCCCGCCGCCGCCCTCGGTGGAGATGGCCAGGATCAGGATCCAGACCAGCGCGGCGGCGAGGAACCCCCAGATCCAGGGGCGGGCCAGGGTACGGGGGGTCATCGGAGCACCTTTCCGACCACGACGCGGCCGGCGAGCACGGCCAGCACGATGCCGCCCTGCACGGCCGACTGCAGGTTCGACGGCACGTCGAGCAGGCTGAGGACGACGGCGACCAGGCCGAGGGTCACGCCGCCGATGGCGGCCCCCCACGGCACGGCGGTGCCGCCGGCGAACGAGCCGCCGCCGAGGATCACCGCGGCCACCGTGATCAGCGTGTAGCTGCCGGCGGACGAGACGTCACCGCCGCCGGTCTGCGAGGCCAGCACCAGGCCGGCCAGGACACCGAGGGCGCCCGCCGCGCCGTACGCGACCACGCGGGAGACCAGCGGCCGCAGGCCGGCGCGTTGCAGGGCCACCGGGTTGCTGCCCAGCGCCCGGACCCGTACGCCGACGGCGCTGCGCGCCGACAGCAGCCAGACCAGCGCGGCGACGAGCAGGATCGGCAGCACCGGCGCGGGGAAGCCGACCGGTTGCCAGGACCCGAAGGTGGCCAGCCATCCCGGGGTGCCGCCGCCCGGCGTGGGCAGGATGAACAGGCCCAGGCCGAGCCAGACGAACGACGCGCCGAGCGTGGCGATCAGCGAGGGCACCCGGCGCAGGTGGATCAGCGCGCCGAGCACCGCGTACGCGGCCACCAGGCCCAGCAGGACCAGCACGCCGGTGCCGGGGGAGTCCACCAGCATCGTGGCGGTGACGACGGTGACCAGGCCGACGAAGTTGCCGATGCCGAGGTCGATGTCCCCGACCGACATCAGCATCATCTGCGCCTGGGCGGCGATCACCAGCGGGACCGTGGCGGACAGGACCAGCGTGAGGCCGGGCACGGTGAGCACCCCCGGTTGCAGGGACGCGCAGACGGCGAGCATGGCGGCCAGGGCCACCGCGCTGACCGCGGCGGGCGCCATCCGGCGCCGCAGGGCCGGCGGTGCGGCGGTGGTGAGCAGGGTGGTCATCGCGACGCTCCCTCGGACTCGGACTCGGACTCGGGCTCGGCTCCGGTTTCGGCGAAGGAGACGGCGATGATCCGCTCCTCGGTGACCTCCGCGTCGGTCAGCTCAGCCACCACCCGCCCGGCGCGCAGCACGTAGACCCGGTCGCAGTGGGACATCTCGGCGTTCTCGCTCGAGTACCAGACGACGCTGCGGCCCCGGGCCGCCTCCTCCCGGATGAGCGCGTAGAGGTCGGTCTTGGTGTGCACGTCGACGCCCCGGAAGGGGTCGTCGAGCAGGACGAGGTCGGCCGCCGAGGCGAACGCCCGGGCGACGATCACCTTCTGCTGGTTGCCGCCGCTGAGTTCGGTCATGGCCGCGTCCGGGCCACCGCGTACGGCCAGCCGGTCCACCCAGTGCCGCACCGTGGCGCGTTCCTCGGCCAGCCGGCGGACGCCCCGCCGGGCCAGGCCGCGCATGGCGGTGACCACCAGGTTCTCCGCGACCGACCACAGTGGCAGGACGCCGGAGCGTTGCCGGTCGCCGGGGACGTAGGCGCGGGTGCCGGTCACGGTGGTGTCCCGCCGTACCGGTCGCCACAGCCGCTCCAGGACCTCCTGCTGGCCCTGGCCGGCGAGGCCGGCCAGGCCGACGACCTCCCCGGCCCCGACCCGGATCGACACGTCGTGCAGGCCGTGGCCGCCGGCGTGGCGCAGCTCGGCGACAGTCCGGCGGTGCGCGTCCGGCCGGTCGGTCGGGGCGGCGGCCGGCGCGGCCGGCTCGGCCACCTCGGCGCCCATGAGGGTGAGCACGTCGTGCTCGCCGAGGCCCGTGGCGGGCCGTTCGGCCACGACCGCCCCGTCGCGCATCACCGCGACCCGGTCGGCCACCGACAGCACCTCGCGGATCCGGTGCGAGATGAGCAGCACGGCGGTGCCGTCGGCGGCGAGCCGCCGGACGTACGCGTAGAGCGAACGGGCCGCGTCCGGCCCGAGGGACTCGGTCGGCTCGTCGAGGATCAGCAGGTCGAGCCGGTCGACCAGGGAGGCCCGGGCGATCTCCACGAACTGCCGGCGGGCCAGCGACAGGTCCTCCACCCGGTCGCGGGGGGACACCCCGTGGCCCGGGAACATCTCGTCGAGTCGCCGCCGGACCGCGGCGGCGGCCGCCCGGCGCCAGCCCACCCGGGGCAGGCAGTGGCGGGAGGAGAGCCAGATGTTCTCCGCCACGGTGAGGTGCGGGCAGAGCGAGGTCTCCTGGTACGCCATCCGCACGGTGCGGAAGGCGGGCGCCCCGGGGCGGACGTCGCCGGGCGTCACCTCCCGGCCGCCGACGGCGACCGCACCCTCGTCGCAGGCCTCCAGCCCGGCGAGAACGCGCATCAGCGTGCTCTTGCCGGCGCCGTTGTGCCCGACGAGGCCGAGCACCTCGCCGGCGCGGACGTCGAGGTCCACGCCGGCGAGCGCCCGGGTGCGTCCGTACGTCTTCGCCACCCGCCGTGCGGTGACGACCGGCTGGCGCCCGGTCGGTCGCGGGTCGCCCTGCGGCGGGGCCGCGACCGACCCCGACGGCAGGTTGTCGACGTGCATGATCGCTCCTCTTGGTCGTCCGGTCGGCCGTCGGCCGAGCCCTGGGGTCAGTTGGCGGCCGACGGGATCGGCGGGGTCACCGGCTTGGACCCGTTCTTGACGGCCTCGACCTGCTGGCGGAACAGCTCCTGCGTCCACGGCCAGGCGGCGTACTCGTCCGGCTTGAGGACGGCGGCCCAGGCGTCGCGGTCCTGCTGCTCCACGAGCACGATCGGGAAGGTCAGCTCCTTCGGCACGTCCTTGCCGTCGAGCAGGTCGAGCGCCTCCCACAGGGCGGCGACGGACTGGCCCGGGTCGGACATGACGGCGACCGAGCCGTTGTCGAGCTTGTTGTCCTTCCAGTAGTTCAGGGCGCGGCCGTTGGTCTCGAAGGTCAGTGCCGGGACGGGCTTGCCGGCGGTGCCGAAGGCCTGCGCGACGCCGTAGCCGTCGCCGCAGCCGATGACGCCGTCCACGGTGGGCACGCTCGACAGGACGCCGAGGATGGCCTTCTGGGCCTTGGCCCCGTCGCACATGCCGTTGACGGTGGCGGCAACCTTGACGTCCGGGTGCTTGGCGAGGATGTCCTGGGTGGTCTGGTACATCTCGGCCTCGGGCTGGGAGCCGACCACGCCCCGGCTGACGATGACGGTGCCCTTGCCGCCGATGCCCTCGATCAGCGGCTCGGCCGCGGCCGTGGCCCAGTCCTTGAAGCTGTTGAGCAGCACGTGGGCGCAGGGCGCGTCGATCGCCGAGTCGAAGACCACGACCTTGACGCCCTGGTTGCACGCCTGCTCGATCACCGGCTTGAGCGCGGTCGGCGAGGCCGGGTCGATGAGCAGGGCGTCGGGCTTCTGCACCAGCAGGCTCTTGATCTGGGCGACCTGCTCGGTCGCCGAGTTCTCCCCGGGCGCGTTGACGACCTTGTACTTGCCGATCAGCCCGTCCTGCTGGGCCTTGGTGGCGGCCTGCTCGAACTTGGCGATCATCGTCTGCCGCCAGCCGTTGCCGATGAAGCCGTTGCTCAGCGCGATGAAGGGCTTGTCGTCGCCGCCGGCCGTGCCGTCGGCGGCTGAACCGCAACCGCTCGCGGCGGCGGCGAGGCTGGCGGCGAGTGCGGCGGCGACGACGGCCCTACGCCGCCGGAGCGGGGGTGTGGTGGTCATTGGTGGGGCCTCCAGACGGGGCGGACCCGCCGTAGCGGGGTGCGTTGTTCCCTGATCACCGGGACCGCCGAGACGACGGTCACGTGGCAGTCATTACAGACCTGTAATGACAGGAGCGCTAGAGCTGCATGACAAACGTGTTGCAGGTCACAGTGATTCTGGTTACGGCACCATAACGACCTGGTACTTCGCCTCCAAGTGGGGTCCGAATCCTGTCATGACAGGCGGGATCCGGCGTGGCATGCTGTATCCGGTCGACGGGGAAGGGAACCCATGACGATGACGTACCCGCGGTTGGCCCGGGACGGGGCCGAGCCGCTGTGGATGCAACTGATGCGCGCCCTGCGTGGGCAGATCGAGTCCGGCGACATCGGGCCCGATCAGCCGCTGCCCTCGGAGGCGGAGCTCAGCGTCCGGTACGGCGTGTCGCGCACCGTCGTCCGGGAGGCGCTGCGCGAGCTGGTCCAGCAGCGGATGATCTACAAGGTCAAGGGGCGCGGCGCGTTCGTGGCGCCCCGCAAGACCGAGCTCCGGTTCGTCGGCTCGGTCTCCGGCTCCGCGGACGACCTGCGGGAGTCGGGGCGGCGGGTGACCACCCAGACGATCAGCCAGAGCCTGGCCGAGGCCGACCAGCGGGAGGCGGAGCTCCTCCAGATCCGCCCCGGCGAGCCCGTGGTGCGGATGCGCCGGCTCCGGCGCGTCGACGGCCAGCCGTGGCTGCTCGTCGACACCGCCCTGCCGGCCCGGCTGGTGCCCGGACTGGAGCGGGCGGTGCTGGAGAACCAGTCGCTCTACGACGTGCTGCGCCGCCGGTACGGGCTGGAGGCGGCGGCGGCCGACCGCTGGATCGAAGCCGTCTTCCCCGAACCCGAGGACGCCGCGCTGCTCGAGGTCACCACCTCGACGCCCCTGCTCGGCATCGAGTCGGTGGCCTGGCTGCCCGACGGGGTCCGCTTCGAGGCGTACCACGCGCTGCACCGCAGCGACCAGACCCGCTTCTTCGTCGGCATCCGGTAGCGACAGCGTGGCCTGGCCGCCCGGCGCCTGCTGGCCCGGATGGTCGGGGCGGGAACGGTGGGAGCGCCGCGCCGATCCACGGCGAGCACGGTCCGGTGATCGCCGCGGTCAACGTCTCCGCGCACGCCAGCCGGGGGTCGTTCGAGATGATCCGCCGGGAGTTGCTCCCGCCGCTGCTGGCCGCCGCGAAGCGGATCGAGGAGGACCTCCGGGGCGGGCCACGCCGGTAGCCAGCCGGCCCCGATCGGCGCGTCCTGGCCGGCCGGGTGGCGGGCCCGGCGGGGGCGACGGCGCCGTTCTGCGCGTGATACCTCTCAGGCATGAATATGACTGAGAGGTATCACGCTCGATCGCGCATCCGCCATCCGCCCGGCAGCTGACCCGGTTGCGGGCCGAGCCGCTCGATCCTCACCTGACCTCGGACGTGGTCCAGCGCGCCGAGGCGTTGGTGACCGGCACGGTCGCACCGACCAGTGTGGTCAGCGCCTCGGCGTCCCGCCGCACGCTGGTGCCGACCCAGAGTTCGACCTCGCCGGGCTCCACGACCCGGGTCAGCGTCCGGTCGGAGAAGGCCAACCGGGTGGTGGGGACGGTCAGCTCGACGGTGACGGACTGGCCCGGCGCCAGGTGGACCCGCCGGTAGCCGAGCAGCTGCGCCACCGGCCGGGTCACCGAGGCCACCGGGTCGTGGCCGTACAGCTGGACCACGTCGTCGCCGGCGACCGCGCCGGTGTTCGTCACCCGCACGGTCACCGGCAGCATCCCGCCGGTCGGCGCCGTGGCGGGCGCGGTCAGGTCCGCGTACGCGAACGTCGTGTACGACAGGCCGTGGCCGAACGGCGCCGCGGGCGTCGTCGACAGGTTGGTCACCTCGTTGCCCGCGCCGAGCGTGGGATGCAGGTACGAGTAGGGCTGGGCCCCCGCCGAGCGGGGCAGGCTGACCGGCAGCCGGCCCGACGGATTGACCCGCCCGGCGAGCGCGCCGGCGAGCGCGCCGGCGCCCTCCTCGCCGGGGAAGAACGCCTGCACCACCGCCGCGCATCGGGACAGCGCCCAGTCGACGGCGTACGGCCGGCCGGTGACCAGCACCAGCACGACCGGGGTGCCGGTCGCCAGCACCGCCTCGACCAGGTCGCGCTGGACGCCGGGCAGCTCCAGGTCGTCCCGGTCGCAGCCCTCGCCGACCGTGCCGCGCCCGAAGAGGCCCGCGTGGTCGCCGACGACCAGCACGGCGACCTCCGCGGCGGCCGCCGCGGCGACGGCCTCGTCGAAGCCGGACCGGTCGTCGGTGTCCACGTCGCAGCCCCGTGCCCAGCTGACCAGGTGGTGGCCGAACTCGTCGCGTACCGCGTCGAGCACCGTCGGCACCTCGATGCCGGTCTCCACACCGGGGTGCTGGACGAGCACGTGGTTGAGGAAGGAGTAGCACCCGAAGAGGGCGCCCTGCCGGTCGGCGTTCGGACCGATGACCGCCACCCGCCGGCCGGCCGGCACCGGAAGTACGCCGTCGTTGGCGACCAGGACGACCGACTGCTCCGCGAGGCGGCGGGCGATCGACCGGTGCTCCGGCGAGTCGAGGTCGACCGCCGGCGGCGGCTCCTCCGTGAAGGTCGCGTCGAGCAGCCCGAGCTCCAGCTTCTGCCGCAGCACCCGCAGCACCGCCCGGTCGACGAGCGCCTCGTCGAGCGTGCCGGCCCGCACCGACTCGCGCAGGGTCAGATAGGCGTCGCCCGTCGGCAGCTCGACGTCGACCCCGGCGGTCAGCGCCTGCACCGCCGCCTCCGCGTGGTCGCCCGCGACGTGGTGCAGCAGGTTCAGGAACGCCACCCCGAAGTAGTCGGCCACCACCGTGCCGTCGAAGCCCCACCGGTCCCGCAGGACGCCGGTCAACATCGTTGGATCGGCCGCGACGGGCACCCCGTCGATCTCGGCGTAGGAGTGCATGACGCTGCGCGCGTCGCCGTCGAGGATCGCCATCTCGAACGGCAGCAGCAGCACGTCGGCGATCTCCCGCGGACCGGCGTGCACCGGGGCGAAGTTGCGCCCGGCCCGGGAGGCGGAGTATCCGACGAAGTGCTTCAACGTGGCGTGCACCCCCTGCGACTGCAGGCCACGCACGTACGCGGTGCCGATGGTCCCGACCAGGTAGGGGTCCTCGGCGATGCACTCGTCGACCCGGCCCCAGCGCGGGTCGCGGATCACGTCGAGCACCGGGGCGAGGCCCTGGTGCACGCCCAGGGCCCGCATCGACGCCCCGATCGCCGCGGCCATCTCGGCGACCAGCTCGGGATCGAAGGCCGCGCCCCACGCCAGCGGGGTTGGGAAGGTGGCCGCCTTCCAGGCCGAGAGCCCGGTCAGGCACTCCTCGTGGACGATCGCCGGGATGCCGAGCCGGGTGCCGGTCACCAGATCGGACTGGAACTTCCACAGCCAGGACGCGCGGGCGGCGGCGTCCACCGGCCGGGTGCCGTACGCCCGGGTGAGGTGGCCGAGGCCGTGCCGGGAGAAGTCCTCGAGCCGGCCGACGTCGGCGAACTCGCCCTGCAACGGCGCGACCGACTCGCCGTCCTCCTTCTCCCAGAAGCCGACGAGCTGCGCGACCTTCTCCTCGATCGTCATCCGGCCGAGGAGCTCACGTACGCGAGCCTCGCCGTCCGGCCGGTCATGATCCGGACCTGCCTGAGCCGGCACCGGCCCGGCCACCGCCCCGCGGACCTCAGTCATGCTGTGCCTTTCCCTTGGTTGTGCGCGTACCGCTGTCGCTCAGCCCTTGACCGCACCCTGCAGGCCACCGACGATCTGCTTCTCGGCGAAGGTGAAGAAAAGGAGTGCCGGCAGCATCGCCAGCGAGGTGAAGGCGAGGATTCCCGCCGTGTCGGAGGTGTACTGGCTGGAGAAGTTCTGCACCCCCAGGGGCAGGGTGTGCAGGCTGGCGTCGCCGAGGACCAGCAGCGGCAGCAGGAAGGCGTTCCAACTCGCCACGAACGCGAGGATCCCGACGGTGACCAACGCGGGACGCGACAGCGGCAGCACGATGCGCCAGAGGAACCCGATCCGGCCGGTGCCGTCGATGGCGGCGGCGTCCTCCAACTCTCTGGGGATGGCGGACAGGAAGGGACGCAGGATGACGATCGTGAGCGGCAGTTGGAAGGCGATCTGCGGGAGCATCACCGCGTAGTACGAGTTGATCAGATTCAGGTCGCGCAGCATCAGGTAGAGCGGCAGGATCGCCGCTCCGGCCGGGAAGAGCAGGCCGAGGGTGAAGAAGGTGTAGAGCGCCTCGCGCCCCCGGAAGGTGTACCGGGCGAGCACGAACGCGGCACTGACCCCGAGCAGCACGACGCCGAGCGTCGTGCCCAGGGCGATCACCCCGCTGTTGAGCGCCTGCCCCCAGAAGTCGCTCCTCGTCAACACCCGCGCGTAGTTGTCCCACACCCACGGGTCGGGCAACCCGGCCGGGTTCGCCACGATCTGCGGGGTGGTGCGGAAGCCACCGACGATCACGTAGACCACCGGGGTGATCGACACGGCGGCGACGGCCAGCGCCAGCGCGTAGGTCAGCGGGTTGCTCCACGCGATGGGGCGGCGCTTGACGGACGTGGACGGCACAGCGTTCGCGGTCACGGTCACTTCGCCCTTCCGGTGATGGCGCCCTGGATGTCGCGGCGCAACAGGAAGCGCTGGAACAGCAGCGCAGCGACGAATGAGATGGCGAACAGGATCACCGCCACGGCGTTGCCGTACCCCCACAGCCGGGCGAAGAACCCGTTGTCCACCATGTACGTCGCCATGGTGGCCGAGGCGCCCAGCGACCGCACGGCGGGCACCGAGGTCACCCAGATCATGTCGAAGACCTGCAGTGATCCGATCATGGACAGGAACATCCAGATGCGGATCGTCGGCGCCAGCAGCGGCAGCGTCACGTGCCGCTGGATCTGCCACCAGCTCGCCCCGTCGATCGCGGCGGCCTCGGTCAGCTCGTCCGGCACGTTCGACAGGCCGGCGAGCAGCAGGATGATGGCGAAGCCGACGTACTTCCAGGTGAGGATGAACAGCAGCGTCCAGATGACCAGGTCCAGGTCGGCGAGCCACGCCTGCACCAGGGAGCCCAGCCCCAGCGAGTCCAGCATCGCGTTGACCGTGCCGGCGTCGGCCAGCAGCAGCTTCCACATGATGCCGACGGTGACCTCGGCGAGCACGTAGGGCACGAACGCCAGCAGGCGGAACACGGTGCGGCCGCGGAAGTTGCGGTTGAGCAGCAGGGCCACGGCCAGGGCGATGGGGCCCTGGATCAGCAGCGACCCGAACACGATGATCGCGTTGTTGCGCAGCGCGTCGAGGAAGATCGGGTCCTGGAAGGCGAGGACGTAGTTGTCGAAGCCGACGTAGTCGGTGGGCGCTCCGACGCCGCGCCAGCGGAAGAGGCTGTAGTAGAAGGCGAAGCCCATCGGCACCAGCACGAACGTCACGTAGACGAGCACGGCCGGCGTGGTGAGACCGATGATCTCGAACCACTTGCGGCGGGTTTCCCCGGCCCGGGCGTTCGTGCGGCCGGCGGGCCGGAGCCTCGCCGGCGGCGCGGCAGCGCCGCCGGCGAGATCCAGGGGTGGGTTGGTGGGGGTCACTTGCGCGCGGCCGCCTTCATGGCCTCGACAACCTTCTCGGGCGTGCCGTTGCCCGCGAAGATGGCGACGATCGCGTCGTTCATCGCGTTGCCGACCGTGCTGCCGAAGGCGGTGTCCAGCCAGAGCTGCACGTAGGTTGCGCCGGCGGTCGCCTCCAGGACGGACCGCAGGGCGGGATCCTGGACGCCGGCCTCGGCCCCCTTGGCCACCGGCAGGCCGGTGCCGGTCTCGGCGTAGCCCTTCTGCACCTCGGGGCTGACCAGGTACTTGAGGAACTCGACGCACTCGGCCGGGGCGTTCTTGGCGCAGGCGAACCCGTCGCCGCCGCCGAGGGCCGCCTTCGGGTCACCGGGGGAACCGGAGAGCGCCGGCACGGGGAACCAGCCGATGAACTTGTTGAGCGCGGCCTTGTCGGCGGCGACCGTGTCCAGCGTGCCCTTGTTCCAGTCGCCCATCAGCTCCATCGCGGCCTTGCCGTTGGCCAGCAGGCCGTTGGCGCTGGTCGGGTCGTTCTGGCCCGGGGTGGCGATGAAGTTGTTCTGGAACGGCTTGGTGTCGATGAAGGTCTTCAGGTCCTGGCCGGCCTTCACGAAGCACTGGTCGTCGAAGGACAGGTCGGTGGAGGCCTTCTTGAGGGTGTCGACCGAGCAGGCGCGCAGCGCGAAGTTGTACCACCAGTGCGCGGCGGGCCACTTGTCACCGGCACCGACGGCGATCGGGATGACGTTGATCGCCTTGAGCTTGGTGACCGCGTCGTTGAGCTCGTCGAACGTGGTCGGCGGGGCGGCGATGCCGGCCCGCTGGAACATGTCCTTGTTGTACCAGATGCCCTCGATGCCCATCCGGTACGGCAGGCCGTACTGCTTGCCGTCGGCCTGCCAGATCTCGGCCGCGCTGCCGATGTTGGCAACCTCGTCCTTGACCTGGTCGGTGACGTCCTTGAGGTAGTCGGCCTCGACCTGTTCGCGGATCTCGCCGCCGCCCCAGGACTGGAAGATGTCCGGCGGGTCGCTGCTGAGCAGCGCGGCGGGCAGCCGGGTGCGTTGGAGTTGGTTGGTCTCGATCCCCTCGGCTTGGATCGTGACCGTCGGGTGGAGGGCGGAGAAGTCCTTGGCGACCTTCTCCCAGTAGGTCTTGCCGGGACCTTCCTGCGAGGCGTTGTGCCACCAGGTCAGGGTCACCGGGTTCTTGTAGAGCTCGCTCTCTGAGGGTTCCTCGTCGCCGCCGCTGTTGCACCCGGCGGCAACGAGAGCGCTTGTCATAAACAGTGCCAGGACGGCACCCGCACGGCGCTTCGTCGCCATCGATGTCTCCTCGACTAGTCAGTCGCGGTACTCGGCCTGCCGGCGAGTTTTACAGTGACGAAACACGATGTCAATCGGTATCGATAACGTTTTCGACTCGCCGTGACGATGCCCGGCGCGGCCCTCTATCATCTTCGGCGTGGCGTTCCCGCAGCGCGTCAAGATGTCGGACGTGGCCCGTACGGCCGGCGTCTCGGTGGCAACCGTATCGAAGGTCGTCAATGGGCGGTACGGCGTGGCGCAGGCGACGGTCGAGCGCGTCCAGCAGGTCATCCACGAGCTCGGGTACGAGGCCAGCCTGGGCGCGCAGAGCCTGCGCAGCCACCGCACGAACGTGCTGGGCATCCTGGTCGCCGAGTTCGAGCCGTTCTCGACCGAGTTGCTCAAGGGGGCGTCCCGGGAGGTGGCCGGCACCGGATACCAGCTGCTGGCCTACTCCGGCGGCGACGGCGGCGGGGGCGAGGGCGCGGCCGTGGGCTGGGAGCGGCGGTCACTGGCCCGCCTCTCCGGAACGCTCATCGACGGGGCGGTGATCGTTACGCCGACCGTGGTCGAGACCAAGCACGGCTTCCACGTCGTGGCCGTCGACCCGCACACCGGCCCGTCCGGCCTGCCCACCGTCGACTCGGACAACTTCGCCGGCGCCGTACTCGCGACCAACTACCTGCTGTCGCTCGGCCACCGGCGGATCGGCCATCTCAGCGGTCGCGCCGACCTCGAGTCGGCGCGGCTGCGCGAGGCGGGCTTCCGCAAGGCGATGGCCGACGCCGGGGTGCCGGTGGACGAGCGGCTGGTCGGCGTCGGCGGGTTCAAGACCGAGAGCGCCGCCGGTACGGCCGCGGAGCTGCTCGCGCTCCCCGACCGGCCGACCGCGATCTTCGCGGGCAACGACCTCTCGGCGATCTCCACCATGGACGTCGCCCGGAGCATGGGCCTCACGGTGCCCGACGACCTCTCGGTGATCGGTTTCGACAACGTCCCGGAATCGGCCCTGGTCAACCCGCCGCTGACCACCATCAGCCAGCCGTTGCAACGGATGGGCGCCGAGGCGTTGCGGCTGCTCATCGACCTGATCGCCGGCGTCGAACGGGACACGCACATCCAGCTCCCCACCGAGCTGGTGATCCGCTCGTCCTGCCGGCCCTGTCGCTGACCCCGTCACCGGCGACCGAAACTTCCACCGGCGCGGCGGCGGCAGTTTCCGGCGGGAAGCATGCCCCGAGGCGGCGTTGCGGCTCTGTTCTCCGTCGCGCCGAGCCGTTACGGTGAGCGAGATTCCGGGATTCCGGCGGCGAATTTCCGGAAGATCTACCGAAACGGACCGAGTCGAAGGAGCCGTACATGTCGACGGAGATCGCAGACCTGGCCACGACCGCCCGGTCGATCCGCAACCCGGTCCTCCCCGGTTTCCACCCGGATCCGTCGATCCTGCGCGTGGGCGACGACTACTACCTGGCCACCTCGACCTTCGAGTGGTACCCGGGCGTGCGCGTCCACCACTCCCGGGACCTGGTGCACTGGCGGGCCCTGGGCGGCATCATCACCGACCGCCGGCTGCTGGACCTGCGCGGCTGCGGCGACTCCAACGGTGTGTGGGCACCCGACCTGACGTACCACGACGGGCTGTTCCACCTGGTCTACAGCGACGTCGCCAGCTTCACCGGCGGCTACTGGGACCCGCAGAACTACCTGGTCACCGCCCCGGACATCGGCGGCCCGTGGTCCGACCCGGTGCAGCTGCACGCGCACGGCTTCGACGCCTCGCTCTTCCACGACGACGACGGCAGCAGTTGGCTGCTGAGCCTGAGCGCCGACTGGCGTCCCGGGCGGGACCCCTTCGGCGGCATCGAGATCCAGCGCTACGACCGCGCGCGGCGGGAACTGGTCGGCCGGCCGCGGCTCATCTTCCACGGCACCGCGGCCGGCCTGACCGAGGGGCCGCACCTGTACCGGCGGGACGGCTGGTACTGGCTGGTCACCGCCGAGGGCGGCACCAGCTGGGACCACCAGGTCACCATCGCCCGGTCCCAGCACCTGCACGGCCCGTACCTGGCCGATCCGCGGGGGCCGCTGCTCACCTCCGCGGGCCACCCGGAGCTGCGCCTGCAGAAGGCCGGCCACGGCAGCCTCGTCGAGACCCCACAGGGTGACTGGTACCTGGCCCACCTCGCGGCCCGCCCGTACTCGCCCCGGGGCAACTGTGTGCTCGGCCGGGAGACCGCGATCCAGCGGGTGGACTGGCCCGCCGGCCAGTGGCCGCGGATCCCCGGCGGCGTACCGGCCGACGCCGCCCCGGCGCCGGACCTGCCCGCCCACCCGTGGCCGGACGAGCCGGCGACCGACCACTTCGAGGACCCCACGCTGGCGCCCTGCTGGTCGACGCTGCGCCGCCCGGCCAGCCCGGACTGGCTCGACCTCGCCGCGCGCCCGTCGCACCTGCGCGTGCACGGCGGGCAGTCGCCGGCCGGCCGGCAGACCCCGAGCCTGGTCGGGCGGCGGGTCGGCGCCGAGCACTGCTCGCTGGAGACCGTCGTCGAGTTCGACCCCGCCGACCACCGGCAGCTGGCCGGCCTCACCGCCTACTACAACACCCTCAACTGGCACTACCTCTACCTGACCCGGGACGACTACGGCCGGGTGGTGCTGGAGCTGCTCAGCTGCGACCGGGGGCGGCGCACGGCCCGGCCGGAGCTCACCGTCGACGTCGCCGGCGCCACCCGGGTCGGCCTGCGCGCGCGGTTCGACGGGCCGGTGGTGCGCTTCGGCTACGACCTGGGCACCGGCTGGCGGGAGCTGCCGGCGGCGCTGGACGCCACCATCCTCTCCGACGAGCACGCCGCGCAGGCCGCGGACGGGCAGCCGGTGGCCTGGGGCTTCACCGGCGCCTTCCTCGGCCTGTGGGTGCAGGACATCGGCGGCGACGGCGGGTACGCCGACTTCGACCACGCCACCTACCGCGAACACTGATCCGGCCGGCCGGCCGGTTGACGGATGACATCGAGCTCCGTAATCATTCGGGCAACTTGCGGAAAGAGTTCCGTAACTTTCGGAGTCGACCTGCTGCCCGGAAGGACCCCCATGAAGCTCAGACGCTGGATCGCCACCGGCGCGGTCGCCGTCGCGACCGTCGCCGCCCTCAACGTCGCCCCCGCCACGGCGGGCCGACCGTACGACCCCACCGCGCAGAGCCTGGGCGACCTGGCCCTGCGGCACGGCCTGTACCTGGGCACCGCCGTGGACATGGACGCCCTGAACGACGCCACGGATCCGCGCTACCGCGAGTTGGCCGCGACGGAGTTCAGCACCGTCACCGCGGAGAACGTGATGAAGTGGGAGAGCCTGGAGCCCACCCGGGGCAATTACCACTGGGGGCCGGCGGACGAGTTCGTCGCCTTCGCCCGCCAGCACCACCAACGCGTACGCGGGCACGTGCTGGTCTGGCAGAACCAGCTGCCCGGCTGGCTCACCAGCGGCGTCGCGGACGGCTCCATCGGCAAGGCGGAGCTGCGCCAGATCCTGCGCGACCACATCACCCGGGTGGTCACCCGTTACCAGGGCCGCGTCTGGCAGTGGGACGTGGTCAACGAGGCGGTCAGCGACCCGTGGGACACCCCGTCGACCCTGCACTACAAGGGCTTCTGGGCCCAGCATCTCGGGCCGGGCTACGTGGCCGACGCATTCCGCTGGGCCCGCGCCGCCGACCCGAAGGCGCTGCTGTTCTACAACGACTACAACATCGAGGCCTTCGGGTCCGGCAACCCGGCCGACGACAAGACCCAGTTCGTCTACGAGATGGCCCGTGACCTGCGGGCCCGGGGCGTGCCGATCGACGGTGTCGGCAGCCAGGGCCATCTGGGCACCCAGTACGGCAACTATGACACCTTCCAGGTCGCGGCGGCGCTGAAGCGCTTCGCGGGACTGGGGCTGGCGACCGCGTTCACCGAGGTCGACGTGCGCAGCCAGCTCACCGAGGGGGTGCGGGCGGGCGATCCCAACGAGATCAACCCGAGGCTGCAGGCGTCGGCGGCGAACTTCAGCGTCCTGCTGCGGGCCTGCCTGGCCGAGCGGCACTGCCTGTCGTTCACCCTCTGGGGCTTCACCGACCGGCACTCCTGGGTGCCGGGCTGGTTCGACAACCCGCCGGAGGGGATGGCCACCGTGTACGACGAGGACTACCGCCCGAAGCTGGCGTACCAGGAACTGAAGGCCGACCTGATCTACTCCGGGCCGCCCTTCGTGCTGCCCCGCGTGCCGCAGCAGCCGCGCCGGTAGCGGCGCCCTCCGCCGTCGGCGGCGGGGCCGGCTCACGCGCCCGCCCCGCCGCCACCGGGCACCGGCCCGCTGGCCGTTGTGCATCCCGTGGTGTTCCGGTAATTTCTCGATAGATTCGCTTCGATTGACCCACGGTGGACGGGAGAACCTCCCGATCCGCGCGGCCTCCGGGCGGCCGCCGCGAGCCGACCACCGTGGTGGGCAGTCGTCGGAGCGGGCTCACCCACTCACCTCAGCTATGGAAAGGCTTCGTGATGGACAAGGTGCTCGCCCGCGACACCGAGAGCCGGGCCGCCCGGCCACGACGGCGCGCCGCGCTGCTTTCCGCGGTCGCCGGCGTCGCGATGATCGCGGCGACGGTGGTGGTGACCTCCAGCGCCAGCGCCGGGACCACGCTCGGGGCGTCGGCGGCGGAGAAGGGCCGCTACTTCGGCGCCGCGGTGGCCGCGTACAAGCTGTCGGACAGCCAGTACGCCGGCATCCTGAACCGCGAGTTCAACTCGGTCACCCCCGAGAACGAGATGAAGTGGGACGCCACCGAGCCGTCCCAGGGCCAGTTCAACTACTCCAGCGCCGACCGGATCGTCAACCACGCCCGGGCCAACGGCATGCAGGTCCGCGGGCACGCGCTGGCCTGGCACTCGCAGCAGCCCGGCTGGGCGCAGAACCTGTCCGGCAGCGCGCTGCGGCAGGCGATGCTCAACCACGTCACCCAGGTCGCCACCTACTACCGGGGCAAGATCTACGCCTGGGACGTGGTGAACGAGGCGTACGCCGACAGTGGCGGCGGCCGGCGCGACTCCAACCTGCAGCGCACCGGCAACGACTGGATCGAGGCCGCCTTCCGGGCCGCCCGGGCCGCCGACCCGGGCGCCAAGCTCTGCTACAACGACTACAACACCGACAACTGGACCTGGGCCAAGACGCAGGGCGTCTACAACATGGTCAAGGACTTCAAGGCCCGGGGCGTGCCGATCGACTGCGTCGGCTTCCAGTCGCACTTCAACAGCGGCTCGCCGTACCCGAGCAACTACCGCACCACGCTGCAGAACTTCGCCGATCTCGGCGTCGACGTGCAGATCACCGAGCTGGACATCGAGGGCTCCGGCAGCACCCAGGCCACCACCTACGGCAACGTCGTCAGGGACTGCCTGGCCGTGTCGCGCTGCACCGGCATCACGGTGTGGGGCATCCGGGACAGCGACTCCTGGCGGGCCAGCGGCACCCCGCTGCTGTTCGACGGCAACGGCAACAAGAAGCAGGCGTACACGTCGGTGCTGGACGCGTTGAACGCGGGCGGCACGACCACCCCGCCGCCGACCACGATCCCGCCGACCACCACCCCGCCGACCACGGCGCCGCCGACCACGACCCCGCCGCCCTCGGGCAGCGGCTGCACCGCCACGCTGACCCTCAACCAGTGGCAGGGCGGCTTCGTCACCAACGTCCGGGTCACCGCCGGCAGCGCCGGCGCCAACGGCTGGACCGTGGCGCTCACGCTTCCCTCGGGCGCCTCGGTCACCAACACCTGGAGCGCCCAGGCCAGCGGGACCAGCGGTGCGGTGAGCTTCCGCAACGTCGACTACAACCGCCAACTCGCCGCCGGCGCCAGCACCGAGTTCGGCTTCCAGGGCAACGGCACCGGCCCGTCCGGCACCGCCACCTGCACCGCCGGCTGAACGACGGTGGCCCGGCGCGGGAGTTTCCCGCGCCGGGCCACCCGGCGGCACCGGCCCCGCCGACGGTCAGGAGCTCGCGGCGCGGCTCCGGACCGCCGGCGCGGGCGAGGGGTCAGAGTCCGTTCTTCGTCTGCACGCTCCACCCGGGTACGCCGCACAGGCCGCAGGACCCGGTGAAGTACGCGCGGGCCTTCCGGTTGCCGTTGAGCGTGTAGTCGAGCCAGTTGACGATGACCTCCACCTGCTCCTCCAGCAGGGTGACCCGGCCGTCGTCGGGCAGCGGCCTGCCCGCGTCGTCGAGCCGCATCCCGTAGAACGCGAGGGCGTGCCCGGCCTGCGGGTTCGTCACGTGGGCGGCCGGTACGGTCACCAGGTCGTAGTTCGCCACGGCGTTGGCGTGGGCGGCGTCGAACGGACCACCGTCGACGAAGAGCACCGGGGTGTGCAGGTCCGCCAGGTTCTCCCGGCCATAGCCGCCGAAGGGCGTCGGGAAGAAGCCGCTGTTCAGGGAGAGCACCGAGTCGACGCGCCGGTCCGCGCCGGCGACGAGGGCCTCCACGCCCCCGCAGGACTGCCCGGCCACCGCGATCGCCGACACGTTGATCTTGTTGCCGAGCTGCTTGCGCGCCAGCCGATCGTGCTTGAGCCAGTCGATGACCTGGGTGACCCGCTCGGGTTGCGGGCTGCCGGTGGCCGTGTCGCTCGGCGCGTCCGGCGCGCCGTCCGCCACCACCACGAAGCCGCGCGCGGCGACCAGCATGAGGGTGTTCATGAAGAGCATGTTCGCCGGGCGGCAGCCGCCGTTCTGCCAGATCAGCACCGGTAGGGGCTGCCGTACCGCCTTGCCGTCGGCGGGCCGGTAGACGGTGCGGTCGGGCAGGCCCTCGGCGGCCTCCCGGACCACGGGATGGAAGGCGTCGCCCGCGGGCGTCCGGCCGGCCGCGGCGCCCGACGGAGCCTCCGGCGCCAGGGCCCGTCCGTCCGCCGCGCCGGTGCGCACCACCGCCGCGGTGCCGGTCAACAGGCCGGTGACCGCAAGGGCCAGCCCTGCGGTCCGGGCCAGGTCGCGAAGCTTCATCTGCACACTCACTTTCTCTCGGTCGGAGGTTCGTCGTACCTGACCGGCGCGCGACGCACGCAGGCTCCGACCGTTGGCGTACCGATCGGAGCCTGCGTGTGTGGAGCGGGTCAGCGGGACGGCCTCACTGGGCCAGAAGCCACTGCAGGATCGTCTTGTCCTCGTAGGTGGGGGCGGCGGCCAGGTGCCGGTCCGGCTCGTAGAAGGCCGAGTCGGCGTACTCGGTGTACTTCACCAGGGCGTTCGCCTGGGCGGGCGTCTTGCCGAGCGCGATGTAGGCGTTCCAGATCCGGTTGTAGGAGGCCTGGCCGGTGGTGACCACGTTGAGCAGGTGGTCACCGGTGCCGTGGGTGATCCAGACCGGCGTGCCCGACGCGGCGATGGCGGTCGCCTGCTCGGCGCTCGCACCGAAACCACCGGTGATCAGGACGCCGTCGAAGAGCCCGGGATGGTTGGTCAGCGCGGCCCAGGCGAGCGTGGAGCCGTACGAGACCGTGGACGCGTAGATCCGGTCCTGGTCCACCGAGAACTCCCGGTTGAACGCGTTCAGCAGCTCGACCATGGCGTCGGCCTGCGCGGCCGGGGTGCCGACCCGCTGGTTCTGCACGGTCAGCACGATGACGTCCTCGTCGGTGCCGGTCCACGTCTCCTGCAGCCACGCGGTAGCCGGGATGTCCGCCGCGACCTGGACCCCTTCGTTGGAGCCGTTGAAGCCCATGCCGTGCCCCGGCAGGATCACCACGACGGGGTACTTCCGGCTGGCGTCGTAGCCCTCGGGCAGGTGGTAGGCGTAGGGGACCATGGTGCCGGTGGTGGTGGTGAACCGCTTGTAGACGAAGTCGTCGGCCAGCAGGTTGACCGCGGGCCTGGTGGCCGCGTACGCCTCGGTGGACGCCGCCGCGAGCCGCGGGCCGCGACCCTGTCCGTTCCCGGCCTGGGCGTAGACGTCCTCGTTCTGCACGACCCGGGTCTGCAGGTCGGGGTTGATCTTCACGTGGCTGCCGACGGCCATGATGGTGTTGCCACCGGGGTCCCTCGGGTTGAGCTCGATGATGACGAACTTGCCCGCCTCGGACTGCTTGTCGGCGTTCAGCGCCGGCGAGTCGTTGGTGTAGACCGCGGTGATGGTGCGGTCGGCCCGCTTCGTCGGGTCGGCGAGGTCGCCGACCGGGTTGAAGCGGAAGTTGTAGAGGCTGTCCGACACGGTGAACGTGTCGGTGTTCAACGTCCGCGGGTTCACCACCGACGAGTACTCGACCGCCACGGCCGTGACCTTCTGGCCGTAGGCCAGGATCTGCGTGATCGGGACGACGTTCTTGACTCCGTCGCCACCTTGACCGGGCGGCTCTGCGGCGGCGGCGCTCGGGGCGATCGCGACCGCACCGAGAACGACGGCCACCGCGGCCAGGGTTGTTCGCTTCGACACTGGTTGTCCCTCCGATCGGTGCGGTGCTGCTTCAGCAGGGCACCCTGGCAGGGACGGTACGCAACGTCCCCGAAACAATCAATAGACGAAAACAAGCGATTCTCCGGCCTTATTTATAACCAGCTTGGCGTATGTCGTCGATCCATATCGGGCTGACTAACGACGGATCAAGCGGCAGGGATAGGAGCCAGGGTGGTGGCGTTGTTACGGCAAAACAGCTATAAATCATGGCTGTGTCCACGACTACCGACGCCGACGCCGACCGCGGTCTGACCGGCACCGAACGCGCCGTCCTGCGGGCGCTGTCCGACGGGCGGCGACGCACCGTCGCCGAGGTGTGCGCCGAGCTCGCGGTGGCCCGCAGCAGCGTCGTGCACGCGCTGGGCCGCCTCCGGGCCGCGGGCGTCGTGGTGGAGCATCCCTCCCGACCCACCGCCAGGGGACGGCCGGCCCGCGGTTGGTCCCTCACGGCGTCGCCGGGGCTGCTCGCCGTCGTCGTGGCCGCCGCACACGGCTTCCTCGCCGGCGTGGTGCGCCCGGACGGCGAGGTGCTGGCGGCGGTGCACGGCACGGCGGACGTCACCACCCCGGCCGGGGCGCTGGCGTCGCTCGACCGTGCCCTCACCGGGGCCGGGGTGACCCGCGCGGACGTCGAACTCGCCGTGCTCGGCCTGCCCGGCCCCTCGCTGTTCACCCGGTCGCCCGGTCCGGAGCCGCTCGGCGGGTCACACCTGCGGCGGTTCCGGGACTGGGCGGGGCGGTCCGCCCCGGACGTCGTCGGCGAGTTCCTGGACTGCCCCGTCTACTGCGAGAACGACGCCAACCTGGCGGCGCTGGGCGAGGCGGTCTACGGGGAGGCAGCCGACGCCCAGACCATGCTCCACGTCTCCCTCACCCACGGGACCGGAGCCGGCCTGGTCATCGGTGGCCGGCTCCACCGTGGTGGCTCGCGACTGGCCGGCGAGGTCGGGCACCTCCATGTGGACGACGGCGGGCAGCTCTGCGAGTGCGGCGCCCGTGGCTGTTTCTGGCAGACCACCAGCATCCCGGCGCTGCTCAGCGAGCTGGCCGCGGCCCATGGGAGGAGCTTCACGGTGAGCGACCTCGACGCGGCGGCCGCGTCCGGCGAGCTCGAGATCATGCGGGCGCTGCGCGGGTTCGGCCGCTCCCTCGGCCGCCGGGTCGCCGACTTCGTCGTCTTCGTCGACCCCGAGGCCGTCGTCGTGGACTCCACCCTCGGTGCCGCCTCCCACGTGATCGCGGACGGGATCCGGGAGGCCGTCGCCCAGTACACCCCGCCGCAGATGGCGGCGTCGGTCCGCATCTCGTCCGGCTCCCTCGGCGCGTCGGCTCACCTCAAGGGTGCGGCTGCCCTCGTCCGTAGCGAGCACCTCCTCGACGTCGCCCGCCCGGCCTGACGCGGCCGGGCCGGGCGCCCGCCGCCGCCTGCTCGTCGGAGGCCGGCTGTGGCAGCATCGGGATCGGGCGAGGCGGGAGGACACATGGCGGCGGGGCGCGTGCTGGTGATCGGTCTGGACCCGGTCCGGATCCCGGGTTGGGATCCCGAGCCCGTGGTGGCGGCGATAGCGCGCGGTCACGCCCGCTTCGGTGCGTACGGCATCGAGGCGGACCAGTGCCTGGTGGCCCCCGACGAGCACCCCGAGCAGGCGATCGTCGAGGCGCTGACCCGACACGACTACGCCTGCGTGGTGGTGGGTGGCGGCATCCGCAAGCACGAGCCCCTGCTCGGGCTCTTCGAACAGGTGATCAACCTGATCCGGCGGCATGCTCCCGGCGCGGCGATCGCCTTCAACAGCACCCCCGAGGACACCGCCGACGCCGCGCTGCGCTGGCTGCGTTGACCGGAGTCCGACCCGCGACCGTGGGGGCTTGTCCCGCCGAGCGCGCGCAACCAGGGTGGTAGGCGCATCGGCAACTCCGGCATGACGACCCGTGGCCGCACCCGTACATAGGCTGCCGCCGTACCCAGTCACGGGAGCGAAGGAGCCATCGATGCACGTCCGTCACCTGACCACCACCCTCACCGCCGCCGACGCCTACACCATGAGCGCCGGCCGGCTCGGCGCCATCCTCGCCGCCCTGCTGGGACTGGCCGGGGTGGTCGTCGGCGGACTGGCCCTGGCCCGCCCCGCCAGCCGGCTCGGCATCGGCTCCGGGCGGCTGGGCGCCGGCGTGGCCCTGGGGGCGGGGCTGATCGGCATGGCCCTCGGCGGGCTGGTGGTGGCCACCTCCGACGACGGCATCGGCACCGGCAACGGGCGCGGCGGGGCGTACGTGGCGCTGGTGGTCGGACTGGTCGCCGTCGTGCTCGGCGGGCTGGCACTGGCCCGCACCCGGCGCACCGCCGGACGGCTCAGCCGCGGGTGACCCAGCCGGGCACGGTCAGGCCCGACTCGTACGCCAGGACCACCAGCTGGGCGCGGTCCCGGACCTGGGCCTTGGTCATGATCCGGCTGACGTGCGTCTTCGCGGTGGCCGGGCTGAGCACCAGGCGCGCCGCGATCTCGTCGTTGGACAGGCCGGCGGCGACCAGGGTCATCACCTCACGCTCCCGCTCGGTGAGCGCGCGCAGCCGGGGCCCCGGGTCCGGCTGCGCGCCCCGGGCGGCGAACTCGGCGATCAGCCGGCGGGTGATCGACGGCGCGATCAGCGCGTCGCCGCGCGCCACCACCCGCACCCCGTGGATCAACTCCGCCGGCTCGGTGTCCTTGACCAGGAACCCGCTCGCCCCCGCCCGCAGCGCGCCGTAGACGTACTCGTCCAGGTCGAACGTGGTCAGGATGATCACGCGGACGGCGCCACTCGTGGTGATCCCCCGGGTGGCGGCCAGACCGTCCATCCCGGGCATCCGGATGTCCATGAGCACCACGTCCGGCCGCAGCCGCCGGGCCAGTCGCACCGCCTCGGCGCCGTCGGCGGCCTCGCCGACCACCTCGATGCCGTCCTCACCGGTCAGGATGGACCGGAACCCGGCGCGTACCAGGGTCTGGTCGTCGGCGAGCACCACCCGGATCACGCGGCGCCCCCCGAGAGCGCTGCCGGCGCTCCCGCCGGCACCGGCGTGGGCCGCAGCGGCAGGCGGGCGCGGACCAGGAAGCCACCGCCCGGCCCGGGGCCGGCCTCCAGCGCACCGCCCAGCGCCCGGACCCGCTCGCCCATGCCACGGATGCCGTTGCCGGCCGGGCCCGGGACGCCGCTGCCGTCGTCCTCGACCTCCACCAGCACGTCGTCGCCGTCCGGTCGGACCCGGATCACCGCGCTGCCCGCGCCGGCGTGCCGGGTCACGTTGGTGAGCGCCTCCTGGACGATCCGGTACGCCGCCAGGTCGACCTGCGGCGGCAGCGGGCTGGTCTCGACCAGCTCGGTGCGGATCGCCAACCCGGACCGCCCGGCCGTCGCGACCAGCTCGTAGAGGTGGTTCAGGCCGGTGGCGGGAGCGGCCGGCGCGTCCTCCTGCCGCAGCGTGTCCAGCGCCGCCCGCAGTTCGTGCAACGTCTCCTTGCTCGCCTGTTTGATCGCCACCAGCGCCTGCTCGGAGCGGGCCGGGTCCGGGCGGTGCAGCGCCGCACTGGCCTGCACGTTGATCAGCGAGAGGTGGTGGCCGAGCACGTCGTGCAGGTCGCGGGCGATGCGCAGCCGCTCCTCGGTGGCCCGGCGCCGGGCCTCCTCCCCCGCGCGCTGCTCCGCCGCGAGGGTGCGGGCCCGCACCTCGGCGAGGTAGGCCCGGCGGTTGCGGGTCACCCCTGCGATGACGGCGACGAGCCAGCCGGCGTGCAGCAGCGTCGCCCCGTTGCCGGTGTTCCCGGTCGGGTCGAAGCCGTCCGCGGCCGCGAAGGCGACCACCGATGCGAACCCGAGCCCGATGGCGACCGCGAGGTGCCCCTCGTCGACGACGGTGTAGAGCGCCACGACGAACACCAGCATGATCGGTCCCGGCCGGTGCAGCAACGCGCCGTACGCGCCGACCGCGGCCAGCGCCACCAGCCCCACCGCCACCGGATAACGGCGGCGGAGACCGAGCGCGCCCGCGGCGGCCAGCACGACCAGCAGCGCCGCCCGATCCGCGGCGGTGTCGACGCCGTGGGACTGCACCACCAGCCCGACGACGGCGACCAGGCCGACCGCGAGCACCAGGGCAGTGTTCGCGGCCGGACCGTGCCATCGCGCGCTCGCCATGGTCGAAGCGTACCCACCGCCGGCATCGCCGCGCCGAGATCGCGGTCCAGGAGGGACAACGCGCCGGCTGGACCGAGCGTTGTACAGATGAAGGCCGATGTGAACCGCTCGAACGGACGGGGAGGCACATGCAAATCAGCAGGACCAAGAGGGCGCTGGTGGCGGGAGGGACCGCCGCCGTGCTGGTGGCGGGCGTACCCACCGCGGCGGGCGCCGCGCGGACGGCCGCGCCGGACGCGGCCCGGCCGGCACCCGCCACCGCCGAGGCTCGGACGGTCACCCTGATCACCGGTGACCGGGTGACCGTGCTCGGCCGGAACCGGGTCAGTGTCACGCCGCGCACGGGCGTCACGTTCCACCGCTACCGCGCCAACGGGCACCACTACGTCATCCCGTCCGACGCGGTTCCGCTGCTGCGGGCGGACCGGCTCGACCGGCGACTGTTCGACCTGACCGAACTGCTCGCGGCGCAGGCCGCGCGCCCGTCGTCGCTGCGCCTGGTCGTCTCCGGCGCCACCGCCGCGCCCGGCCTGTCGGCGCAGCGCCGGCTGCCCGCCGTGCGGGGGTTCACCGCCGAGACACCGACCGAGTCGCTCGCCGCCCGCTGGCCGTCGACCCGCACCGGGCTGCGCACCGGCAAGATCTGGCTCGACGCCGTACGGCGGCCCACGCTGGATCAGAGCGTCCCGCTGATCGGCGCGCCCGCGGCCTGGTCCGCCGGCTTCGACGGCACCGGCACCCGGGTGGCGGTGCTCGACACCGGCGTCGACTCGGCCCATCCCGACCTGGCGGGCAAGGTCTCCGCCCGGCAGAACTTCACCGAGGGCACCGAGGACGACCGCGACATGGTCGGCCACGGCACCCACGTCGCGTCCACCATCGCGGGCAGCGGCACCGGCTCCGCCGGGCGGTACCGGGGTGTCGCGCCCGGCGCGTCCCTGCTCGACGGCAAGGTCTGCGTCGAGTTCGGCTGCCTGGAGTCGTGGATCGTGGCCGGCATGCAGTGGGCCGCCGAGTCGGGGGCGGACGTGGTCAACATGAGCCTCGGCGGGACCAACACCCCCGAGGTCGACCCGCTGGAGCAGGCCGTCAACAGCCTGACCGCCCAGCACGGCACGCTGTTCGTCATCGCCGCGGGCAACGACGGCGAGGACGAGGCCGTCGGGTCCCCGGCGACCGCCGAAGCGGCGCTGGCCGTGGCGGCGTTCACCAAGGGCGACGAGCTGGCCGACTTCTCCAGCCGGGGCCCGAGCGCCGACGGCGGGGCGGTGAAGCCCGAGATCGCCGCGCCCGGCGTCGACATCGTGGCGGCGCGCAGCAAGGACGGCTTCCTCGGCGAACCGGGTGAGCTCTACATGTCGCTGGACGGCACGTCGATGGCCACCCCGCACGTCGCCGGCGCGGCCGCGCTGCTGAGCCAGGTGCATCCGGGGTGGACGCCGGCGCAGCTCAAGGCGACCCTGATGGCGTCGGCCAAGCCGTCGGCCGGGGTCGGGGTGTTCGCGCAGGGCGCCGGCCGGGTGGACGTGGCCCGGGCGATCACCCAGCCGGTCACCACCACACCGGCCGCCGTGACGTTCGGGGTGCAGGAGTGGCCGCACGACGACGACGAGGCGCGCAGCGCCGTCGTCACTTACCACAACGGTGGCGGCGCCGCGGTGACCCTGCGGCTCGCGCTGGCCACCGACGCGCCGGCCGGGATCTTCTCGCTCAGCGCCGACACGGTGACCGTGCCGGCCGGCGGGCAGGCGTCGGTGACGCTGCGCGCCGACACCCGCCAAGGGGGCGACGTGACCGGCGGCCTGGGCGGCCAGCTCACCGCGACCGCCGGGGCCGTCGCGGTGCGTACGCCGTTCGGCGTGGTCCGCGAGGAACTCCGGCATCCGGTCACGGTCACCGCCACCGAGCGCGACGGCGACCCGGCCGAGGGTGCCTTCACGGTGATCCTGAACAAGAGCAACTTCCGGGAGTACGTGCTCTTCGGCGCGCGCAACAGCCTGCGCCTGCCGCCCGGGGAGTACTTCGCGTTCAGCTGGGTCGACGAGGAGCACGGGGACGGCTACCGCAGCTCGCAGCTGATGTTCCCGAAGCTGTCGGTCAGCGGGCCGCGGACGGTGTCGATGGACGCCCGGGTCGGCCGCGGCTTCGACGTCACGATTCCCGCCCGGGACGCGGCGTCGCTGGGCGTGTCGTACACGGCGTCCTACGCCGAGGGCGGGGATCTCGACCTCTCGGTGGGCCTCGGCGGCGACGACTTCGCCTCGATCTTCACCGGGCTGATCGGGCCACAGCCGGCGAAGGGGCTGAGCGCGCAGGTCAGCGGCACCTTCGTCAAACTCGACGAGCAGGGCGACCCGGCCCGCACGCCGTACGTCTACAACGTCGGCTGGTACACGGCGAACGGCCTGCTCGGTGGGCTGGTCAAGCACCTGCGACCGCGCGACTTCGGCAACGTACGAGCCTCGCACGCGGCGGTGGAAGCCGGCACCGACGGCGTGAAGCTCGCCTTCCTCGCCCCGCCGGACGGCAGCGGCGGGATGGCCGTCGGCTGGGCCACCCCGCTCCCGTTCACCCGCGCCGAGTACTACGCCGGCAACGCGCCGTGGCAGAACGAGTTCCTGGCGGTGCGACCACCGGTGGGCGACGAGTGGCCGGAGATCCTGACCGACCACGGTGGGCCGGTCACCAGCTACCGGGCCGGGCGCAGCTACCGCGAGGAGTGGAACAAGGGCGTGTTCGGTCCGAGCGTCGCGCCGTTCTTCGCCGGCGGCGTACCGGCGCTGCGCGAGGGGGACTTCATGCTCATCTCGCCCGGGTTGCTCGGCGACGGGCAGGGACGGGCCGGCTTCGGCTCGATCACCTCCGGGCGCGGGGCGCTCTACCGCAACGGCGAGCTCGTCGCCGAGTCCGGTCAGGGCCCGTCGGTGTACGCCGAGGACGTGGACCCGGCCGGGGCGACGTTCCGCTTCGAGGGCAGCCTGGAACGGGACGCCCGCCTGACCACCAAGCTGTCGGTGAAGTGGACGTTCCGCTCGGCGCACACCGCCAAGCTCACGGCGCTGCCGCTGACCGCGGTCAGCTTCGCCCCGCCGCTGAACGACCACAACGTGGGCCGGGTCGGCACGGCGGGCCGCTACCCGGTGACGGTCACCCGGACGGCGGGCGCGGGCCGGCTGGCCAAGCTGACCGTGCAGGTGTCGTACGACGACGGGAAGCGCTGGCGGACGGTGCCGGTGACGCACCACGGGGGGTCGTGGCGGGTGCTGGTGCCGCACCGCGCGGCGGGCGGCTTCGTGTCGCTCCGGGCCTCCGGCGCGGACGCGAAGGGCAACACCTTCGACCAGACCGTCATCCGGGCGTACGAGGTGCGGTGACCTGACTGGCTGCGGCGTGGGTCACGTTCGGTGACCTGCGCCGCGACGAGGACCCGAACGAGCGTGATACCTCTGAGGCATCAAAATGCCTCAGAGGTATCACGCTCAATCCGGTCACTGCCCGCCGCGCCGCCGCCCACCGGCGGCCCGGGTCAGCGGAAGCGGTGATGACCTGCTCGCCGCCGTGAACGTCTCCGGCGGCGACCGCCCGGCGCGGGCCACCGAGGGGCACGCCGGCGGCGTACCCGTCGGTGGTCGCGGTCAGTGCGGCCGCACCGCCGTCACGGTGTACGGGGTGGTCGGCGTCGGCGGCGTGGTGAAGCGCCCGTTGGGCAGGTAGAGCCGGCCGAGGGCCCGGGCCACGGTGGTCGGCACGTCGAAGTTCGGGTCGGTGATGGTCCCGGTGAACCGGCCGGCGGTCCCGGCCCGGTTCAGCTCGACCACGGCGATCCGGTTGAGCTGGTTCTGCACCACGTAGAGCGTGCGGCCGACCAGCAGCAGCCCGTCGCCGTAGTCGAAGGACGCGCCGGGCACGTCGACCGTGGCGGTGACGCCGGTCGCCGGGTCCACCCGGAACAGCAGGCCGGTGTTGGACTGCACCACGAGCAGCGCCGCCCCGTCCGGCGTGCGCTCGATCCCGTTGAGGTTGACCCCCGTGCCGACCTGCTGGTAGGCGCCGGTGAGCGGGATGGTGCCGAACCCGTCGGCCGGCGGCAGCGCGCCGCCCGGGCCGAGCGGCAGGCGGTACAGCACCGGCCGGTTGGAGTCGGTGAACCAGGCGGCGTCGCCAGTGCGCACGACGTCGTTGACGAACGTCGGTGCGGTGGCGAACTGGTACCGGGCGAGCACCCGGCCGGTGCGGGTGTCGACCACCCGGGCGTCGCCGGCCGTGCCGCCGGCGACGAACAACCGGCCGCGCGGGTCGACGTCGAGGCCGAGCGAGGGGGTGCCGGTGGCCGGGCTGAGCTGCCGGCCCGCCCCGGTGATCAGGTCGATCCGCTGGATGGCCCCGGTGGCCCGGGAGCCGAAGTACGCGTACCGGCCGGCGGTGGCGATGCCTTCCGGCTGGAACCCGTCGGGCAGGCGCAGGACGGTGGGCCGCACGTCCGGGGCGTGTGCCCGGGCGGGCGCCGGCGCGGCGGTGGCGAGCAGGGTGGCGGTCAGGGCGGCGCCGAGGGCGGTCCTGAGGCGTCGGTTCACTGTGCTCCTTCCGGTCGGCAGGCGGGTCGCCGCCGGGTGACACCGGGGGAGTCGGCCTGCCGGGATCAGGGGGCCAGGACTGTCCCCACTGTACGGTCCGTACCGGTGGGTTTCCGGCCCGGTCCGCGCGGTGATGTTGACCGTGACCGGTCCCGACGACTAGCGGAGGTGAGCGCGATGGCGGAATCGGAGAGCGTGCCCCGGCTGTGCCAGGTGGTGCTCGACGGCACCGACATCAGGACCCTGGCCGAGTTCTACCGGTCCCTGCTGGGGCTGGTCTACCGGCCGGGCGACGAGCCGCCGGCCGACGGGAGCCCGGACGAGCGGGGGAGCGACTGGCTGGTGCTGCGCAGCCCGCAGGGCGCCACCCAACTGGCCTTCCAGCAGGTCGACCGGCTGCCCGAGGCGACCTGGCCGGAGCACGACGTCCCGCAGCAACTGCACCTGGACCTGACCGTCGGGTCGGTGGCGGAGCTGGAGGTGCAGCACGAACGGGTGCTGCGCCTGGGCGGTCGGCTGCGCTACGACCGCATCGACGACCCGGACGAGCCACTGCGGGTGTACGCCGACCCGGCCGGCCATCCGTTCTGCGTCTTCGTGGGCTGACCGGCGCTTGAGAGGGCGGCGGCGCGTCGACATCGGATCGGTCGATCCATAGACTCCGGTTGTTCTGGTACCACGAGTCCAGGGAGGACCCACGTGTCGCGCGCAACCCGAACGCACGTTCCGCCGCTGCTGTCCCGCCTCGCCGGCGTGGCGGTGGTCTGCACCGCGCTCATCGCCACCGGGGGCGCCGCGGCGACCGCGGCGCCTGCCGGTGAACCCGCGCCCACCCCGGGCCCGTGCGCGTACACCCCGACGCCGGACGAGCCGGCGGCCCGGCCGGTGCCGCTGCCGCCGGACCCTCGGCGGACGCCCGACCGGGGCACCGTCCGGGTCACCCTGCGGACCAGCCAGGGCCCGATCGGGCTGGCCCTCGACCGCGCGCAGGCCCCGTGCACCGTGCAGAGCTTCCTGCACTTGGCCCGGGACAAGTTCTACGACCGGACGCCCTGCCACCGGCTCACCGCGTCGCCCCGGCTGAAGGTGTTGCAGTGTGGCGACCCGTCCGGCACCGGCGAGGGCGGCCCCGGCTACCGGTACGCCGACGAGCTGCCCACCGGCCTGCCGCCGACGCCGATCGACCCGACCGGGGTGCGCCGGCTCTACGCCCGCGGCACGCTGGCCATGGCCAACGCCGGCCCGGACACCAACGGCAGCCAGTTCTTCCTGGTCCAGTCCGACTCGGCGCTGCCCCCCGCGTACACCATCTTCGGCACGGTCGACCCGGCCGGGCTGGCGACGCTGGACCGGATCGCGGCCGGCGGGATCGCCGCCACCCCGGAGAACCCGGCGCCGATCGACGGTGCGCCGGTCCTGCCGGTGGAGATCCACCGGGCCAAGCGGGGCCGCTGAGGCCGGCGGCGGAGTCGGGTCGCGCCAGCGGCCCGACTCCGCCCACGCCCGGCTTGAGTCTCCACCCAGGGGAGACGTAAGAGTGGCGGCATGAACGACGACGGGCGCTACTCGATCGGTGAGCTGTCCCGGCGCACCGGGCTGACGGTCAAGGCCATCCGGTTCTACTCGGACCGGGGGATCGTGCCGCCCACCGACCGCAGCCCGGCCGGCTACCGCCGGTACGCCCCGACGGCCGTCGTCCGGCTGGAACTCGTCCGGACGCTGCGCGACCTGGGACTGGACCTGGCCACCATCCGGCGGGTGCTGGACCGGGAGCTCTCCCTCGCCGACGTCGCAGCGGCGCACGCCGAGGCGCTGGCGGTGCGGATCCGCGCCCTGCGCCAGCAGCGGGCGGTGCTGGCGGCGGTCGCCCGGCGCGGGTCCGACCCGAAGGAGATGGAACTCATGCACAGGCTGGCGCGGCTCTCCGGCGCCGAACGACGGCGGCTGGTCGAGAACTTCCTCGACGACGTCTTCGCCGCTCGCCGGACCGAACCCGCGTTCGCGGGCATCGCCCGCTCGATGACCCCGGAGCTGCCCGACGACGCCGGCGAGGCGCAGGTCGAGGCATGGGTGGAGCTGGCGGAACTGTGCCAGGACCCGGGCTTCCGCGCCGGCATGCGGTTGCTGGCCGAGCAGCATGCCGCCGACCGGGCCGGCGACCGGGTGGTGCGCCGGGACGCCGTCGCGCTGGCCCGGGCGCAGGCCGAGCCGGCCCTGGCCGCCGGCGTCGACCCGACGGCACCCGAGGCGGACGCCGCCGTCGCGGCCATCATGACTGGGTACGCCCGGCTCTGCGGCCGCCCCGACGACGTCGACCTGCGGCGGCGGCTGTTGGCGCGGCTGGCGGCGGCGAGCGATCCGCGCCGGGAGCGCTACGAGCGGCTGCTCTCCGTCGTCAACGGCTGGCCGGTCACCGGGAGCGCGACGCCGGTGCTCGACTGGGCCGTCCGCGCCGTGGCCGCCCGTACCCCCGGCTGAGCTGGGGTGGCGGCGGCCTGGGGTCCCGGTCCGGGCGCAGGGCGTGACGGGTCTTCTCCTTCGGCTGCTGTGACGTCAGCGGGCGAGTGCGACGGCCAGCCGGCGGATCGCCTCGTCCATCAGGTGCGGCGGGGCGGCGGCGTAGGTGAGGCGCAGGTGCGGTGCCGGCGGCTCGGCGGCGTACCAGGGGCGGCCGGGGAAGACGACGACACCCTCGCCGGCAGCCGCGGCGGTCAGCGCGACGTCGTTGGTGCCGTCCGGCAACCGGACCCACAGATGCAGGCCGCCGCGGGGAACGTCGTGCGGGGCCAGCGAGGGCAGGTGCCGGTTCAGCGCCGCGAGCAGCGCCTCGCGGCGGGCCCGCAGCTCCTTGCGCAGTGTACGGCGATGCCGGCCCCAGGCCGGTGCGGTGAGGAACTCCAGCGCGGCCTGTTGCAGCGGCCCGGCGACGAAGAGGTCGTCGAGCAGCCGGGCGGCGCGCAGCCGGGCGCCGGCGGGTCCCCGGGCGCCGAGCGCGGCGATCCGCAGGCCGGGCGCGGCGGACTTGGTCAGCGAGCGCAGGTAGATGACGTGTCCGTCGGGGTCGTCGGCGGCCAGCGGGGGTGGGGCCTCGCCGTCGATGGTCAGGTCACGGGCGTAGTCGTCCTCGACGAGGAACGCGCCCGCGTCGCGGACCGCCGCGGCGACCTGGGCGCGCCGGGCGGGTGCGAGGGTCGCGCCGTGCGGGTTGGCGTGCAGCGGCTGGCAGTAGAACAGCCGGGCGCCGGTGCGGGCGAAGGCGGCGGCGAGCTGGTCGGGCCGTACCCCGTCGGCGTCGGCGGGCACGGGCACCACCCGAAGCCCGGCCGCGTGGGCGGTGGCCAGCGCGCCCAGGTAGGTGGGGGATTCGACGAGCAGGGTGTCGCCGGGCGCGGTGAGCGCCCGCAGGGTGGACGACAGCGCGGCCTGCCCGCCCGGACAGATCACCATGTCCTCGGCCCGCAGGCTCCCGCCGGTCTCGCGGGCGAACCAGGCCCGCAGGTCCGCGCGCCCCTCCACCGGGCCGCGGTGCCACGCCGCCGGTTGCCGGGCCGCGCGGGCGAGCGCCGCGCCGAGTGCGGCGGCCGGCTGGAGGTCCGGGTCGAGATAGCCCCCGGTCAGGGAAATGGCCTCGGACGGCGGTAACGCCAGTAGCGCCTGCATCTCCTCCTCGCCGGCCCGTCGGGGGCCCAGCGCGACGGTCTGCCACGACAGGTCCCGGCTGGGACGGTCATCTCGCCGGGCCGCCACGAAGGAGCCCCGGCCCGACCGGGTCTCGACCAGCCCCTGCGCGACGAGCCGTCGAGTCGCTTCGGCGACGGTCACCGGGGAGACGCGGTGATGGACGGTCAACTCACGCACCGACGGTAGCTGCGTTCCCGGTGCGGCCTGCGCCACCAGGCCACGCAGGTGGTGCACAACCCGATCGACGGCGCTACCATCATTCATGACGACGCAGCGTAGCGCTACCGAGCGCACGACGGTAACGGCGGGACCCGGCGCCGGCATCACCCTCGGCGCGCTGGGCGTGCTCGCGTTCAGCATGTCGCTGCCGGCCACCCGCGTCGCGGTGCAGACCTTGGACCCGTGGTTCGTCGCGTTCGGACGGGCGGTCGGCGCGGCGCTGCTTGCGTGGGCGTACCTGCGGCTGACCGGCGCGCCACGCCCCACCCGGGATCAGTGGCGGCGGCTGTCGACCGTCGCGCTCGGCGTCGTCGTCGGCTTCCCGCTGTTCACGTCGCTCGCCCTCACCACACAGACCTCCGCGCACGGCGCGGTCGTCGTCACCGTGCTGCCCGCGCTGACGGCGGTCTTCGCCGTGCTGCGGGCCGGGGAACGCCCGCCGCCGCTGTTCTGGATCGCCAGTGCCGCCGGGCTGCTGCTGGTGCTCGCCTTCCTCGCCAGCAGCGGCTCGATGCACGGGACGCTGTCCCTGGCCGACCTGTTCCTGCTGGCCGCCGTGGTGCTCTGTGGCCTGGGATACGCGGAGGGGGGCGTGCTGGCCCGCGAACTCGGGGGTGCCCGGACGATCTGCTGGGCGTTGCTGCTCTCGCTGCCGGTCACCGTACCGATCACGGCGGTGGCCGCGATCGCCCACCGCCCGCAGGCCGACGCTGCCGGCTGGGCCGCGTTCGGCTACCTCACCGTGGTCTCGATGTTCCTCGGCTTCTTCGCCTGGTACGCCGGACTGGCCCGCGGCGGAATCGCCAGGGTCGGCCAGATCCAGCTCGCCCAGCCGGTGCTCACCCTGAGCTGGTCGGCCCTGCTGCTGGGGGAGGCGGTCACCCCGGCCGCGCTGGTCGCGGCGGGAGCGGTGCTGGCCTGCGTCGTGCTCATCCAACGCACCCGCGCCGGCGCGCGGCCGGCACAGGTCAACTCGTTTCGATGATCCGCTCACCGAGGAGCGCCAATCCGACGACGATCATGGTCGCCCCGGCGAGTTGCGTCGTGCGCCGCGCGATGCCGGGACGGGCGCCGAGCACGCGGTCGGCGGCGTGGCCCAGGGGGATGTACACCACGGCGCAGATCAGGACGAAGACGATGCCCAGTGCCCCGAGTTGCATTGGTAGTGGCCAGTCGTTCTCGCTCCGGGTGAACTGCGGCAGGATCGACAGGAAGATCAGCAGACCTTTCGGGTTCAGGGCGCTCACCCCCATCCCGCGTCTGAGGTAGCCCAGCCGGGAAGCTGCCAGAGCGGTGCCGGTCGCGCCCGAGCGCTCGATCCCGCCGGGCCTGGCAAGCACGCGGATGCCGAGGTGGACGAGGTAGGCCGAGCCGGCGATGGTGAGCGCGGTGAGGGTGGCCGGTGCCGCCGCCACCAGCGGTCCGACACCGGCGACCATGATCGCGGTGAGGATCACGTACCCCGCCATCACGCCGCCGACCACCGGTAGGACGACGTGATCCCGGGCGCCGGCGGCAAGGACGTACGCCCAGTCCGGGCCGGGCACCGCGATCAGGGTGAAGGCGATCGCCGCGAACGCGAGTACGGCTGACAGCTGCATTCCCGCTCTCCTCTCTCCCCTTACGAACCGTATGCCAAAGTGGACAGAATGTGCTTCCACAAACTGCCCAGAAACGGCCCCCTGTGGAAGGATTTCGGACGTGGACAGCATCGACCGGAAGATTCTTGCGGAGCTGCAGTTTGACGGCCGATTGACGCTGACCGACCTCGCCTCCCGGGTCGGGCTGACCATCTCCCCGGCCCACCGTCGCCTGCGTGACCTGGAGAACTCGGGAGCGATCGTGGGCTACCGAGCGATCGTTGATCCGCGGGCGCTGGGGTTGGGGTTCGAGGCGCTGGTGTTCGTGACCATGAAGCAGGAGGACCGGGCGACCCTGCTCGGGTTCGAAGACGCCGTCGGGAGGATCCCCAACGTGCTCCAGGCTCAGCGTCTGTTCGGTGATCCCGACTATCTGTTGCGGGTACGGACGACCGACCTCGACGCCTATGCCCGACTCGAAGACGATGTGCTCTCCGCGCTGCCCGGGGTGCAGCGGCTGAACTCCACCCTGGTGATGAAGAACGTCGTGATCGACAGGCCGTACCCGATCGTCGGCCCCTAGCCCTGGCAATTGAGGTCGCTGCCCTCCATCGCTCACGCAGCACGCGTATCCCACGCAAATGTCCGCGGCCGGGCGCTCGTCCGCGATCGGCGCCGGCTCGATGCTGGCGGCAGCGCGGGCTGGACCATTTCGGCACTCGATGCCGGCGGGGCGTCGGCGATACTGTCGGCGTGGAGTACGTGTCCAGAGTGCCGCGACCGCCGCTGGACGGGCTGATCGACGACCTTTACTACCTGGAGGGTGCGTCGCCGTACGCCCGGCTGACGCTGCCGCCGATGCCGTCGGCGTTGCTCATCGTCAACCTCGGGGCGCCGTTCCGCATTCGCGCCGGCACCGACATCGAGACGGCCGAGTACGCCGACGGCTGCGTGGTGACTCCGCCCACCCGCGCATTGGAGTTCGGCTACCCACTCCGGACCCGGTCCGTCGGCGTGCACTTCAAGCCGTGGGGGCTGGCGCCGTTCCTGCCGATGCCCGCGGCCGAGCTGTGTGACCGGCCGGTGACGGTAGAGCAGGTTTGGGGCCGGCCCGCCACTGCTGAGCTGCGAGACCGGCTGGCCACGGCGGACGGACCGCACGAGATGCTGACGCTGCTCGAGGAGGAGCTGATGCGACGGCTGTGCGAGACCGCCGGCCTGGGGCTGGTCCGCCATACGAGCAGCGTCATCGCGGCGACCAGCGGGGCGATGGCGATCGGCGACCTGAGCGTGGCAGCCGGTGTCAGCAGCACTCATCTGGCACAGCGGTTCAAGGAGCTCATCGGCGTCACGCCGAAGCGGCTGGCCCGCACCTACCGCTTCGCCGCCATCGTGTTCGCGATCAACCCCGCCGGACCGATCGACTGGGGCGACCTCGCCGCTGGCGCAGGCTACTTCGACCAGGCCCACTTCGGCCACGAGTTCCGGTCGTTCACCGGGCTCACGCCGACCCGGTACGTCGAAGTCCGGCGGCGGTTCCTGCGCGAACATCCCGGCCACGTGCTGGACAGCTGGCCGCTGCCGGCCGATTGATTTCTTACAAGAGCGACAGCTCACGGCACGCTAATTTGGGGGCACCCAAAGCAGAGGAGAGCCCCGTGGGCAAGGTGGTCATGTACAGCTCGGTGTCGGTGGACGGCTTCGTCGCGGACGAGCACGACCAGCCCGGACCGCTGTTCGACTGGTTGTCCAGCGGTGACGTCCCGTTGGACTCCAGCGGCGAGGTGAAGGTGTCGCAGACGTCCTACGACTACACCCGGCCGTACTGGGACCAGATCGGAGTCACGATCGTCGGCCGCCACGTCTTCGACATGACGGACGGCTGGGACGGAAAACCTCCGAGCGGGGTCGACCACGTGGTCGTCGTGACGCACCGGCCGCAGCCCGAGGGCTGGGACCCCGAGGCGCCGTTTCACTTCGTCGACAGTGTCGAGGCAGCCGTGGCCAAGGCGCAGGAGCTTGCGGGTGACCGCATGGTCGAGGTCGCCGCTGGCGACGTCGGTGGCCAGGTGCTTGCCGCGGGCCTGGTCGACGAGGTGCGCATGGACGTCGTACCCGTCGTGTTCGGGTCCGGCAAGCGCTACTTCGGGTCGGTCCACGCGCAGCACCTGTTGGAGGATCCTGACGTGGTGATTCAGGGCAACCGGGTGCTTCACCTGCGCTATCGGGTGCGCCGTTGACCGGTCTGAGCGAGTTACGCGAAGAAATCCACTGCGAACGGTGACGCCAAGATCGGACCTCCGGCTGCGTTTGCGCATCCGTCGGGGTCTTCCTGCACACCCCCAGCGTCGGCACCAGCCTTCGGAAGACCTCGACACCGGCCCCGGGACCGACCCGCCAGCCACCATCCAACCAGCGACTACACCCTCAACTGTGAAGAGCCCGGTTGGGCCAGGCGTAGAGCACGCGTAGACCACTTACCAGCACGCCCGGTATTCGCAGCCGGTCGGGCTGTTGCCGACGTTGCTGGCCGACGGTCCAACGAGCGCAGGCGCAGGGCCCGGAGCGGGCGGGTGTGAACGCTCACCCACCCACCCACCCACCCACCCACCCGCCCGCCCGCCCGCCGTCAGAGGGTGAGTACGACCGTGGAGATGCTTCGTGCGCCGACGTTCACGGCGACCTGGTTCCCGTTCACGCCGGCCGGCTGGCTGGCCGCGTTGGCGTTCTGCGAGGTGGCGACGTATTCCGCCTTGGTGACGTTCTGCGGCACCTGGATGATGGCGTTGTTCACCACGCTGGTCGACCGGTTGAGGATCACCAGCGCGACCTTCCCGTCACCCTGGTAGGCGGTCACCTCCAGCGGCGAGACCTTGGCGCTCTTGGTCAGGCCGACCCGCTGATAGCCCGGGCGGACGTACTTGGCGAACTGCGAGAACGCGTACCCGCGCTTGAGCGGGGCGCCCGCCGTGGTGCCGTACGCGGCCTCGCCGTCGCCGATGAAGGAGTAGTAGCGCTTGCCGTACCACCAGACGTAGGCGCTCCAGTTGGACTCCATCGACTTGTGCACGCTGCGCATGATGTCGTCCAGCGTCTCGTCCCAGACCGCCTGGTTGCTGGGGTTGCCCCAGATGTTGGAGCCGCTGCCGTCGGCCTCGTGCAGGTTCCACTCGGTCATCCACACCGGCTTGTTGTACTGCTGGGTCAGAGTGTACGGCTTCAGCCGGCCCGAGGCCTCGGTGCCGTAGAGGTGGCCGCCGATGTAGCCGATGTTGTTCCGAGCGGCTGCGTCGTTCAGGGTCGGATCGGTGTAGCTGTAGTTCAGGTTCACCGCCTCGGCGACCATCAGCTTGGTGTTCTGCACCTTCGCGCCCTGTTCCCGGACGAAGGTCTGCAGCTCGGTGCCGCTCCAGTCCATCGAGTCGTAGTCCGGGTGCCAGTCCGGCTCGTTCTGCACGGAGGTGACGTCGATCGTCACGCCCTGGTTGCGCATGTACTGGACGTAGCTGTTCAGGTGACTGGCGTAGTCGTCGTAGTAGTCGGGCCTCAGCTTGCCGCCGTTGATCCGGCTGTTGTTGGTCTTCCAGGCCGCCGGCGCCGTCCACGGCGACGCCATGATCTTCACGTTGGACCCGTACGACTTGGCCGTCTTCAGGGCGTTGACCTGTGTCGACCACTCGCTGGACACCGGCGAGAGGCCGGTGCGCACGATGGACAGACCGAGCTGGTTGGGGCCCAGCCCGACCAGCGTCTGCGTCTCGGCCGTCGACCACGCGCTACCCCAGATCGACACCGCGGCGCCGAACCCGTCGACCGTCTGGTACCTGGTGGCGCTGTTCACCGTGATGTCCGCCGGCCCGCCCGGCGGCGGGCTCGTGGGCGACGTCGTCGGTGAGGTGGTGGGTGAGGTGGTCGGCGTGGTGTCGCCGGTGCAGGTGACCCCGTTGAGGGCGAAGCTGGTGGGGGCGGGGTTGCTGCTGGTCCAGGAGCCGTTGAAGCCGAACGAGGTGGTGCCGTTGGTGGGGATGGATCCGTTGTAGCTGACGTTCCTGGCGGTGATGGTGGCGCCGCTCTGGGTCAGTGTGGTGTTCCATTGGGTGACGGTCTGGCCGGCGCTGTAGGACCAGGTCAGTGTCCAGCTCGTGAGCGGGTCGCCGAGGTTGGTGATGGTGACGTTGGCGCCGAAGCCGCCCTGCCACTGCGACGACACCGCGTAGTTCACCGAACAGCCGGCGGCCGCCGCGCCGGCCGGCATCGCCACGGCAGCGGCGGCCGATGCCAGCAGGACGGTGCTGGCCGTCACCAGGGCGGTACGGGTCATCCTGAGTCTTCTCATGAGATCTCTCCTCGAGCCACTAGCGCTGGAGGGTCAGCAGGCCCGGCCGGTAGGGCAGGAGGCCGTAGTCGCCGCCGGAGTTGGGGGAACGCCCCTGGTAGAGCAGCCGGAGGTTGCACGGGTCGACGGTGAAGGTCTGGTCCGCGGTGGTGCGGATCAGTTCGCCGTGGCTGATGTCGTTGGTCCAGGTGGCGCCGCTGTTGGCCTTGCCGGCGAACGGGTTGCTCTCGGTCGCCGCCTGCGGG
>NZ_JBFAID010000025.1:0-80907 GCF_040654475.1 Micromonospora sp. NPDC050686
CTGAAGCAGGTCGACGGTTGGCAGGACATGCCGCTGACCAAGGCCGCCCAGACCGTGCAGGTGTCCGCCTACCCGGACGCGTACGCACAGTGGGAACAGCAGGCCACCGACCTGGTCAACCAGCACTGGAACAGCTGAGCCAACAACACCGGCCGGCACCCCGAACACGGGTGCCGGCCTTCGGCGTGACGGGAGTGGCCGCGGTCACGCGCAGAGTGGAACAACGGGGGACCGCGGTAGGTTGAGTGAGGTGTCGGTGTGTCCAGTGTCCCCGGGCCTCACCTAAAT
This sequence comes from Micromonospora sp. NPDC050686, assembly GCF_040654475.1. Taxonomy (NCBI): domain Bacteria; kingdom Bacillati; phylum Actinomycetota; class Actinomycetes; order Micromonosporales; family Micromonosporaceae; genus Micromonospora; species Micromonospora sp. NPDC050686. The sequence continues at coordinate 289 of NZ_JBFAID010000025.1, forward strand.
TGCCTTCGCGGAATACCGTTCGGCTGGAGCCGCGTCGTGCCACTCGCCGAGAGGCGACCTGCACACCGACGCCCGTTCCGCCCCCGGCCCCTGGTCGGGGGCGGAACTGCATCCGCCGGAAAATGATCGTCTCTCAGCTCGCGGACCCGTGAACCCTGTCCTATCTTCAAGAAGGTCAGCTTTCGGCGGTGCGGAGGAGGTGTCCGGTATGGGGCTGCGTACCTTCATCGAAGGTTGGCCGGTCTACCGGCAACTCACCGGGACCGACCCGCTCGGTCGCGGGGCCGCCGCCCAGTCGGGCCACAGTGCCGCGCTCACCGCGCGCACCGAGACCGCCGACAGCATGGCCCGCTCGGTCTGCCCGTACTGCGCGGTGGGCTGCGGGCAGCGGGTGTTCGTCAAAGACGGCAAGGTCAGCCAGATCGAGGGCGACCCGGACAGTCCGATCTCCCGGGGCCGGCTCTGCCCGAAGGGCTCGGCCAGCAGGAGCCTGGTCACCAGCCCGCTGCGGCAGACCAAGGTCCGCTACCGCCGGCCGTACGGCACGGAGTGGGAGGACCTGGACCTCGACGTCGCGCTCGACATGATCGCCGACCGGATCCTCGCCGCCCGCGACGAGACCTGGGAGGACGTCGACGACAAGGGCCGGCCGCTGAACCGTACGCTGGGCATCTCCAGCCTGGGCGGGGCGACGCTGGACAACGAGGAGAACTACCTCATCAAGAAGCTGTTCACGGCGATGGGGGCACTCCAGATCGAGAACCAGGCCCGCATTTGACACTCCGCCACCGTCCCCGGTCTGGGGGCCAGCTTCGGTCGCGGTGGTGCGACGGACTTCCAGCAGGACGTCGCCAACGCTGACGTCATCGTCATCCAGGGCTCGAACATGGCCGAGGCCCACCCGGTGGGCTTCCAGTGGGTGATGGAGGCCAAGCGCCGCGGGGCCAAGATCTTCCACGTCGACCCCCGGTTCACCCGGACCAGCGCGCTCGCCGACACCTACCTGCCGATCCGGGCCGGTACGGACATCGCGCTGCTCGGTGGCGTGGTCAACTACATCCTGTCCCACGAGCTCGACTTCCGGGAGTACGTGCTGGCGTACACCAACGCCGCCACGATCATCAGCGAGAAGTTCGTCGACGCAGAGGACGGCGACGGCTTCTTCTCCGGCTTCGACCCCGAGACCGGCAGCTACGTGCAGGACAGCTGGCAGTACGAGGGGAACGAGGAGGAGTCCGGCAGCGGGCACACCGCCAAGGAACGGGAGACCGCGGCCGGCCTTCGGTACGAGTCGCACGGCGCCGCGGTGAGCGGGAAGACCCGGCGCGACGAGACGTTGCAGCATCCGCGCTGCGTCTACCAGATCCTCAAGCGGCACTTCGCCCGCTACACCCCGGAGACGGTGGAGCGGGTGTGCGGCATCCCGCAGGAGAAGTTCCTGGAGCTGGCCCGCGCCTGGACGCAGAACTCCGGCCGGGAGCGCACCGGCGTGCTCATCTACTCGGTGGGCTGGACCCAGCACTCCGTCGGCGTGCAGTACATCCGCACCGGCGCAATCATCCAGCTGTTGCTGGGCAACATGGGTCGCCCCGGCGGCGGGGTGCTGGCGCTGCGCGGGCATGCCAGCATCCAGGGCTCGACCGACATCCCGACCCTGTTCAACCTGCTGCCCGGCTACCTGCCGATGCCGCACCACGCCGACCACCCGACCTTCGACGAGTGGGTGGACAGCATCCACCACCCGGGGCAGAAGGGTTTCTGGGGCAACGCCCGGTCGTACGCGGCCAGCCTGCTCAAGGCGTACTGGGGGGACGCGGCGACGCCGGAGAACGACTTCTGCTACGGCTACCTGCCGCGGATGACCGGTGACCACGGCACCTATCGGCAGGTGCTGAACATGATCGACGGCAAGGTCAAGGGCTACTTCCTGCTCGGCCAGAACCCGGCGGTCGGCTCGGCGCACGGCCGGGCCCAGCGGCTGGGTATGGCCAACCTCGACTGGCTGGTCGTCCGGGACCTGTTCATGATCGAGAGCGCCACGTTCTGGCGGAACGGGCCGGAGGTGGCCACCGGCGAGATCGTCCCGCAGGAGTGCCGGACCGAGGTGTTCTTCCTGCCCGCCGCCTCGCACGTGGAGAAAGAGGGCACCTTCACCCAGACCCAACGGCTGCTCCAGTGGCGGGAGAAGGCCGTCGACCCGCCGGGTGACGCCCGCTCCGAGCTGTGGTTCTTCTACCACCTGGGGCGCAAGCTGCGGGAGAAGCTGGCCAACTCCGACAAGCCCCGCGACCGGGCGCTGCTCGACCTGGCCTGGGACTACCCCACGCACGGCCGGTACGCCGAGCCCAGCGCGGAGGCGGTGCTGCGCGAGATCAACGGGTACGACGTGGTCACCGGCCGGCCGCTGGCGTCGTTCGCCGAGGCGAAGGACGACGGCTCGACGGCGGTGGGCTGCTGGATCTACTCCGGGGTCTACGCCGAGGGCGTCAACCAGGCGGCCCGCCGCAAGTCGCGGCACGAGCAGGACTGGGTCGCCGCCGAGTGGGGCTGGGCCTGGCCGGCGAACCGGCGCACTCTCTACAACCGTGCCTCCGCCGACCCGCAGGGCCGGCCGTGGAGTGGCCGGAAGAAGTACGTCTGGTGGGATGAGGAGAAGGGCGAGTGGACCGGCTACGACGTGCCGGACTTCGAGAAGACCAAGCCGCCGTGGTACCGGCCGGCGGCGGACGCCTCCGGCTCGGCCGCCCTCGCCGGGGACGACCCGTTCGTCATGCAGGCCGACGGGAAGGGCTGGCTGTACGCGCCGAGCGGCGTTCTCGACGGCCCGCTGCCGACCCATTACGAGCCGGCCGAGTCGCCGATGCGCAACCCGCTGTACGGGCAGCAGGCCAACCCCACCCGCAAGGTGTACGACCACCCGGTGAACTCGGTGAACCCGAGCCCGCCTCAGCAGCACAGCGAGGTCTTCCCGTACGTGTTCACGGTCAGCCGGCTCACCGAGCACCACACCGCCGGTGGCATGAGCCGGACGGTGCGGCCGCTGGCGGAGCTGCAACCGGAGATGTTCGTCGAGGTGTCGCCGGAGTTGGCCGCCGAGGTGGGACTGGCGCACCTGGGCTGGGCGCACCTGATCAGCGGCCGGGCGGTGATCGAGGCGAAGGTGCTGGTGACCGACCGGCTGACCCCGTTGCGGGTCGACGGGCGGGTGATCCACCAGATCTGGCTGCCGTACCACTTCGGCTTCGAGGGCCTGGTCACCGGCGACTCCGCCAACGACCTGTTCGGCATCACCCTCGACCCGAACGTGCTGATCCAGGAGAGCAAGGTCGGCACCTGCGACATCCGCCCGGGCCGTCGGCCGACCGGGGCGGGGTTGCGGGACCTGGTCGCCGACTACCGGCGCCGCGCCGGGATCCCGCCCGGCCACGGGATGCCACCGCAGCTCACCGCCGAGGTCCGCCACCCGGCCGGGCCGAGCGACGACGGGCCGAGGGAGCACCCACGATGATCCCGGACGCCAACAGCCTGTACGGGCCCCTCGACCCGGCGCCGGACGCCGGCTGGGCCGACGCCGGGCCCCGGATGGGCTTCTTCACCGACACCAGCGTCTGCATCGGCTGCAAGGCGTGCGAGGTGGCCTGCAAGGAGTGGAACGCCGTCCCGGACTCCGGCTTCGACCTGCTGGGCATGTCCTACGACAACACCGGCGCGCTGACCGCCAACTCGTGGCGGCATGTGGCGTTCATCGAGCAGCCCCGGCCCGCCGGGCACCGCACCCCGCCGTTCGCCGGCAGCCCGACCGGCGCCCCGGCCACCGGTGACGACACACCGCCGTCGGCGCCGACCAGCGGGAACGACACGCCGCCGCCGGGTGGCGCGAACGGCAGCCAGTTCCTCGGCATGCCCGGCTCCCAGCCGCCCGGGCGGGGCACCGGCGCGGACGGGCGCGCCGACTTCCGCTGGCTGATGATGTCCGACGTGTGCAAGCACTGCACCCACGCGGCCTGCCTGGACGTCTGCCCGACCGGCGCGCTGTTCCGTACCGAGTTCGGCACCGTCGTGGTGCAGGAGGACATCTGCAACGGCTGCGGCTACTGCATCTCCGCCTGCCCGTACGGGGTGATCGACCAGCGCAAGGGGGACGGCCGGGCGTGGAAGTGCACGCTCTGTTACGACCGGCTGGGCGCCGGGCAGACCCCGGCGTGCGCGCAGGCCTGCCCCACCGAGTCCATCCAGTACGGCCCGCTGGACGAGCTGCGCGAACGCGCCGCCCAGCGGGTCGCCACGCTGCACGAGCGGGGCGTGCCGGAGGCTCGGTTGTACGGCCACGACCCGACCGACGGGGTGGGCGGCGACGGCGCGTTCTTCCTGCTGCTCGACGAGCCGGAGGTGTACGGCCTGCCCCCGGACCCGGTGGTCACCACCCGGGACCTGCCGAAGATGTACAAGCGGGCCGGGCTGGCCGCACTCGCCATGGTGGCGGCCGCCGTCGCCGCGTTCGTCGGAGGTTCCTCGTGAGTCCGGACCGCGCCCCGGTCGGTGCCCTGTTCCGCCGGTTCCGGGAGCGGCTGGCCGCCGAGGAGCGCGCCGCCGCGGCCGACCGGGCCGGCGGTAGCCGGGCGACCGGCAGCGGAGCCGGCGTGGCGCGCACCGACGCCGGTGCGGCCGGGGCCGGCCTGGCGCCGCAGCCGCCCCGCGACGTCCCGCCGACCGGGCGGCGGCGCGGCGGTGGGCGACGTCGGGGCGGTGGCGAGCAGCTCAACGTGCCGCCCGCCGAGTTCACCTCCTACTACGGGCGGCCCATCCTGAAGGCGCCGGTGTGGACGTGGGACATCCCCGCGTACCTGTTCACCGGCGGCCTCGCCGCCGGCTCGGCGCTGGTGGCCGCCGGCGGGCAGCTCACCGACCGGCCGGCGCTGCGCCGCGCCGGCCGGGTCAGCTCCCTCGCGGCGGTCAGCGCCAGCGCCGTCTTCCTGATCCGGGACCTGGGCATGCCGTCCCGGTTCCACCACATGCTGCGGGTGGCGAAGCTGACCTCCCCGATGTCGGTGGGCACCTGGGTGCTCAGCGTCTTCGGTCCGGCCGCCGGCGTGGCCGCGATCGCCGAGGCCGCGCCGTGGCTGCCCGAGCGGGGCGTGCTCGGCGTGGGCCGGCGCCTGCTGCCCCCGGTCGGGCACGCCGCCGGGCTGGTCGCCGCCGCCACCGCGCCGGCGCTGGCCACGTACACCGGGGTGCTGCTGGCCGACACCGCCGTGCCGTCCTGGCACGAGGCGTACCCGGAGCTGCCGGCCATCTTCGCGGGCAGCGCCCTGGCCAGCGGCGCCGGCGTGGGCCTGCTCGCCGCGCCGGTCGAGCAGGCCGGACCGGCGCGCCGCCTCGCAGTGGCCGGCGCGGCCCTGGAGCTGTGGGGTTCGCACCGGGTGGAGAAGCGGCTGGGCCTGCTCAGCGAGCCTTACACGGTCGGCAGCGCCGGGCGGCTGCTGCGGGCCGGGCGGGCGCTCACCGTGGCCGGTGTGGTCGGGGCGCTGGCCGGCCGGCGCAACCGGGCGCTGTCCGTGCTCTCCGGCGGCGCGCTGCTCGCCGCGTCGGTCTGCACCCGGTTCGGCATCTTCCACGGCGGCGTCGCCTCGGCGAAGGACCCGAAGTACACGGTCGTGCCGCAGCGGGAGCGCGCCGACCGGCGGCGTTCGCACCCGGAGAGGCCCGCGTCCTGACTCCCACCGCAGCGGGCGGAGATCCCATGTGGTTAAGTGCGGGGTGGAGGCGTTCGGGCGGCTGGTGCCCCTCCCGGTCTTCAAAACCGGTGTGGTCCGGAATCCGGGCCAGGCGGGTTCGATTCCCGTCCGTCTCCGCCAAGCAACCTGTGGAGTTGACGCGATGCCCGACGGCACGGCCGACCCTCGGCGGCGCGTGCCGCGCACCGACACGCTGCTCGCCGACCCCGCCTTTGCCGCCGCCGTGGCCACGCTCGGCCGCGACCGGGTGAAGGCCGCGATCACCACGGCCCAGGACCGCGCCCGGCGCGGCGAGATCACCCCGGAGGAGGTACGCGACGCCGCCGTCGCCGCCCTGCCCCGGCGTACGCCCCGGGCGGTGCTCAACGCCACCGGCGTCGTGCTGCACACCAACCTCGGCCGGGCCGCCCTGTCGGCCACCGCCGTCGACGCGGTGGTGGCCGCCGCCGGGCACACCGACGTGGAACTCGACCTGGTCACCGGCCGCCGGGCCCGGCGCGGCCGGGACGCGCTCGCCGCCCTCGCCGCCGCCGTGCCGGACGCCGGGGCGGTGCACGTGGTCAACAACGGCGCCGCCGCCCTGGTCCTCGCCGCCACCGCCCTCGCCGCCGACCGGGAGATCGTCGTCAGCCGCGGGGAGCTGGTCGAGATCGGCGACGGGTTCCGCCTGCCCGACCTGCTCGAGAGCACCGGCGCCCGGCTGCGCGAGGTCGGCACCACCAACCGCACCACCCTGGACGACTACGCCGCGGCGATCGGCCCGCGCACCGGGTTCGTACTCAAGGTGCACCCGTCGAACTTCCTGGTCACCGGCTTCACCTCGGCGGTGCCGGTACGCCGGCTCGCCACCCTCGGCGTGCCCGTGGTGGCCGACATCGGCTCCGGGCTGCTCGCCCCCGACCCGCTGCTGCCGGCCGAGCCGGACGCGGCCGGCACGCTGCGCGCCGGCGCGCACCTGGTCACCGCCAGCGGCGACAAGCTGCTCGGCGGACCCCAGGCCGGCCTGCTGCTCGGCACCGCGGAGCTGGTCGAACGGCTGCGCCGGCACCCCCTCGCGCGGGCGCTGCGGGTGGACAAGCTCACCCTGGCCGCGCTGGCCGGCACCCTGCACGGCGCGGACACCCCCACCCGGGCCGCCCTGCACGCCGATCCCGCCGGGCTGCGTGAGCGGGCCGAGCGGCTGCGCGACGCGCTCGGCGTCGAGGGCCGCAAGGCGGACGTGGCGCCGTGCGCGTCGGTGGTCGGCGGCGGTGGCGCCCCCGGCGTCGAGCTGGACTCGTGGGCGCTGAGCCTGCCCGCCCGGTACGCCGAACCGCTGCGCGCCGGCACGCCGCCGGTGCTCGGCCGGGTGGTGCGCGGCCGGCTACTGCTGGACCTGCGCTGCGTGCCGCCGGCCGCCGACGACCTGCTGCGGGCGGCGGTGCTGCGGGCGCCGGGGGAGGGCTGAGCCGTGTGGGTCGTCGCCACCGCCGGGCACGTCGACCACGGCAAGTCGACGCTGGTCCGGGCGCTGACCGGGATGGAACCGGACCGGTGGGCGGAGGAACGCCGCCGGGGCATGACCATCGACCTCGGCTTCGCCTGGACCGACCTGCCCTCCGGCGGCACGGTGGCCTTCGTCGACGTGCCGGGGCACGAGCGGTTCGTGCCGAACATGCTCGCCGGGGTCGGCCCCGTGCCGGCCGCGATGCTGGTGGTCGCCGCGGACGAGGGCTGGATGCCGCAGTCCGCCGAGCACCTGGCCGCGCTGCACGCCCTGGGCGTCTCGCACGGGCTGCTGGCGGTGACCCGCGCCGACCTGGCCGACCCGGCACCGGCGCTGGCCCAGGCCCGGGCGGAGATCGCCGCGACCTCCCTCGGCGAGGTGCCGGCGGTGGCGGTCAGCGGCGTCACCGGGGCCGGTCTGCCCGAGCTGCGGACCGCCCTGGACCGGCTGGTCGCCGGCCTGCCGTACCCGGCGCCGGACGCGCCGGTGCGGCTCTGGGTGGACCGGGCGTTCACCATCCGGGGCAGCGGCACGGTGGTCACCGGCACCCTCGGCGGTGGCCGGCTGCGCGTCGGCGACCAGCTGGAACTGGCCGGCACCGGCGAGCCGGTCCGGGTCCGCGGCCTGCACTGCCTGGGCGGCGCCCGCAACGAGGTGGCCGCGGTGGCCCGGGTGGCGGTGAACCTGCGCGGGGTGTCCCGGGACCGGTTGGCCCGCGGGGACGCGCTGCTCACCCCCGGCCGGTTCCACCGCACCGACCTGCTCGACGTGCGGCTCGCCGGTGACCCGGCCGCCGACCTGCCCGCCACGCTGACCCTGCACGTCGGCTCCGCCGCCGTCGCGGCCCGGGTCCGCCCGCTGGGCCCGGACACCGTACGGCTGCGCCTGGCCCGGCCGCTGCCGCTGCTCATCGGCGACCGGGCGGTGCTGCGCGACCCCGGCCGGCACCACGTCGCCGGCGGGGTGACCGTGCTGGATGTGGCCCCACCGCCGCTGGCCCGGCGCGGCGCGGCCGTCGCCCGGGCGAAGGTCCTCGCCGAGCTGGACGGCCGCCCCGACCTGGCCGGGGAGCTGCGGCGCCGGCTGCTGGTCCGGGCCGGCGACCTGACCCGGATGGGGGTGCCGGTGAGCATGCCACCGGTCGCCGGTGACTGGCTGGCCGACCCGGGGCACTGGCGGCGGCTCGCCGCCCGGCTCACCGGGGAGGTCAGCCGGTACGCCCGCGAGCACCCGCTGGAGCCCGGCGCGCCGGTGGACGTGCTCCGGCGCCGCCTCGACCTGCCCGACCGCGCCCTGGTGGAGGCGCTGCTGGCCCCGCCGCTGCGGCTGCGTTCCGGCCGGGTCACCGCCGCGGCGGTGGACGCGCTACCCGAGCCGGTGGCCCGGGCCGTCGCCCGGGTCCGCGCCGAGTTCGGCGACCGGCCGTTCCGCGCGCCGGAGGCCGAGCGCCTGGCCGACCTGGGCCTCGGGCCCCGGGAGATCGGCGCGGCGGTCCGGGCCGGCGCGTTGCTGCGGCTGGCCGAGAACGTGGTGCTGCTGCCCGGGGCGGTCGACGACGCGGTGCGGGTGCTGGGCCGGCTGCCGCAGCCGTTCACGCTCAGCGCCGCCCGGCAGGCCCTGGACACCACCCGCCGGGTGGCGGTGCCGCTGCTGGAGCTGCTGGACCGGCGGGGCGCCACCCGCCGGCTGCCCGACGACGCCCGCGAGGTCGTCGCCGCCCCACCGGCGTGAGCGGCCGGCCGGTCGCCGGTGACACGGCCGGTTTCGCCACGCGCAAGCGGCCCGCGCCGGCCCGGGGATCACCTACCGTGACGCCATGGACCCTTCGGCCGTGTGGCGGGACAAGAACCACCGCTGGCGGATCGAGGCGTACCGGGCGCCGGACCTGCGGTTCGCCATCTTCGCCACGAACGGGCCGACGGAGTCGGCGCCGCTGTGGCTGTTCGGCATGGCGGCACTGGCCCGCTGGCTGATGACGCACGCCGTCTCGCTGGACGACCTGGAGGCCGACTGACGCCACCCCGTCGGGTGACGGGGGCCGAAAATCCGGCGGGCCCGCCGGGGGCGCCCGTACGGTCCGGGACGTGAAGGACCGAGGGATACGGAAAGTCCTGGCCGTGCTCGCCGGCCTCGCGGTGATCTACTTCGCCGTCACCGGCCGCAGCAGCGACGAGCGGGGGATCTCCGGCGGCGTGGTGGTGCTCGCCCTGCTGGTGTCGCTGCTGGTGTGGCACCTGACCAAGCCCGGGAACAAGCCGGTCGACTGAGCTCAGCGGGCCGTGGCGGCGACGCGGTTCACCTCGCCCGCCGACTCCTCGCCGAGCGCCACCCGGACCAGGGCTGAGGCGAACCGGCCGAATTCGCCGTCGGGCACCAGGCCGGCCAGGCCGCGCGGGTTCGCCGGCAGGCCGAGCCGCCTCGCCCCGGCCAGCGTCCGCCGGTCGGCGTACGGGCGGACGTCCGGCCACACCGACTGCACCTCGCGCAGGAAGATGTCCGCGCCGGTGGGGCCGATCCCGGGGAACCCGGTCAGCAGCCGGCGCAGCACGGTCGGCTCGCCGTCGGCCTCCCGATGCAACCGGCGCAGGTCGCCGTGCCAGCGGTCCAGGCAGAGCCGCGCCCCCGTGCCGAGCATCGTCGAGGTCCGCTCGTCGTAGCGGCGGTAGTGCCCGCGGCCCAGCGCGTCCACCCGCTCCTGCCAGGTCGCCCCCTCCATCCCCTGCGGGGTGCGCCAGCCGGCGGCGAACAGCTCCCGCGCGGCGGCCACCGCCACCGAGGCCCGGATCCGGGTGCTCAGCAGCGTGGTCAGCACCAGCAGCTGGTACAGCGGGGCCGGTCGGTCGGCGAGGCTGATCCCGGCCTCCTCGGCGTACGTGCGGCCCTGCCGCGTCAACAGCGCCCGGGCCACCCGGCGTTCGTCCCCCATGCCGACGCAGTACCCGCCCTGGCGCCGATCAGCCCGGTGGCCGGGGGCCGAATGCGGGCCCCGGTGGCGGGTAACTCGACCGGGTGCGTGGCGGATCCGCCGCGTGCTCCCACGGGGAGAGGAGACCGCCGTCATGCAACCGCAGCAGGAGGAGTTCCGCCGCAACGACAAGGGCGCGACCAGCCAGGACAGCAAGGGCCCCGGCCCGGCCGGCCACCCGGAGGGCGGCCACTCGACCGGCGACCGGGGCCGGCGGGTCCCCAAGGGCCAGGCATCCCCGTACGGCCCGGCCGGTGACACCGCCGACGACGACAGCGACGGCTGAGCGGTGCTCAGCGTGGCGGCCGCAGCCGGTTCCAGGTGGCTGCGGCCGCCACGCCGTACGCCAGGTGGGGCACCAGGTCGGCGACCCAGTCCGAGCGTCGCCAGCTGCGCGGATCGGTCACCCCGAGCATTGTCATCGAGCCGTCCGAGGCCGCCATGACCCCACCGCCGAGTAGCGCGACGGCCAGCGGGGTGGAGATCCGGCGGCGGCCGGCGAGCACGGCGAACGCGGCGCCCGCGGCGACGCCCAGGCCGTACCCGAGCAGCGGCCCGAGGCCCGAGCGGCGGTTGGCCGCCTGGTCCTCGGACCCCAGGTCGACGTGCGCCAGCCCGGCCAGCCGCTCGGCGCTCGCCTGCGGCGTGCTGCTCGCCGGCCGGGCCCGCACCGCCATGTCCAGGTAGCTGACCACGTCGAGGGCGACGCTGCCGACCGCGCCGGCGACGGCACCGTCCAGAAGCCGCGCCCTCACTTCGGGTCGCCGGGTTCGCGTTCGCCCTTGGGGCCGTAGGTGCGTTCCCCACGGACCACCCCTCGCTGGCCCCGATCCTCCTGGAGGATCCGGTTGGCGACCTGGTTCGCCTCCTGGTCGGCCGCGCGGCCGGAATTCTCGATCAGGTCCCGCAGTCGCGCCCGTTCCTTGTCGTAGGCGTTGCTACCCGGCCGTGGTCCTGGCATCGCTGCCTCCTCCGGTCGTCGTCACCGTTGCGGTGTGCCCACCGCGTCTACCCGTTCTGGTCGGTGCGCAACGTGCCGGGACGGCCCGGGTCAGCCGGGCGCCCGCACCACCGCCACCGGGCAGCCGGCGTGGTGCAGCGCCCCCTGGCTCACCGAGCCGAGCAGCAGGCCGCTCAGCTCGCCCCGGCCCTGGCCGCCGACGACCAGCAACTGCGCCCGCCGGGACGCCTCGGCGAGCACGCGCACCGGCCGGCCCCGGGTCGCCTCCCGGCTGACCGACAGCTCGGGGTGCCGGTCGGCCAGCCCGGCCAGCGCCTCGACGAGCACCCGGTCCTCCTCGCCGCGCAGCTGGCTCTCCTCGTACACCAGGGGCTGCATGTCCCCGGGACCGCTGGAGGCCGGGTGCCGGTAGGCGTGCACGGCGTGCAGCGCGGTGCCGCGCAGCGCGGCCTCCTCGGCCGCGAAGGTGACGGCCTCGCGGGACAGCGCAGAGCCGTCCACCCCGACCACGACCGGCCCTTCCGTCCGGTCCGCGCCGCGCGCCACCAGCACCGGACAATCGGCGTACGTGGCCACCTGGATCGCCACCGAGCCGACCACCAGGGCCGCGAACCCGCCCAGACCCCGGCTGCCGAGCACGATCATGACCGCGGTGGGGGACTCCCCGAGCAGCGCCGCCGACGCCTCCCCGTCGATGATCTCGCCGGTCACCCGCAGCCCTGGCGCCGCCGCCTCGGCCTCGGCCACGGCCGCCTCGACCAGGGCCTCGGCCCGGTGGCGCAGCCCGCCGCCGGGCGGTCCCTGGGCGGCCGGTCCGACCGACACCCGCAGCAGCGGCCAGATGAAACCGTGCACCACCCGCAGCGGCCGGGCGCGCCGGGCGGCCTCCGCGGCGGCCAGCCGTACGGCGCGCAGTGCCTCCTCGGACCCGTCCACCCCGACCACCACGGCCGCGCCGTTCGCCGAGTTCACCGCACACCTCCTGGCCGTGGGACGCCCGATGCCAGTATTCCGGCCGGCGCGGGGCAACCGGGGCGATACCGGCGCAGGCCACCCGGGGTGCGCCGGGTGGGGCGGCCGCAGCCGGGGTTCGTATGATGCTTGCTCTGATGCAAGAATCGGAGGACGACATGCCGCACGCGCCCGGACCGGTGTCGCGCGCTCTCCGCGAGGCTCCACCCGACCAGCTGGTGGAGGCCGCCGACCGCGCCGTCCGGTCCGCGCTGGACGCGTCGCGGACGGACGTGTTCATCGCCGACTACCGCATCAGCGGGTTGTGGCCGGTGCTCGACCCGGAGCTGCCCGACGCCGGGTTCCTGGCCTGCCACACCGTGGCGCAGCGCTGCTTCAGCAGCCAGCAGCCGGTGGCGGACACCGACGAGCGGGGCCGCTGCCGGCTCTACCTGCCGCTGACGGTGTGGGGGGAGCGGCTCGGGGTGATGCTGATCGAGCTCGACCGTACGCCGGACGCCGGCACGGTCGAGCGGGCGGCCGACATCGCCGGGGACCTGGCGGTGGCGCTGCGGGCGGCGGACCGGGAGACCGACCGGTACCGGCGGGTGCGGCGCCGGGAGCGGCTCACCATGGCCGCCGAGATGCAGTGGGATCTGCTGCCCGGGCGCAGCGTGGCGCAGGCGGCGTTCCTGCTCGCCGGGCAGCTGGAACCGGCGTACACCGTGGGTGGTGACCACTTCGACTGGTCGGTGGACGGTGACCGGCTGACCGTGACCGTCCTCAACGGCGCGGGCAGCGGACTGGCCGCGTCCCTGCTGACCGCGGTCAGCGTGAACGCGATGCGCAACGCCCGGCGCTCCGGCGGCAGCCTGACGGAGCAGGCCGAACTGGCCTCGGACACCATCTTCTACCAGCACCGCGGCGCCCGGCACGTGCCTACGTTGCTGCTGGAGCTGGACACCCGCACCGGCCGGGCGCGGGCGGTGGACGCCGGCTCCCCGCACCTGTTGCGGCTGCGCGCCGGCGCGGTCGACCGGATCGAGTTGGAGCAGCAGTTGCCGCTGGGGATGTTCGCCGAGATCCGGTACGCGGCGCAGGAGTTCGAGGTGGCGCCCGGTGATCGGCTCTTCGTGGTCAGCGACGGGGTGTACGCCGCCGAGCCGGCGGGGCGGGAGGCATACGGCGGCCGGGCGATGGCGCGCGCGATGCGGTCGACTCGGCTGCAACCGGCGACCGAGGCAGTTGGTACGGTGATGCGGGAACTGCACGCCTACCATGCCGATGTCGACCTGCGCGACGACGCGGTGGTCGTCTGTCTGGACTGGCGCGGTTCCGCTGGTCACGACGGCGGATGGCAGCGATAGCCGGCGGCGCGGCAGCACGGGAGCAGGACGATCGCAGGGGACATCGGGTGGAGCGACCTCCGAATCTGGCCGAGGCGATCGACGCTGCTGCGGAGGCGCTGCTCGGGGTGCTGGACGGCGCCGCCTCGCGCCACACCGTGCCGGTCTCACCGACCCAGCTGCGGGTGCTCTCGTTGGTCAGCAGCCGGTCGGACGTCAATGTGAACCGGCTGGCGGAGCTGCTCGACGTGGTGCCGTCCTCGGCGAGCCGGCTCTGCGACCGGCTGGAGGCGACGGGGTTGCTGCGCCGGGTGGCGGATCCGCGGGACCGGCGGGAGGTGCGGCTGGTGCCGACCGCGGCCGCGGACGCCCTGCTGCGCGAGCTGACGGAGCGCCGGCACCGGGCGGTGCAGGCGGTGCTGGACCGGATGCCCCCGCGGGTGCAGCATGAGCTGCTGCTGGCCCTGCTGGCGTTCGCCCAGGCGGCGACCACCACGACGGGCGCCGAGTCGGATCCGCCGGCGCGCACCGCCTGAGGCCCGCGTTCCGGGCGCTCTCCGGGAAGCCGTTCCACTAGTATCCTAGGACGCTCTACGCGTGGTGACCACCGCCACTCACGCCGCCCTCGACACCGGGACAGCGGCGGCCGGAGAGCGGACGCGAGCCAGATATAGTGGCAACGCAATTGGCCGGTCCGCGATCAGTGGGTCGTCGGGGGAGGGTCCGGGAGGGCGTTCGGACGACCGGCCCGGTTACGCGCACGTCCCACGCAGCGCCTGGCACTCCCGGGCGTCGGAGGGTGCTGCGAGGGGGAGGTTCGGTGTCGCGTCGACCGGCTCGGGGGGAGCAGGCAACGTCGCTGGTGGATGCCGCGCGGGACCGGGTGCTCACCCTGCCCAACGTCATCAGTTTCATCCGGCTGCTGGGCGTGCCGCTGTTCCTCTGGCTCTTCCTGGTCGTCCGGGCGGACGTCGCCGCCGTGGTGGTGCTGGCCGTCGGCGGCACCACCGACTGGGTGGACGGCTGGATCGCCCGCCGGCTCGGGCAGGTCAGCCGGCTGGGTGAGCTGCTGGACCCGCTCGCCGACCGGCTCTACATCCTGGCCACGCTGCTGGCGTTCACCGCCCGCGAGGTGGTGCCGTGGCAGTTCACCGGGGCGCTGCTGGCGCGGGAACTGCTGCTGCTCGGCTCGCTGGCGGTGCTGCGCCGGTACGGCTACGGGCCGCCGCCGGTGCACTACGTCGGCAAGACCGCGACCTTCCTGCTGCTGGCGGCGTTCCCGATCCTGCTGCTGGCCGCGTCGGTCCCGGCGGCGGCGACCGCGGCGGGCGCGATCGGCTGGGCGCTGGCCTGGTGGGGGCTGGTGCTCTACTGGGCGGCCGGCGCGATGTACGTGGTGCAGGCGAACCGCCTGGTGCGAGCGGCGGTCCGGCAACGATCCGGAGGGTTGACGGCGTGAGCGGCAGGTCCGGGGAGGAGCGGGGTCCGGCGGGGCGGGTGTACGCACCGGACTTCCTGACCGAGCTGTTCCGCAACCCGTTGGACCCCGGATACTCGGACGCGGCGGCGGCGGCCCGGCGTCGCCCGCCGGGGCGCGCACCCGGCTGGCGGGGCGCCTCGGCGCGGGTGGTGAGCCTGGTCGTGACGGTGGCGCTGGGCTTCCTGTTCGCGGTGGCGTACCGGCAGACCGCGGCGGCGGAGCCGGAGCGCGGCAAGACCCGGGCGGGTCTGGTGCAGCAGATCCGGGAGCGGGCGGGGGAGACCGACCGGTTGTCGGACCGGGCGGACCAGTTGCGCGAGGAGGTCAGCCGGCAGCGGGCCGCGGCGTTGGGTGGTTCGCAGGCGGCGCGGTTGCGGGACCTGGAGGCGGGCACCGGGCTGGGCCGGGTGCACGGCGACGGCGTGGTGGTGCGGTTGGCCGACCCGGTGCAGGACAAGGACGCGGTGACCGGCGTGGGTGCGGGTCCGGCGCAGGTGTTGTACACGGATCTGCAGCGGGTGGCGAACGACCTGTGGGGCGCAGGCGCGGAGGCGGTCGCGATCAACGGGCAACGGTTGACGGCGACGTCGACGATCCGGTCGGCGGGTGAGGCGATCCTGGTGGACTTCCGCCCGGTGACTGGTCCGTACGAGGTGTCGGCGATCGGGCCGGATTCGATGGCGCGACGGTTCCGGGACAGCCGGGCGGCGTTGTTGATGCGTGAGGTGGCCGAGACGACAGGGGTGTCGTTCGGGGTCCGGGAGGCGGAGGACCTCACCCTGCCGGCCGCTCCGGAGCCGCAGTTACGCTACGCCAAGCCGTCGGTGAGTCCGAGTCCGTCCGTCTCGGGTGCCGGTCGGTCTGCCGGTCCCGGACCGTCCGGTCCGGGTGTGTCTTCCAGCCCCTCCGGAGGTGGCCGATGATCGCGGTGCTGGCGCTGCTCGCCGGTGTGGTGCTCGGGGTGTTGCTCGACCCCACCGTGCCGGTGGCGTTGCAGCCGTACCTGCCGATCGCCGTGGTGGCCGCGCTCGACGCCGTGTTCGGCGGGGTGCGGGCGAAGCTCGACCGGATCTTCGACGACAAGCAGTTCGTGGTGTCGTTCATCTCGAACGTGCTGGTCGCGGGTCTGATCGTGTATCTCGGTGACCAGTTGGGCGTGGGTGGTCAGTTGTCCACCGGAGTGGTGGTCGTGCTGGGTGTGCGCATCTTCGGCAATGTGGCGGCGATCCGTCGTCACCTGTTCCGGGCGTAGGTTCGCGGGATGAGTGAGGACGAGCGGAGCGGGACCGGCTGGCCGGAGCCGGCGGGGCCGACGCGTCCGGAGGGGCCGGCGGGTGAGCCGGATCCGCGGCCGGAGGCGCCGGATGCCGACGAGTTGAGTCCGTTGGCGCCGGCGGAGTCGGACGCGCCGGGCGGCGAACCGTCGGAGCAGGCGGAGAGTGGCGCAGGCGACGAGGGCGACGAGGGCGGCCCGGAGCCCGCGGCGGCCGGTTGGCGGCAGCGGCTCACCGGCGCCTCGGTGATGATCGCTGTCCTGCTGGCGTTGCTCGGGTTCACGCTGGTGGTGCAGTTGCGGACGACGTCGACGGATCCGACCGCGGGGGCGACCCGGCAGGAGGACCTGGTCCGGATCCTGTCGGACCTGGGGCAGCGGGAGGCGCGGCTGCGGCAGGACATCGCGTCGTTGGAGGAGAGCCAGCGGCAGTTGCGTTCGGGTGAGCAGGGCCGGCAGGCGGCGTTGGAGGAGGCGACGCGGCGGGCGGACGAGCTGGGCATCCTGGCGGGGACGTTGCCGGCGCGGGGGCCGGGGTTGACGGTGCGGTTCGAGGCGGGGTCGCAGCCGATCGCGGCGAGCCGGGTGCTGGACGCGGTGCAGGAGTTGCGGGGTGCGGGCGCGGAGGCGATGCAGATCTCCGGTGGGGGTGGCACCCCGGCGCGGATCGTCGCGTCGACGTACTTCCTGGACGACGGGGATACCGGCGGGTTGGTGGTGGACGGGCGTCGGTTGTCGGGTCCGTTTACGATCACGGTGATCGGTGATCCGGCGACGATGCGTACGGCGCTCAACATTCCTGGTGGGGTGGTCGCGTCGGTTCAGGGTGTCGGCGGTAACGTGATCGTCGAGGATCGTGGGGCGGTCGAGGTTTCGGCGCTGCATGGTCCGTTGAAGCTGGAACACGCCCGTCCGGTCTCGTGACCGGCGCGGCCGCGCCGGTTTTCCGGTGCATCGATGGATGAAGGACGCGTCTGGTGATTCCTGAGGATCTGCGTTACACCGCCGAGCACGAGTGGGTGGTGGGTGACGGCGCCGGCAAGGTGCGGGTCGGTATCACCCACTTCGCTCAGGATGCGCTGGGTGACATCGTGTACGTCCAGTTGCCCGACGAGGGTGCGGTGGTGGCGGCGGGTGAGTCGCTGGGTGAGATCGAGTCGACGAAGTCGGTGTCGGAGATCTACGCGCCGTTGAGCGGTACGGTGGCCGCGCGCAACGAGGCGCTCGGCGACACGCCTGAGGTGATCAACACTGATCCGTACGGTGCGGGTTGGTTGGTGGAGATCACGCCTGATGATCCGGCGGCGGTGGAGAGTCTGTTGTCCGCTGGCGCGTACCGTGAGCTCATCGAGAGCTGAGAGTTGTCCTGGCCGGTGCGGGAGTTGACTCCGCGCGTCCGGTTGCCCTGCATTTCGGTGCTGGCTAGGCTCGCCCAGTCGACCGAGAATCCAATAGTTGAGCGTTGTGCAGTTGCCTTCGTGGCACGGGGGAGCCAGCCGCCGGGTGGTGGATTTGCCCGGCGGCCAGTTCCGCCATCGTCCGACGCTGACCGATCTGATCCGTGAGGTGGTCCCATGACGCGCCCAGGCGACGAGTTCCCCCCGCTCGACGTCACTTCGACGCTCAATCTCGGCTCGCTCGACGAAGTGCTGGAAGGGCCGGACACCGATGTGGTGCCGAGCCGGATGTCCGGTTCGTTGCCGCCGGGGATGGCGCTGCTGGTGGTGCGTCGTGGTCCGAACGCGGGTGCTCGGTTCCTGTTGGACCATGATGTGACGACCAGTGGCCGGCATCCGGACAGTGACATCTTCCTGGACGACGTGACGGTGTCGCGGCGGCACGCGGAGTTCCACCGGGACGGTGGCACGTTCACGGTGCGGGACGTGGGAAGTTTGAACGGCACGTACGTGAACCGGGAGCGGGTCGAGGCTGCCACGTTGAGCAATGGTGACGAGGTGCAGATCGGCAAGTTCCGGGTGGTGTTCATCGCCGGTCCGCGTCCGGAGGAGGAGGCCGGCCGGGGGTGAACGAGCCTGCGGCTTCGACGCCGCCCGGGGCGGCGCGGTCCCAACCGCTGATGAGTATCGGCGAGGTGTTGGCGCAGTTGCGGGTGGATTTTCCGGACGTGACGATCTCGAAGTTGCGGTTCCTCGAGGCGGAGGGCCTGGTGGAGCCGCAGCGGACGGCGGCGGGTTACCGGAAGTACAGCTGGGACGATGTGTCGCGGTTGCAGTTCGTGCTGGCGGCGCAGCGGGATCAGTATCTGCCGTTGCGGGTGATCCGGGAGCAGTTGGCGGAGCGCGACGCGGGTGCGTCGTCGGGTCGGCAGCGGCCGGCGTTGGTGGCGGTGGGTCCGGGTGGTGAGGTGCCGGGGCGTGCTGTCCCGGAGCAGCCGGTCGAGTCGTCGGAGTTGCGGCTGGGTCGGGTGGATCTGGTCGCGCGGAGCGGGATCGCCGAGTCGACGTTGGTGGAGTTGGAGCGGCTCGGTGTGGTGGTGTCGGATCCGCCGGGCTGGTACGACGGTGATGCGTTGATCATCGCGCGGGCGGTGGCGGGTCTGGCGGCGTACGGGTTGGAGCCGCGGCATCTGCGGGGTTACCGGACGGCGGCGGATCGGGAGGTCGGTCTGTTCGCGCAGTTGGTGGCGCCGTTGGCGCGGCAGTCGGATCCGGCGGCGAAGGCTCGGGCGGCGGAGACGGTGCGGGAGTTGGCGGCGTTGTCGCAGCAGTTGCATGCCGCGTTGGTGCGGGTGGGGTTGCGGTCGACGTTGGGTCGGTGATCCCGGGTTGGGCGGGCGTCGGTGGTTGTTGCCGGCGCCCGTCGGTGTGGGTGGCTGGCGAGAAGATCGGTGTGGGGAAGCGTGTCGTAGGCTTGCCGGGGTAACCCCTTTCCGGCGACGCGTGGTGCAGGTGGCGCATGGGACGGCCGTGTCGCGGTCCGTGTACCGTGCAGGGAAGGGCGGGGTGCGGGCGTAGGTGACAACGACACGGAGGCGGCGGTGCGCGAGCTGAGCGTGGTCGGGGTTCGGGTGGAACTGCCCAGCAACCAGCCGATCGTTCTGCTGCGGGAGGTCGAGGGGGACCGCTATCTGCCGATCTGGATCGGCGCGGTCGAGGCGACGGCGATCGCCTACGAGCAGCAGGGCGTCAAGCCGGCCCGACCGTTGACTCATGATCTTCTGCGGGATGTGCTGGTGGCGTTGGACGCGCCGCTGCGGGCGGTGGAGATCACCGAGTTGAAGGAGAACGTCTTCTACGCCGACCTGTTGATCGGGGACGGGGTGCGGGTGTCGGCGCGGCCGAGTGATTCGATCGCGTTGGCGTTGCGGGTCGGTGCGCCGATTCGTTGTGCCGAGCAGGTCCTCG
Organism: Micromonospora sp. NPDC050686; assembly: GCF_040654475.1. NCBI lineage: Bacteria > Bacillati > Actinomycetota > Actinomycetes > Micromonosporales > Micromonosporaceae > Micromonospora > Micromonospora sp. NPDC050686. The sequence goes on from NZ_JBFAID010000025.1 coordinate 19,851, forward strand.
GTGAGGCGGGGATCGTGATCCCCGACGAGCAGGAGGACGAGGTGGAGAAGTTCCGGGAGTTCCTGGAGCAGGTGCGTCCGGAGGATTTCGCCGGTTGATTCCGGTGGTCCGGGTCGGGGTGGGCCGGCTCGGTTTGGCCGTCACTGTGGGTGTTGTTCCGGTGCGGTTGGTGATCTTCGCTGGTGCGGTGCGGCGTGTCGCGTGGGTTCCTGCGTGGTAACTCTTCGGTGTCGCTATAGGGTTGCCGTGTCGAGGGGTGCGCGTTTCGGATGGGACGTGTCACCGCACGGGCGGGGAGGTTGTCCGGATGCACGAGCCGCGAGATGCCGAGCCGGGTGCGCAGCAGCGGGGTGCGGGGGTGGTCCCGCCGGGGTCGGTGACCGAGGGTGACGATTCGGTGGGCTACCGGGGTGTGACGGCGTGTCACGCGGTGGGCATCAGCTACCGGCAGTTGGACTATTGGGCGCGGACGGCGCTGGTGGTGCCGAGTGTCCGGGACGCCTCGGGTTCGGGGACCCAGCGGTTGTACTCGTTCCGCGACCTCGTGGTGTTGAAGGTCGTGAAGCGGTTGTTGGACGCCGGCGTGTCGTTGCAGAACATCCGTAAGGCGATCGAGGCGTTGCGGTCGCGTGGGGTGGAGGATCTGGCGGGCATCACGTTGATCTCGGACGGGACGACGGTGTACGAGTGCCGGTCGCCGGAGGAGGTGGTCGACCTGTTGCAGGGTGGCCAGGGCGTGTTCGGCATCGCGATCGGTGGCGCGTTCAAGGAGATCCAGGGTTCGCTGTCGCATCTGCCGGCGGAGCCGGCGACGGCAGGTGGGTCGGAGCCGGTGCCGGTGGCGAAGCCGGTGGGTGACGAGCTGGCGGCGCGGCGGGCGCGGCGTCGGGCGGGTTGAGTTCGGCTTCCCCGTGGTGTCTTCCGGGTGTGGTTTCGCGATCGCGCTGTGGCTCGGGGCCCGGCGCGATCCTTCGTTGATGCGGCGGTGGGAGCGGAATTCACCAGCCGCAGCGCCTCGACGGCGTGCTGGTCCTTCCGACTGATGGTGGTGGTGGCCGGTTGGCTGTGGTGAGGAAACTGATAGGCCGAGTGTGACCTAATCCGGATGGCGCGCTAAGGTCCACTCGGTCGCGTTGGCGCAAAGACGTCACGGCAACTCCCGCCAGCCGACCGGTTGCCCCTCCGCGCGTGACTCGCGCGGCCTGTCACCCTGGAAGGATCGACCGTGACGGTTACTGAGAAAACGGCGCCCTCTCACTACGAGCGCATCGGCGGCGCCAGTTCGGTCAAGGCGGCCGTGGCACTGTTCTACGACAAGGTGCTCGCCGACCCGGAGTTGGTCGGATACTTCGCCGAAACCAATATGGCGGAGCAGCGGCGGCACATGGCGTTGATGCTGACGGTGGTGCTCGGCGGGCCGAACGAGTACACCGGCCGGGAGCTCGCCGAGGCGCATCAGCCGTTGAATATCCCGGTGGAGCACTACGCCAAGGTCGGCCTGCACCTGACGGCGACGTTGACCGAGCTGGGTGTGCCGGGGGACATCATCGGCGACGTGCAGGTGGTGTTGGAGAAGGTGCAGGACCAGGTGGTGGCCCACGGACGCGGGACGGGCTCCTGAGGGTGGATGCCGCACGACTGAAGCAGAGCTGGTCCCTCGTCGCCGCGTACGGCGATGAGGTGCCGCTCTACTTCTACTCGACGTTGTTCCTGGCGCATCCCGACACCCGGCCGATGTTCCCCACGAACATGGCCGGTCAGCGGGACCGGCTGGTGGGCGCGTTGGGGCACATCGTGTCCCATGTGGACCAGCTGGACAGCCTCATGGGGTTCCTGAAGGATCTCGGGGCCGACCACCGCAAGTTCGCGGTGCGGCCCGAGCACTATCCGGCGGTCGGTGAGGCCCTGATCGCCACGTTGCGGCATTTCCTCGGCGAGGCATGGACCGAGGAGCTGGCGCAGGACTGGACGGCCGCGTACGGGCTGATCTCGCAGGTGATGATCGAGGCGGCGCAGACCGCGGAGGCGGTGAACCCGCCGTGGTGGGTGTCCGAGATCCTCGGGCACGAGCGGCGGGCGTTCGACCTGGCGGTGCTGACGTTGCGCCCGCAGTACCTGCTGCCGTTCAACCCGGGCCAGTCGATCGGGGTGTCCCACCCGGCGGTGCGATCGTGGCGGTACTACTCGCCGGCGAACGCGCCCCGCGCCGACGGCACGATGGAGCTGCATGTGCGTGCGGCCCCAGGCGGCGCGGTGTCGTCGCGGCTGGTGTATGGGTCCGCGGTGGGTGACCAGTTGTATCTGGCCTCGCCGGTGGGGGACCGGTTGACGTTGTGGCCGGCCGGGTCGGCGGATTTGCTGCTGCTGACCAGCGGCACCGGATGGGCTCCGATGAAGGCGCTGATCGAGCAGGTCGCGACGGAGGGTTCGTACCGCCGGGTCGACCTGTACGTGGGGGCCCGTTCGCCGGGCGAGTTCTACGACAACGAGGCGATCGAGAAGCTGGCGGCGTCGTATCCGTGGTTGGCGGTCACGTACGTGGTGGGGTTGGACGTGCAGCGGCCGGGGGAGTTCGCCCATGTGGCGGACCGGGCGTTGGCGGATGGGGACTGGCGGTCCCGGCACGTCTACATCTGCGGGTCGGACGAGATGGTCAGCCATTCAGTGGCGACGTTGACCCGGGCGGGCTATCACGCCGGCCAGCTGCATCACGAGGGTTTCGGCAAGCACTGGTACGGGCCGACGTGGCGAACCGCGACCGCCCGTGACGATTCCGGAGGTGTCCGGTGAGCGCAACCCCGATCAGCAGGTACGACGGGGGTCAGGTGGCCAGCGTGCAGGTCCGGATGACCTCTGACCGGGTGCGCCGGTGGGAGTTCGGCGCTGCGTCGTTCACCCGCCGCGGGTACGACCCGGCGGACGTGGACCGGTTCCGGGTGCAGGTCGCCGACGAGTTGGATCTGATGGCGACGCAGGTGGCGAACCTGCGGGCCGAGAACGAACGGCTCAACGACCACTTGGAGCTGCACCGGCACGGGGTGCTTCCGAGCAACGGCGCGGCGGCGAACCTGCCCGCGGCGAAGGAGGTCAACCTGCTGTCGGCGGCGCAGCGGGAGGCGGAGCAGATCATCGCCCAGGCGCACGACTACGCCCAGCGGGTGGCCGAGTACGCCCGGACGCAGTACGAGAGCTACATGCGGGCGGCGGCGGAGGATGCGAAGCGGGAAGCCGAGCGGGCGGTGGCCGAGTATCGGAGCAGCGCCGGCGCGAGCTTCGACGATTCGGTGGCGACGCGGGAGGCGTTGCGGATCTTCGGCGAGATGATGATCTCGCAGATGGAGGCGGCGGCCCGGCATCTGGACGACGGCAGCCAGCATCTGGCGCGGACGATGGAGCGGCTGGCCGCGGAGGCCGCGGGGGCCGCAGGCAGGACGCCGGTGGGGGCCGGTGCGCCGGCGGGCGGTGCCGCTGCGCCGGCCGGTGGCGGTCGGATCCGGGTGGCGCTGCCGCCCCAGCAACACCAGCGCTGAGCCGCGTGGGGTCGGCCCGCCGCCACGGGGTGGGCCGACCCCACGGGCTGCCAGGGAGATCGCGCCCGACCCGTGGTGCGACCTGCCGGTTCGACGGATCCCGGCGGCGGTGCTCAGCGGCTCTCGGCGGCGGCGACCGCGTCGGCGATCGGGGTTTCCCCGCCGACGAGTTCCAGCACGGTGCCGGTGGTGCCCGGGTGGTACAGCAGGGCGACCAGGACCCGGGCGACGTCGGTGCGGGTCACCGCCCCCGGCTCGACGTGCGGGGCGAGGGCGATCCGGCCGGTGGGTGGGTCGTCGGTGAGCCGGCCGGGCCGCAGCACCGTCCAGTCCAGGTCGCGGCCGCGCACGTCGTCCTCGGCGGCTTTCTTGGCGGCCAGGTACGCCGCCCACCCGTCGTCGCTGCCGGGGCCGGGGGGCTGGTCGACGCCCATCGAGGAGACCAGCAGGTAGCGGCGTACGCCGGCGGCCTGGGCGGCGTCGGCGAGCAGCACGGCGGCGGCCCGGTCGACGGTGTCCTTGCGGGCGGCGCCGCTGCCCGGCCCGGCGCCGGCGGCGAACACCGCGGCGTCGGCGCCGTGCAGGTGCGCGGCGACGTCGTCGACGCCGGCGCGTTCCAGGTCGCAGGCGACCGGTTGGGCGCCGGCGGCGCGCAGCGCCGCGGCGTGGTCGAGGTTGCGGATCAGCCCGACCGGGGTGTCGCCGCGGCCGGCGAGTTCCCGTTCCAGCAGTCTGGCGATCTTGCCGTGGCCCCCGGCGATGACGACACGCATACCTGCAACCTAACCCGGCGGCAGCGGCGGCGCGCCCGGTCGGCCGCGACGGAGGTCACCGGCGCTGGCTCGCCGCCGGGCGGCGGGGTGGGGCAGCATGGACGGGTGACGCAGACGATCGACGCCCTCGACGGCCTGGTGGCCGGCGGTGGTGTCGTGGTGTTGAGCGGGGCGGGCCTGTCCACCGAGTCGGGCATCCCCGACTACCGGGGGCCCAGCGGCGCGGCCCGCCGGCACACCCCGATGACCTACCAGACGTTCACCGGTGACCCGGCGGCCCGGCGGCGGTACTGGGCGCGCAGCCACCTGGGCTGGCGCATGATCGCCCGGGCCGCCCCCAACGACGGGCACCGGGCGGTGGCCCGGTTGCAGGCCGCCGGCCTGGTCGACGGGGTGATCACCCAGAACGTCGACGGGCTGCACACCGCGGCGGGCAGCCCGGGGGTGGTGGAGTTGCATGGCCGCCTGGACGAGGTGGTCTGCCTGGACTGCGGCAACCGCACCTCCCGGGAGGAACTGGACCGGCGGCTGCGGGAGGCCAATCCCGGCTTCGGCCCGGCCGCCGTCGCGGTGAACCCGGACGGGGATGTGGATCTCGACGACGCGCAGGTGGCCGGGTTCCGCACCGTCGACTGCACCTTCTGCGGCACCGGGGTGCTGAAACCGGACGTGGTGTTCTTCGGCGAGACGGTGCCCGCGCCGCGGGTGGCCCGCTGCTTCGCGATGGTCGGCGCGGCCCGGGCGTTGGTGGTGCTCGGGTCGTCGTTGACGGTGATGTCGGGGCGCCGGTTCGTGCTGCGCGCCGTGAAGCAGGGCATCCCGGTGGCGATCGTCAACCAGGGGCCCACCCGCGGCGACGGGTACGCCGCGGTGCGTGTCGACGCGCCGCTGGGCCCGCTGCTGGGGGAGTTGGCGCAGCGCGCCGCCGGGGCCGCCCCCGGCGTGCGGTGATCCGGTCGCTGGTAGCGTTGAGGGTGCCGGTACCACCCACGTGGGAGAGACCGCCCGGAAATCACCCGGGTGGCGCCGAAGGGGCAGATTCCTCCCCGGAACCTCTCAGGCAAAAGGACCTCGTGGGCAGGCACTGTGGAGCGCCTTGGCGGGTGTGACTCAGGGGGAGGCCGACCCGTCGACCTCGCCCGCAGGAGCGCACACGATGAGCGCAGAGCAGTTCGCCGACCGTCACATCGGTCCCGCCCCCGACGACGAGCGTCGCATGCTGAAGGCCGTCGGCTACGACTCGATCGACGAGTTGATGGACGCGGCGATCCCCGAGGTGATCCGCTGGCACGGCACCCTGGACCTGCCCGCGCCGGCCACGGAGGCCGAGGCGGTCGCGGAGCTGCGGGCGCTGGCCGGCCGGAACACCGTGGCCGTGTCCATGATCGGCCTGGGCTACCACGGCACCCACACCCCGGCGGTGATCCGCCGTAACGTGCTGGAGAACCCCGCCTGGTACACCGCGTACACCCCGTACCAGCCGGAGATCAGCCAGGGCCGGCTGGAGGCGCTGCTGAACTTCCAGAGCATGGTGTCCGAGCTGACCGCGCTGCCAGTCGCGAACGCCTCCATGCTCGACGAGGGCACCGCGGCGGCCGAGGCGATGACCCTCGCCCGCCGCGCGTCGAAGAGCAGGAGCCCGGTGTACGTCGTCGACGCCGACGCCCTGCCGCAGACCATCGCGGTGATCACCGGCCGGGCCGAGCCGCTGGGCATCGAGGTGCGGGTGGTCGACGTCGAGCGCGACGACCTGCCGGCGGAGTTCTTCGGCCTGCACCTGCAGTACCCGGGCGCGTCCGGGGCGGTGCGTGACCACCGCCGGCTGGTCGAGGCGGCCCACGGCGCCGGGGCGCTGGTCACGGTGGCCGCGGACCTGCTGGCGTTGACGCTGCTGCGCCCGCCGGGGGAGATCGGTGCGGACATCGCCGCGGGCACCACCCAGCGGTTCGGGGTGCCGATGGGCTTCGGCGGGCCGCACGCCGGCTACCTGGCGGTCCGCTCGGGTCTGGAGCGGATGCTGCCCGGCCGGCTGGTGGGGGTGTCCCGTGACGCCGACGGCAACCCGGCGTACCGGCTGGCGTTGCAGACCCGGGAGCAGCACATCCGCCGGGAGAAGGCGACCAGCAACATCTGCACCGCGCAGGTGCTGCTGGCGGTGATGGCCGGCATGTACGCCGTCTACCACGGCCCGGACGGGCTGCGCGGCATCGCCCGGCGGGTGCACGGCCTGGCGGCGCGGCTGGCGGCCGGGCTGCGCGCCGGCGGTGTCGAGGTGCCGGACGTGCCGTTCTTCGACACGGTCACCGCGACCGTGCCGGGTCGGGCCGCCGAGGTGGTGGCCGCCGCCGCGCGGCGCAACGTGAACCTGCGGCTGGTCGACGCCGACCGGGTGGGGATCTCCTGCGACGAGACGACCACGGCCGCGCACCTGTCGGCGGTGTGGGCGGCGTTCGGGGTCGGCGGGGTCGACGGCGACGTGGCCGTCGTGTTGCCGGCCGGGCTGGCCCGCACCAGCGACTTCCTCACCCACCCGGTGTTCGGCAGCCACCACTCCGAGACGGCGATGCTGCGTTACCTGCGCCGGCTGGCCGACTTCGACTACGCCCTGGACCGGGGCATGATCCCGCTGGGTTCGTGCACGATGAAGCTGAACGCCACCACCGAGATGGAGCCGGTGAGCTGGGCGGAGTTCGCGCACATCCACCCGTTCGCCCCGGCGGAGCAGACCGCCGGGTACCGGGAGCTGATCGGCCAGCTGGAGGGGTGGCTGGCGGAGGTGACCGGCTACGACGCGGTCAGCGTGCAGCCCAACGCCGGCTCGCAGGGTGAGCTGGCCGGGCTGCTGGCCATCCGCGCGTACCACCGCGACCGCGGTCAGGGGCACCGGGACGTGTGCCTGATCCCGTCGTCGGCGCACGGCACCAACGCCGCGTCGGCGGTGATGGCCGGCATGCGGGTGGTCGTGGTGGGTTGCGACGCCGACGGCAACGTCGACCCGGTCGACCTCGACGCGAAGATCGACAAGCATCGGGACGCCCTCGCCGCGATCATGGTGACGTACCCGTCGACGCACGGCGTGTACGAGACGGGCATCGCGTCGCTGTGCGCGAAGGTCCACGACGCCGGCGGCCAGGTGTACGTCGACGGGGCGAACCTGAACGCCCTGGTGGGGTTCGCCAAGCCCGGAAAGTTCGGGGCGGACGTGTCGCACCTGAACCTGCACAAGACGTTCTGCATTCCGCACGGCGGCGGCGGGCCCGGGGTGGGGCCGGTGGCGGTACGGGCGCACCTGGCGCCGTTCCTGCCCGGTGACCCGCTGGGCGGTCACGTCGAGGGCCGGCCGGCGATCTCGGCGGCGGCGTACGGGTCGGCGGGGATCCTGCCCATCCCGTGGGCGTACCTGCGGATGATGGGCGCCGCGGGGCTGACCCGGGCCACCGGGGTGGCGGTGCTGGCGGCGAACTACGTGGCGGCGCGGCTGCGCGGGCACTTCCCGGTGCTGTACGCCGGCAACAAGGGCCTCGTCGCGCACGAGTGCATCCTGGACCTGCGGCCGCTGACCAGGGCGACCGGGGTGAGCGTGGACGACGTGGCGAAGCGGCTGATCGACTACGGGTTCCACGCCCCGACGATGTCGTTCCCGGTGGCGGGGACGCTGATGGTGGAGCCGACCGAGAGCGAGGACCTGGCCGAGTTGGACCGGTTCTGCGACGCGATGATCGCGATCCGGGCGGAGATCGACCAGGTGGGTTCGGGGCAGTGGCCGGCCGGGGACAATCCCCTGGCCAACGCCCCGCACACCGCGGCGATGGTGTCGGGCGACGAGTGGCCGCACGCGTACCCGAGGTCGGTGGGCGGGTATCCGGCCGGGGTGGACCGGATGGCGAAGTACTGGCCGCCGGTGCGGCGCGTCGACGGGGCGTACGGCGACCGGAACCTGGTCTGCTCGTGCCCGTCCCCGGAGGCGTTCGAGAGCTGAGGTGGTGGCGCCGGGGTGGCACGCCGCCCCGGCCCGTACGTGGCGGCGTTGCCGGCGCGTACGCTCCTTGCACGGAGCGTGGCGGTGGTCAGGCGACGAGGGCGTGGCGGGCGGGGCCGCGGTGCGGGGCGATGGTGCTGCCGTCGGGCAGCAGCTCCCCGGTGTCCTCGAAGACGATCACCCCGTTGCAGAGCAGGCTCCAGCCCTGCTCAGGGAAGCAGGCGATGACCCGGGCGGCTTCCCGGTCGGTGGCCTCGGCGGAAGGGCAGGTCGGTTGGTGCTGGCACATCGGGTTCTCCGAGCTGTGGGGGCACTGTGTCATGGTTCACATGACCAGTGACGCACAGTACCAAGCGCAAGCGCGCGGGATCGAGCAGGCTTACGCCTTGTTGGCCCGAAATCCGCTGAACGGATGAGAAGATTTCGCCCGGACGGCGTGGGAACGCTCCCACAACGGCCGGTAGACGTGCCCGCCGCCCCCGCCTCCTGCCGGGACCGGCTCGTCGAACGGGACCGCCTGGAATGGCGGTTGGCCGACGGCGGCGACCCCGCCGCGCTGGCCGAGGAGTTCCTCGCCGGCCACGGCCTCGGCGCCGCCGACCTGACCCGCCCGGCCGCCCCGCACCGGCACGACGTCTGCGGCGCCGCCCTGTACGTCTCCGCCGCCGCCGGGGCCCGGATGGTCGCCGCGCCGGCCGGCGCGGCCAACCCGGCGCCGGCCCTGCCGGACCTGGCGATCGTGGTCTACCGCCACACCGACACCCCGCCGCCGCCCGCCGACCCGCCCGGCCCCTGGTGGCTCGGCCCGTGGCGGGACAGCTGGACCGGCCGGGAACACGCCGACGCCGTCGAGGCCGTCCGCGCCGCCATCGGTCGCGGCGACGTCTACCAGGTCAACGTCGTCGGGCACGCCGGCGCCGACTACACCGGCGACCCGCGGCCCGCCCTGGCCCGCCTCGCCGGGCTGCCCGGCGCCCGCTACGGCGGCACCCTGCACGGCGACGGCTGGGCGATCGGCTGCGCCTCCCCGGAGACCCTGGTCGAGGTCACCGCCGGCCGGGTGCTCACCCGGCCGATCAAGGGCACCCGCCCGGCCACCGCCGCCGGCCGGCGGGAGCTGCTCGCCTCGGCCAAGGAACGCGCCGAGCACGTGATGATCGTCGACCTGGAACGCAATGACCTGGCCCGGATGGCGCGCACCGGCTCGGTGCGGGTGGACGAGCTGTTCGCCGTACGCCGCTGGTGCGACCTGTGGCAGGCCGAGTCGACGGTCTCCGCGGCCCTGGCCGACGGGATCGGCCTGGCCGCGCTGCTGCGCGCGGTCTGCCCCGGCGGGTCGGTCACCGGTGCGCCGAAACTCGCCGCGCTGGACCGGATCGCCGCCCTGGAGCCGGTGGGCCGGGGCGCCGGCATGGGCGCGCTCGGCTGGGTCGGCCCCGGCCGGGTCGACCTGGGCCTGACCATCCGCACCGCGGCCGCCGACGGGCAGCGGCTGCACGTGTGGGCCGGCGGCGGCATCACCTGGGACAGCGACCCGGCGGCCGAGGTGGCCGAGGCGGCGGCGAAGGCCGCCCCGGTGCGCGCCCTGCTCGCCGCCGGCTGACCCGGGCGGTCACCGGCGGGCGAACTCGTCCAGCGCCGCGACCACCGTCTCGGTCATGCCGTGCCCGCCGCCGTGGCCGCCGCCCTCCACGATCACCAGCCGCGCGTCGGGCCAGTCCCGGGTGAGCCGCCAGGCGATGTCCGGCGGGCCGCTGACGTCCAGGCGGCCCTGCACCAGCACCCCGGCGATGCCGGCGAGCTGGGCCGCCCCGCGCAGCAGCTCCCCGTCGGGCAGGAAGCCCAGGTTGCTGAAGTAGTGGGTGACCAGCCGGACGAAGGCCGCCCGGAACACCGGGTCGGCGAACCGGGGGTCGGGGGCGTACCCGCCGGCGAGGGAGACGTGCACGTCCTCCCAGTCGCACCAGTCGCGGGCGGCCCGGTCCCGCACCTGCGGGTCCGGGTGGTTGACCAGCCGGGCGTACGCGGTGGACAGGTCGCCGTCGCGCTGCTCGGCCGGCACCCCGGCGCGGAACCGGGCCCACTCGGCGGGAAAGATCCGGCCCATGTCCCGGGTCACCCAGTCGATCTCGCGGCGGGTGTTGGCCACCACGCTGAACAGCACCAGCGCGCTGACCCGTTCGGGGTGGCGCTGCGCGTACGCCAGGGCCAGCGACGACCCCCACGACGCGCCGCAGAGCAGCCACCCGCGTATCCCGAGGTGCGCGCGCAGCCGCTCCATGTCGGCGAGCAGGTGGGCGGTGGTGTTGGTGGACAGGTCCACGGCCGGGTCGGCGGCGTGCGGGGTGCTGCGCCCGCAGCCACGCTGGTCGAACAGGACGATCCGGTAGGCGGCCGGGTCGAACAGCCGCCGCCACGACGCGGTGGCGCCGGAGCCCGGGCCGCCGTGCACCACCAGGGCGGGCCGGCCCTCGGGGTTGCCGCAGGTCTCCCAGTACACCCGGTGGCCGTCGCCGACGTCGAGCAACCCGTGTGCGTACGGCTCGATCGGTGGATACATTTCGGCGTCGCCTCCCCACGAACCCGGCAGCCGGGCCACCCTACCGGTCCAGGCGCCGCCAGCGGCGTACCGCCAGGGGGCCGCTGACCGCGATCAGCAGCAGCGGCCACGCCACGGCCAGGGCGACCGCGTGCTCGGCCGGCCACCCGTCGCCGCCCCAGCCCGGGTTGCCGAACAGCTCGCGGCAGGCCGCCACGGTCGCCGACAGCGGGTTCCATTCGGCGACGGCGGCCAGCCAGCCGGGCATGGTCTGCGGGGCCACGAACGCGTTGGAGGCGAACCCCAGCGGCCAGACCAGGATCTGCAGCGCCGCCACCGCCTCCGGGGCGCGCAGCAGCAGCGCCAGGTGGATGCCGGCGACGATCATGGCGAGGCGCAGCAACAGCAGGAGCCCGGCCCCGGCCAGCGCCCGGCCGACGCCGAGGTGCCACTGCCAGCCGACCGCCAGGGCGCAGCCGACCATGACGGTGAGCGCGGCGACGGCGTGCAGCCCGTCGGCGCCGGCGCGGCCGGCCACCACGGCCGAGCGGGCGATGGGCAGTGACCGGAACCGGTCGGTGACGCCGCGGGCGGCGTCGGTGGCCACCGCCGTGTAGGTGGTCTCCACGCCGAAGAGCATGGCCATGGCGAACATCCCTGGCAGCAGGAACTCCCGGTAGTCGCCGCCGCCGGGCACCACCATCGCCCCGCCGAGCAGGTAGCCGAACATCAGCACCAGCAGCACCGGAAAGAGCAGGGTGACCACGACCGGAGCGGGCTGGCGGGCCCAGTGCCGCAGCGCCCGGCCGGTGAGCGTGGCGGCGTCGGCGAGGGCCGTGTGCCGCCCGGACGCGGGGATCGCGCTCACGCCGCCACCTCCGTCCGGCCGGTGGCGGTCAGGTGCAGGAACACCTCGTCGAGGGTGGGCCGGCGCAGCGTCACGTCGGCCGCGCAGAGGCCGGCGTCGGTCAGGGCGGCCAGCACCCTGGTGAGGGTGGCGACCCGGTCGGTGGCGGGGACGCTGACCCGCAGCGCCTCGGCGTCGACCCGGGGCGGGCCGGCGACGGCCCCGCGCAGCGTGTCGGCGACCCGGGCCAGGTCGGTGGCCTGGTCGCAGACGACCTCGACCCGGTCGGCGCCGAGGTCGGCGCGCAGCCGGTGCGGGGCGCCGGTGGCCACCACCCGGCCGTGGTCGACGATCGCGACGGTGTCGGCGAGCCGGTCGGCCTCCTCCAGGTACTGGGTGGTGAGCAGCACGGTGGTGCCGGCGCCGGCCAGGGCCCGCACCGCCTCGTGCACGGTGGCCCGGGCCCGCGGGTCCAGGCCGGTGGTGGGCTCGTCGAGGAAGAGCACCGGCGGGTCGAGGATCAGCGCCGCGGCCAGGTCGAGGCGCCGCCGCATGCCTCCGGAGTACGTCCCGACCGGCCGGTCGGCGGCGCCGGTGAGGTCGAAGCGGACCAGCAGCTCCTCGGCGCGGGCCCGGGCGCGCGCCGGGGCCAGGTGGTGCAGCCGGCCGAAGAGCACCAGGTTCTCCCGGCCGCCGAGCACCTCGTCGACGGCGGTGGCCTGGCCGACCAGGCCGATGCGGGCGCGTACCCGCCCCGGCTCGCGGCGCACGTCGTGCCCGGCCACCCGGGCGGTGCCGGCGTCGGGGCGGGTGAGCGTGGTCAGCACCCGCACCAGGGTGGTCTTGCCCGCACCATTGGGGCCGAGCACCGCGCAGACCGTGCCCGCCGGCACGGCCAGGTCCAGGCCGGCCAGGGCCTCGGTGTCTGCGTAGCGTTTGCGCAGCCCGTCGACCTCGATGACGTCCATTCGGATTTCCCTCCCATCCAACCGTGCTCCGTACCGTACACCATACGGTACGGGTGGCGGTAGGGTGATCGGCATGAGCGTCGAGTACAGCGGCACCGGGGACCCGGCGCGCAGCCTCGCCCTGCTGTGGCGCACCCGGGAGAAGCCCAGCCGCCGCGGCGGCGACCTGAGCGTCGACCGGATCGTGCGGGCGGCGATCGAGCTCGCCGACGCCGAGGGCCTGGCCGCGCTGTCCATGCGCCGGGTCGCCGAACGCCTCGGCGTGGGCACCATGTCGCTCTACACCCACGTGCCCGGCAAGGGCGAGCTGCTCGACGTCATGCTCGACACGGCGTACGGGCAGACCGCCCGCCCGGACGACGTGCCCGGCGGCTGGCGCGGCCGGCTGACCCAGATCGCCCGGGAGAACTGGGCGCTGCACCTGCGCCACCCGTGGCTGCTGCAGGTCGCCACCACCCGCCCGCCGCTGGGCCCCAACGTCACCGCCAAGTACGAGTACGAGTTGCGCGCCGTCGACGGCATCGGCCTGACCGACCTGGAGATGGACGCCGTGGTCACCCTGGTCGACAACTACGTCCACGGCGCGGTACGCAGCGCGGTGGAGGCCGCCCAGGCGGCGCGGCGCACCGGCATGACCGACGAGCAGTGGTGGCGGGTGCACGCCCCCTACCTGGAGAAGGTGATGGACCCCCGCCGGTTCCCCGTCGCCGCCCGGGTCGGCCTCGCCGCCGGGCAGGAGTACCAGGCGGCCGGCGACCCCGCCGGGGCGTTCGAGTTCGGCCTGCAACGGCTCCTCGACGGGGTGCAGATGCTGGTCGCCGCGCGCGGCGACACGGCCGGGCCAGCACCGGCGGTAATGCCCGGATAGCCTTCCGGGCATGACTATGCGTCCCATCCGGATCATCGGTGACCCCGTGCTGCGTACCGGCTGCGAGCCGGTGACCAGCTTCGACGCCGAGCTGCGCGCCCTGGTCGGCGACCTGATGGACACCCTGCTGGGCGCGCCCGGCCGGGCCGGGGTGGCCGCGCCGCAGATCGGGGTCGGCGCCCAGGTGTTCGTCTACGACGCCGACGGGCACCGCGGCCACGTGGTCAACCCGCGCATCGAGCTGTCCGACGAGACGCAGGACGACGACGAGGGCTGCCTGTCCGTGCCGGGCCTGTACTTCCCGACCCGGCGCGCCCTGCACGCCACCGTGCACGGCTTCGACCAGCACGGCCAGCCGCTGACCGTGGCCGGCAGCGGGTTCCTGGCCCGGGCGCTGCAGCACGAGACCGACCACCTCGGTGGGCGACTCTACGTCGACACCCTGCGCGGCGACGTCCGGCGCCGGGCGCTGCGGGAGATCCGCGCCGGCCGGTTCGCCTCGCCGAGCCGCCGCTCCTGACGGCCCGCGAGGGGACGACCGTCGGCGGTCGCCCCCTCGCGGGCCGTGGCTCAGGGTCGGGTCACTTCGGCGGCGGGGCCACCCGGCAGACCGCAACCGTGGAGACGTTGCCGGAGAAGTCGACGGCGGTGATCAGGGCGTCGCCGCGCAGGGTCACCTTGTAGTCGATGTCGCCGGTGCCGTCCTTGATCCGGGACTGGGCGCCGGGCGCCTGCACCAGCTTGATCTTGGTGCCGGCGGGGAAGGGGCCGAACTTCACGCTCGGGTCCGCGGCGTCGGTGAGGTAGACCTTCACCGCGGGGTCGACGACGTCGGTCGCCGTGAGCTGGTAGAAGCCGTCCGGGTTGTACGAGCCGGGCTCGTTGCCGCCGCTGGGGTTGTTGGTCGGCACGCAGCCGGTGCTCGGCGGGGTGGTGTCGCGGACGGTCATCGTGGCGGTGTCGCTGCCGGTGTTGCCGGCGGCGTCGGTGGCCGTGCAGGTGACCGGCGTGGCGCCGAGCGGGAAGGTGGCGCCCGGCGGGGGCACGCAGCTCGGGGTGAGCGGCCCGTCGACGTTGTCGGTGGCGGTGGCCGGGTAGTTGATCATCGCGCCGGCCGGGCCGGTCGCCTCGACGGTCCGGTCGTCCACCACGACCACCGGCGGGGTGACGTCGTTGACCGTGACGTTGATCTGCTGCCGGAAGGCGGCGCCGCCGGAGACGCCGTTGAGCAGGAAGTCCACCGTGCAGTGCAGGGTGGCGCCCTGGGTGGCGCCGGCGGCCACGGTGATCGTCTCGGCGAACGGCACGTCGGTGCCGCTCTGCTGGGTGCGCGAGGCCGCGTCGAAGCTCACCGACAGGCCCGGGTCGCAGGACACGACGGTCGGGGTGACGGTGATGTCGAGGTCGCGCAGCCCGCCGAGGATCGCCGCGGTGACGGTGTCCGGGGTGCTGTTGACGAGCTGTCCGCCGGTGGCGGTGGCCACGGCGGCGGCCTGCCCGTCGGTGTTCAGGCCGCTGCCGGCGGGCCCGACGTTGACGGCGAGCACCCGGGCGGCGTCGGCCTGCAACGCGGCCGTCGCGTCGGCCAGGGTGTGCCCGGCGCTGGGGTCGTGGCTGGGCGCGTCGCCCACCAGGACCACGATCCGGCTGCTGTCGGGCCGGTAGCTGACCGCCCCGGCGGAGACCTGGAACAGCGCGTTGATCCACGCCTCGGGGAAGTCGCCGCCACCGCTGGCAGCCAGGCCGTCCACCGCGTTCTGCAGGGCGGTGGCGTCACCGGTCAGGTCCTGGCGCACCCGGAACAGCTCCGCCCCGTCGCCGGTGTCCCGGTAGGACGCCACGGCGAACTCGGCGCCGGGCTGCGCGGCGCGCACGTTGCCGATGATGGTCTGCAGGTTGGTGCGGACGTCGGCGATCGCCCCGCCCATGCTGCCGGTCGTGTCGACCAGCAGCACCACGTCCGGCTTCGGCGGGATCGCCGGGGTGGAGACGACCTTGCTGATCGGGATCGAGGTGCCGGGGTCCGCGTCGCGGTCCACCGTGGCGGGGTTGACGCCGGGCGCCGCCCACGCCGGCGCGGCCAGCGCGGTCAGCATCGCGGTCGCGGCGGCGACGAGCGCCACCACCCGCGGAACTGCTGGTCTTCTCATATGCTTCCCCTTCGCTCCGCCGCGGGGGTGGACGCGGCCTCTGCCTGCCGAGGTTAGGGGTCGCACGCGGGCCGGACGGTCCGACACAAGCCCAGGTCAGGGTCGGGTTCCCGACCCGGCGCGGCGGCCGGAGGTGGCAGGGTGACGCCGGTCAGCGGCGGGCGTGCAGCCAGCCCTCGTCGAACTCGGCGGCGTCGGTGAAGCCGAGCCGCGCATACAGCCGGCGGGCGGTGGTGTTGTCGGCCCGGACGTTGAGCGCGACGGTGTCCACGGTGGCCGCCAGGCGCCGGCACAGCGCGCTGACCGCGGCGGCGGCCAGCCCCCGGCCGCGCGCGGCCGGGTGGGTGGTCACGTTGCCCAGCGCGGCGACCCGGTAGGTGGGCGACCAGACGTGCACCCCAGCCACCGCGACCAGGTCGCCGCCCTCCCGGACCCCGAGGTAGTGCCCGGTGTCCAGCATCCGGGCGTCGAAGTGGCTGCCCGGGTAGGCGGCCTCGTAGAGCTTCTCCAGCTCGGGCAGGTCGGTGGCGGCCAGCGGTTGGCCGGCCGGCGCGACCCGGCGCAGCCCGGCCGGATCGGTGAGCACCATCCGCCGGTGCGGCGCCGGCTGCTCCAGGGTGAACCGGTCCCGCAGCGCGGGGTGCAGGCCGGGGGAGAGGTGGACGTAGACGCGGGCGGGCAGCAGCGGCGCCAGGTCGGCCAGCAGCGCCGACATGCCCGCGACGTCGCCGCCGACCGGGTGGGCGATCAGCACCGGCGGGTCCCCGCCGTGGTAGAGCAGCGCCACCTGGTCGCCCCGGCGGAACCACGAGGTGTACGGCCAGCAGAAGTCGTCCAGGTCGCCGAGCTGGTAGGCGTGCAGGGCGGGGTCCCGGCAGAGCAGGTCGGCGAGGACCGCCCGGTCGTGTTCGGCGCGTACCGGCATCGGGTGGCGATCACCTGTCCGGTTCGGCGGGCAGGTTCTGGTGCGCCCACCGGGCCAGGGCGTCCAGGGCCGGGACGAGGGCGGCGCCCCGGTCGGTGAGTTGGTAGCTGACCCCCAGTGGCGGGCCCTCCCGGACGGTGCGGGAGACCAGCCCCACCCGGGCCAGCTCGCCGAGGCGGTCGGAGAGCACCGACTCGCTGATGCCGGGCAGCGCCCGGGTCAGCTCGGCGAAACCGGCCGGCCCGTTGGCCAGCGTCCCGAGGATCACCCCGTTCCACCGTTTGCCCAGGAACGCGAAGGCCCGGGCGATGCCCTGGTCACAGGTGCGATGCCTGCCCTGCAGCTCCGGACCGACCGTCATGGCCCCAAGGATACGGGTGATGTCGACGACACTGGGTGCTTTTAAAAAACTAGCTGCTATGGTTCCACAAGGACCAACCCTTTCTTCGAGCGAGGAAACCCCGATGAGTGAGCTGATCTCCCTCGACCCGCAGGCGCAGGCGCAACTGTTCACCGACGCCCGCACCGCGAACACCTTCACCGACGAGCCGGTCACCGACGACCAGCTACGCGCGATCTTCGACCTCGCCAAGTACCCGCCGACCGCCCTCAACGCACAGCCGCTGCGGGTGCTGTTCGTCCGCCCGGGCCAGGCCCGCGACCGCCTGCTGGAGCACCTGGCCGACGGCAACCGGGCCAAGACCGCCACCGCCCCGGTCGTCGCCGTGCTCGCCACCGACCCCGACTTCCACGAGTTCATCCCACGGGTCTTCCCGATCCGCCCCGAACTGCGCGACGTCCTCGGCGCCGACGCCGTCGCCCGGGAGGGCACCGCCCGCTTCAACGCCACCCTGCAGATCGGCTACTGGCTGCTCGCCGTACGCGCCGCCGGGCTGGCCGCCGGCCCGATGGCCGGCTTCGACGCCGAGGCCGTGGACAAGGAGTTCTTCGCCGACAGCGGCTGGAAGTCACTGCTGGTGGTCAACATCGGCCGGCCCGGCCCGGACGCCTGGCTGCCGCGGCTGCCCCGCCTCGACTACGACGAGGTGGTCCGGCACGCCGCCTGAGCGGCCCCCGCCCGACCGGCCGGCCCACCCGCGACGGTCAGCCGGACCACTGGTCGTAGCCCAGCTTGGCCACCAGGGCCAGCACCACGACCAGCAGCACCACCCGCACGAAACCGGACCCGCGGCGCAGCGCCATCCGCGCCCCCACCACCGCCCCGGCGATGTTGCACACCGCCATCGCCGCGCCGAGCAGCCACCACACGTGCCCGGTCAACCCGAACACCACCAGCGCCCCGAGGTTCGTACCGGCGTTGACCAGCTTCGCCATCGCCGAGCCGTGCAGGAAGTCCGCCCCGACCAGCGCGGTGAACGCCACCACCAGGAACGTGCCGGTACCCGGTCCGATCAGACCGTCGTAGAGGGCGATGCCCACCCCGGCGACCGCCACGGCCACGACCACCCGGCCCCGGGTGCGCCGCTCCGGCCGGGACAGCACCCCCAGATTCGGCCGCACCAGCACGAACAGCGCCACCGACAGCAGCACCACCAGCACCACCGGCCGGTACGCCTGCGCCGGCACCGCGCCGGCCAGCGCCGCGCCCACCCCGGAGGCCACCACCGCCAGCCCCGCCGACGGCCCCGCCACCCGCCAGTCGATCTTCGTACGCCGGGCGTAGGTGACCGCCGCGGTGCCGGTCCCGGCGATCGCGGCCAGCTTGTTCGTGCCCAGGGCCGTGGCCACCGGCACCCCCGGGGCGGCCACCAGCAGCGCCGGCAGCAGCAGCAACCCGCCACCGCCGACCACCGCGTCCACCCACCCCGCCACGGCCGCCGCGGCGAGCAGGGTGCTCAGCGAGAAGGGATCCACGGGCGGCCATTCTGCCCACCACCGCACCCACCCGGGGCCGGCTGTGGCCAGCCTCACCACGAACCCGGAGCCCCGGGCGGGCCAGGACGGACAGTCAGCGGCCGCGCCGGCGACGCAGCCACACCCCGACCGAGGCCACCGCCACGAACACCAGCATCGAACAGAGCAGCACCTTGATCACCCGGCAACTGTGCCACGGACACGTAGGGTGCAGAGGTGCGCCTGGCGACCTTCAACCTGCTGCACGGCCGGTCCCTCACCGACGGCCTGGTCGACCCCGACCGGCTGACCGCCGCGGTCCGGGCCCTCGACGCCGACGTCCTGGCCCTGCAGGAAGTCGACCGGGACCAGTCCCGCTCCGGCAAGCTCGACCTGACCGCCATCGCCGCCCGGGCCCTCGACGCACCCGAGCACCGCTTCGCCGCCGCCGTCGTCGGCACCCCCGGCGAGGCGTTCCGCCCGCTCACCCACGACGACGACGGCCACGGCGAACCCTGCTACGGCGTCGGCCTGGTCAGCCGCCACCCGGTGCGCGCCTGGCGGGTCACCCGGCTGCGCCCGGCGCCCGTGCGCTCACCCATCTACGTGCCCGGCCCCGGCGGCGGCCTGGTGCTGCTGCGCGACGAACCCCGGGTGGTCCTCGCCGCCGCGCTCGACACCCCGTACGGGCCGCTCACCGTCGCCGCCACCCACCTGTCGTTCGTACCCGGCTGGAACGCCCACCAGCTACGCCAGGTCGTCCGCGCGCTGCGCACCCTCCCCGCGCCCCGCATCCTGCTGGGCGACCTCAACCTGCCCGCCGGGCCGGCCCGCCTGCTCACCGGCTGGCGGCCCCTGGGCCGCCGCCCCACCTACCCGGCGGCGGCCCCGAGGGTGCAGCTCGACCACGTCCTCGCCGACCGGCAGGCCCAGCGCCGACTGCCCCCGGTGACCGCGGTGGACACCCCGCTGTCCACCATCTCCGACCACCGCCCGCTCCTGGTCGACCTCGGCTAGAACGGCTGCAGGCCGCCGGTGCGGGCCCCCCGCGCCTCACCCCAGCGCAGCAGCCCCGCCGCGGCGGCGAACAGGCCCACCGTCAGGACGGCCAGCCCCGCCAACGGCCCGGCCAGCTCCGCCACCCCGGCGCCGTCCAGCAACGCCCCGCGCACCATCACCCACGCGCTCCACCCGGTCACCGACATCCCCGCCGCCGTCCCCGACGCCCTGCACCACGCCACCGGCGGCTGACCCGCACCGGCTCAGGCCACCCCCACCACAAGCGCAAGATTCCCTCAAGATCATTGATCTCGTGACAGTTCGCAGCTCATGCTGAGGCCCACACCACGTTCCACCAGGCCAGACACGGAGGCCCCAGCTTGATACACCAGCGACCAGCCCTCATCGCACTATCGACACTCCTCGCCACCGGCCTCACCGCCATCGCCACACCCACCAACGCCATGGCACGCTCGGCAGCCGAACCCCACCAGGTCACCCAACTCACCGTCCGGCAGGCCGACGGCTACGCCACCCTCGCCTGGCAGCCCGTCGACGACGCCACCGACTACCAGATCGAACGCACCCCGGTGGCCGCCGACAACACCCCCACCGGCCAACCCACCATCGTCGGTATCTGGCGCCCCAACCGCCAGATCAACCAGGAAGCACCCACCTTCGCCGACGCCGGATTCAACCCCGGCGACCGCTTCCAGTGGCGGGTACGCGCCCGCATCGGCACCACCGAAGCGCCCTACTCCACGGCCACCACCGACACCACCCGGCAACCCTGGGGAGACCCCAACGTCCCCGGCGAACAGCTGCGCACCCAGTGGGAAACCACCCGCGCCGCCCAGTACACCAGCGACACCGCCGAGTACGCCTACACGGCCGCCCTCGACGCCCTCAGCGACCGGGTACGCGTCGTCGAGATCGGCCGCACCATCCAGAACCGACCGATCAACATGCTCGTCATCGGCCACCCCGCCCCACCGGCCACCCCCGCCGCCGTCGCCGCCACCACACCACTGTCGATCAACTGCAACGTCCACGGCAACGAACCCGGCGACCGCGAAGCCTGCCTGATCATGGCCCGGCAACTCGCCTTCAGCGACGACCCCCGCACCATCGACCTGCTCACCCACACCACCGTCCTGATCGTCCCCACCATCAACGGCGACGGCCGCGCCGCCAACACCCGCGGCAACTCCACCGGCCAGGACCTCAACCGCGACTACTCCCTCATCCGCCAACCCGAGACCGACGCCCTCATCCGGATGGTCCGCGACTACCGGCCCATCGCCGGCTACGACGGCCACGAATTCGGCAACGCCCGCGCCGGCGACCTGCCCATGCTCCCGCCCCGCCACCAGAACGTCGCGCAGAGCATCTTCGACCAGTCCCAACACATGATCGAAGACCACATGTACCGCGAGGGCGCCGAAGCCGGCTGGTGGGCCTGCCCCTACGGCTGCGAAGGCGGCGGCAACGTCGGCCTCAGCGAAGAGACCATCCTGCGCAACACCCTCGGCCTCAAGAACGTCGTCAACTCCCTGCTCGAACTGCGCAGCTCCGGCGGCCAGACCCGCCCCGACGAGGGCAACACCGCCAACAACCGACGCCGCAAGTCCTACTCCGCCCTCTGGACCTTCCAGCAGTTCCTCGACTACCACCGCGCCAACCTGCCCGGCATCACCCAGGCCCGCGCCGACGCCATCACCTTCCAGGCGGCCAACACCGGCCGGATCGTCTTCCGCGGCTCCCGACCGATCCCCGCCCACCCGGCACCCCACCCCGGCGACAGCCCGCCGCCGCTGGACGCCCCCCGACCCGACCTGATCCTCGACAACGCGCCCTGCGCCTACAAACTGACCGAAGAGCAGTACCACGGCGCCCGCACCGACGGACCCGGCGGCACCGGCACCACCGTCGCGCAACGCCTCGCCGCACACGGCTGGAAGGTCGTCAAGACCGGCGGCGACTACTACGTCCCGCTCGCCCAGCCCGAACGAGGCCTGATCCCGCTGCTCCTCGACGCCCAGGGCGTCGAGAAACTGACCAGCGGCGAACGCGTCTACCCGACCCTCACCGGCCAGCGCGACGGCAAACTCGTCGTCACCGGCTTCGCCTGCCTCGACGACGCCACCATCAACGGACCGGTGACCGTCAAGCCGGGCGCCGCGCTCGTGGCGACCGGAACCACCTTCACCGGACCGGTCACCGCAGCCGGCGCCGCCGGCGTCATCCTCGCCGACACCACCGTCACCGGCCCCGTCCACATCACCGGCACCACCGACGCGATCTCCGTCATCGACGTCACCATCACCGGCCCGGTCACCCTGTCCGCCAACACCACCGGCACCGACACCCCGCTGCTCGCCGGCAACACCATCGACGGCCCGCTGACCTGCACCGCCAACAGCCCGGCCCCGACCAACCTCACCCTCCCCAACACCGGCCAAGGCCCCCGGACCGACCAGTGCGCCGCGCTGTGAGGCCCACCCGCTAGCCATCCCACGACCGTCGTGCCGGCAGGACGGGCTCCGGCCCACCCTGCCGGCACGACCCACCCACCCCACCCCGACCCGTGGAGACCGCCGTGTCGCACCCCGCGCTCCCAACCGCCCGCAACGCCCGTACGCGACACCGCGCCCTCGGCTACCTGACCCTGGCCGCCCTGCTGCTGCCGACCACCGCTGCCTGCACCAGCGGCGACACCGACACCCCGCCGAAACCCGCGACAGCGGCCGGCAGCGCCGCGACACCCCACGTCACCGGCCCGCTCTGCGCCGCCCTGCCGACCGGCACCGACCCGGGAAACCCGGCATTCCTCGCCGGCCAACCCGTCGACGCCGCACTCCAGTGGATCCCCACCCTCACCACCTTCGAGGCGGCGCTGCGCACCACCGGACTGCTCACCGAACTCGACACCACCGACGGCATCACCCTGCTCGCCCCCTCCGACGACGCCTTCGCCGCCAAGTTCTCCGACGACAACTGGGACGAGCTGATGGCCCGCCACCACGACGACCTGCGCGCCCTGCTCAAGGCCCACCTCATCACCGGAACCCACCCGCTCGACGAACTGACCGACGCCGGCACCACCACCACCGCCGACGGCACCACCATCACCGTCACCCGCACCCCCGACACCGCCCGCTTCGCCGACCGCGCCGAGGCCGTCTGCGGCGACTACCAGGCCACCAACGCCCGCATCCACATCGTCAACGCGGTGCTCGGCACCCTGCCCACCACCGCCGACGGCAACGGCCACCGCGCCCACTGACCCCAACCGTCACGACCGCGATCCCGGCCCGGCCAACCCGGCCAGCGCCCGGTTGGTGCGATTCGCCCGCACCGCGTACCGCTGCTGCGCCGCCGTCACCTCGATGTACGTCTGCGACGACGCCAACGACGCGTGCCCCAGCAACCGCATGATCTCCGCCGCGCTCGCCCCGTCCTCCGCCAACCGGGTCGCGAACGTGTGCCGCAGCGCGTGCAACCGCGCCCCCGCCGGCACCCGATCACCGACCCCCGCCCGCCGATAGCAGGAGTCCACCAGATACTGCAACCCACCTCGCCGCAACGGCTCACCCCGCCGATCGACCAGCAACGGCGAGTCCGGCCGCACGCTACGCGCCCCGAACCGGCGCGCCCGACTGTCCAGATACGCCCGCAGCACCCCGTCCAACTCCGGCTCCACCGGCACCACCCGCGGCCGGCCACCCTTGCCCGCCACATCCACCCGCCGCTCACCGGCCCGGCCGCCGAGCGAGCCGACCCGCAGCGCCAGCAGCTCCGACAGGCGCAACCCGGCGCACAACGCCAACGCCAGCACGGCCACGTCCCGCTCGGGCCACGGGTCCCGCTGCCGCCCGTCGGCCCGGGCGACCGAGGCCAGCAGTACCTCCGGGGTGTCCTCGCCACGCAGCGGCTTGGGGGAGGGCAGGGGCGCCCGGGGCCGGCCCACCGCGGGCATCGGGTTGCCCGCCACCACCCCCTCGGCCACCAGGAACACGAAGAACGCGTTCCAACTCGACCAGGCCCGGTGCACCGAGGCGGCGGCCCGCGCGCCGGCGAAACGGGCGAACGCCGCCCGCAGCGCCCGGGGGGAGAGGGCGTGCACGGGCAGGGCGGCCAGGGGGAGGGGAGGGGTGTGATCCTGCGCCACCAGCTCGCCCACCGCCCGCAAATCCCGCCGGTAGGCCGCGAGGGTGTGCGGGGAGGGCTTGCGGGTGGCCCGGGCGGTCAGGAACTCTCCGACGAGCACTTCAACCGTTTCATCCCATTTGTCATGCATAAGGGATATTATGCATGATTCTCGCGTTTCTGGGCGGTCGCCGGTCGGGGAGGGGAGCGCGGGGATCCCGTGCGCATCTGCGTCCTCGCGCACGGGATGGACGACGTCCAGCAGGAGTTGCTCTGGGATCAGCGAGCGCTGGCGGCGGCCGACCTGCTCATCGAGGACCGGGTGACGGAGGCCGGCGTGCGCGCCCGCGAGCACCTCCGGCAGGCGCAGGCGAGCATCGGCGCGCTCGGCGACGACGAGTACGGGCAGCTGATCAAGGGTGGCCCGGAGCGGCTGACGCGGCAGTTGGCGCCCGAAGTAGGCGGGCGGGCACCCCTTCCGAGGGAGGGCCGGCAGAACGCCTACTTGACATAATGTACATTATCGAATCAGCTGAGTCGGCGCCGGTGGCCGGATGGTTGGGATTACCGTTCGGCTCATATTTCGGACCGTCGGGCGCAGGTGGGGTTTAGCGCCGCACTTCGAAGCGGGCAAGAAGCGGGAACGTTTCTCGACATCTTCGGAGAGGAAGCAGCCTCATGCTTTCCGCGCTCGATCGGCGGCACACCGTCGCGCCGCCTGGTTACAGTCGCTGGCTGATCCCGCCGGCGGCCCTGGCGATCCACCTCTGCATCGGGCAGGTCTACGCGACCAGCGTGTACAAGAACTCGCTGATCGCGCACTTCGACGCCAGCCAGACCGCGATCGGGGTCATCTTCAGCATCGCGATCGTGATGCTGGGGCTGTCCGCCGCGGTGGCCGGGACCTGGGTGGAGGCCAACGGTCCGCGCAAGGCGATGTTCGTCTCGGCCTGCTGCTGGGCGGCCGGGTTCCTGGTGGGTTCGCTGGGCATCGCGACGAAGCAGCTGTGGCTGCTGTACCTCGGGTACGGGCTGCTCGGCGGGATCGGGCTGGGGATCGGATACATCTCCCCCGTCTCCACGTTGATCAAGTGGTTCCCGGACCGGCCGGGTCTGGCGACCGGTTTGGCGATCATGGGGTTCGGTGGTGGGGCGATGGTGGCCTCTCCCCTGTCCCGGCAGTTGCTGTCGTTCTACGACTCCGGCTACGACCCGTCGAACGCGGGGTCGGTGGCGTCCGGCAGCGCGCTGGTGTGGCTGTTCGTGACGCTGGGCATCGGCTATTTCCTGATCATGATGTTCGGGGTGTTCAACGTGCGGGTACCGGCGGACGACTGGCGTCCGGCCGGCTTCGACCCGGCGCGGGTGGCGGCGAAGCCGCTGGTGACCACGGCGAACGTGTCGGCGGCGAACGCGTTGCGGACCCGCTCGTTCTGGTTGCTGTGGGTGGTGCTGTTCTGCAACGTGACGGCGGGCATCGGCATCCTGGAGCAGGCCAGTCCGATGATCCAGGACTTCTTCCGGTCCGGTGGCACGTCGGCGGTGACGGTGGCGGCGGCCGGTGGGTTCGTGGGCCTGCTGTCGCTGTTCAACATGGCGGGCCGGTTCGTGTGGTCGTCGACGTCCGACGTGATCGGCCGCAAGCCGATCTACCTGGTGTACCTCGGCGTCGGGATGGTGCTGTACGCACTGCTGGCGTTGTTCGGGCAGACCGCGACGGCGCTGTTCGTGCTGCTGGCGTGCGTGATCCTGTCGTTCTACGGCGGTGGGTTCGCCACCATCCCGGCGTACCTGCGGGACCTGTTCGGCACGTACCAGGTGGGTGCGATCCACGGGCGGTTGTTGACCGCGTGGTCGGCGGCGGGCGTGGCCGGGCCGCTGATCGTCAACGCGTTCCTGGACGCGCAGGGCAAGCCGGGGACGTTGACGGCGGCGGCGTACCGGCCGGCGCTGTTCACGATGGTCGGTGTGTTGGCGGTGGGTTTCCTGGCGAACCTGCTGGTGCGGCCGGTGCCGGAGCGGTTCCACGAGCCGGCTGGTGACGGTGACGATGTGGCCGGTGGGCAGCCGGTGACGGAGAGGAGTGGTTCGCGATGAGTGGTGAGGTGTCGCGCGGCGGGCAGCAGGCGCGCCTGGTCGTGTCGTGGGTGGTGGTGTCGGTACTGCTCGGTTATGGGGTGGTGCAGACGTTGCTCACGGCGGCGAAGTTGTTCACCCACTGAGGCGGGTGGCGGAACGGGGGCGTCGGCGGTGGCCGGCGCCCCTTTCCTTTCCGCTACAGGCCGCCGGCGGTGCGCAGGACGGCGCCGGTGGTGTAGCTGGCTTCCGGGCTGAGCAGCCAGGCGATGGCGGCGGCGACCTCGTCGGGTTCGCCGGCGCGGCCGAGCGGGATGCGGCCGGCGGCGGTGTCGGGCCGGTCGGGTACGCCGGAGACGGCGTGGATGTCGGTGCGGATGATGCCGGGGGCGACGGCGTTGACCCGGATGCCGTGCGGGGCGAACTCCTTGGCGAGGCCGACGGTGAGGGTGTCGGTGGCGGCCTTCGCGGCGGCGTAGTGGATGTACTCCCCCGGGCTGCCGAGGGTGGCGGCGGCGGAGGAGACGTTGACGATGGCGGCGCCGTCGCGCATCCGGCGGACGGCCTGCTGGGCGCAGAGGACGTAGCCGATGAGGTTGACGTCGACGACGCGGCGCAGGTCGGTGACGGTGAGGTCGGTGAACGGTCCGATGGGGCTGGTGACGCCGGCGTTGTTGACCAGGCCGGTGAGGGGGCCGAGGTCGTCGGCGGCGGTGAAGAGCCGCTGGACCTGGTCGGGGTCGCCGGTGTCGGCGGCGATGGCGACGGCGCGGCGGCCGGTGGCGTGCACGTCGGCCAGGACGGTGGCGGCGGCGGCGTGGTCGCTGCGGTAGCCGAGGACGAGGTCGTGGCCGGCGGTGGCGAGGCGGCGGGCGGTGGCCGCGCCGATGCCGCGTCCGGCGCCGGTGATGACGGTGACGGGATTCAACGGACCGCTCCCCCGGGTCGGTGTGCTGGCGACGCTACCGTTTCGGCGCGTGCCGGTCGACGGAGAGGGTGGTCACAGATGGTGCGGGCGTTGGTGCTGGGTGGCGGCGGGGTGACCGGGGTGGCCTGGGAGTGGGGGTTGATCGCGGGGTTGGCGCGGCGGGGTGTGGTGCTGGCGGGCGCGGATCTGGTGGTGGGCACGTCGGCGGGGTCGGTGGTGGGGGCGCAGTTGCGCTCGGGTGCGCCGGTGTCGCGGTGGTACGAGGCGGAGTTGGCCGGTGGTGGTGCGCCGGAGGCGTCGGCGCGGTTCGGGTTGGGGCAGGTGGCGCGGCTGGTGTGGGCGGGTGGGCGGACGAGGGACGGGCGGCGGGCGCGGGCGCGGATCGGGGCGTTGGCGTTGGCGGCGCGTACGGAGCCGGAGGCGGCGCGGCGGGCGGTGATCGCGGCGCGGTTGCCGGGTGAGGCGTGGCCGGCGGGGCGGTTGCGGGTGACGGCGGTGGAGGCGTCCTCGGGTGAGTTCGTGGTGTTCGACGCGGGCAGCGGGGTGTCGTTGGTGGATGCGGTGGGGGCCAGTTGCGCGGTGCCGGGGGTGTGGCCGCCGGTGACGATCGGTGGGCGCCGGTACGTCGACGGTGGGGTGCGGTCGTTGGTGAACGCGGATCTGGCGGCGGGTGCGCGGCGGGTGGTCGTGGTGGCGCCGGTGACGCGGTCGTTCGGGCCGATGCCGAGGTTGTCGGCGCAGGTGGCGGGGTTGCGGGCGGCGGGTGCGCGGGTGGTGGTGGTGTGTCCGGACCGGGCGGCGCGGGCGGCGATCGGGCGCAACGTGCTGGATCAGGGGCGGCGGGCCGGGGCGGCGCGGGCGGGGTACGCGCAGGCGGAGGCGGTGTGCGCGGCGGTGGCGGCGGTGTGGGGTTGACGGTGGGGCTGCCCTACGCTCGGCGCGTCGGTGGGGTCGGGGTGGAGGTGCGCGGTGGGTGTGGGCGTGGGTGACGTGGTGGCGGATTTCGCGCTGTCGGACGAGACGGGTGTGCCGCGGCGGTTGTCGGAGTTCTGTGCCGGGGGTCCGGTGGTGTTGTTCTTCTATCCGGCGGCGTTGACCCGGGGGTGCACGGCGGAGAGCTGTCATTTCCGGGATCTGGCGGCGGAGTTCGCGGCGGTGGGGGCGCAGCGGGTGGGGATCAGCCGGGACCCGGTGGCGCGGCAGGCGGAGTTCTCCCGCCGGCACGGTTTCGACTTTCCGCTGTTGTCGGACGTCGACGGGGTGGTGGCGGCGGCGTTCGGGGTGCGGCGGTGGCTGCCGTTGGGGGCGTTGGGCACGCGGCGGATGACGTTCGTGATCGGGCCGGACCGGCGGGTGATCGAGGTGATCCACAGTGAGGTCGGTATGAACGCGCACGCTGATCGGGCGTTGCGGGCGCTCGGGGGTTGATCTTCGGGGTGTCGGTGTGGGCTGGTATCAAGGCAGGCATCAGACACGGGTACGGAAGAGGGCTGTGATGGCGGGCCAGGGTTTGTCCGATGAGGATGTGCGTGGTTTCCGGGAGGCGTTGGCGGCGGGCCGTAAGCCGAAGGTGGTGTTCACCGCGTCGGCGGGGCAGGTCGCCGGTCAGGTGGGTCAGGTGGTGGAGCTGACGGACCCGGCGGTTTCCGACGAGTTCGTGGTGGTGCGGTTCGGGCGGGACGAGTTGCCGTTCTCCCCCGCCGACGTGGCGGTCGCGCCGAAGGGGGCGGGGCGTCGGGTGGTGGAGCCGAAGCCGGCGCCGGAGCCCGAACCGGCGGCGGCGGAGGAGCCGGAGTTCGTGTTGGATCGGCCGCGGGTGCCGGCGCCGCGGCGGGAGGAACCGAAGGTGGACCAGCAGCAGGTGGAGCGGCCGGCGCCGCGGCGGGCGGCGAAGGCGGCCCGGCCGAAGGGCCCGGCGGGGTTGACGGTGACCCTGGCGTACGCCGACGGTGAGTGGACGGTGGCGGCGCAGCAGGGCAGCAAGGCGCTGGCGAAGCCGTACGTGGTGAAGCCGGCGGAGGCGTTGCGGATGGTGGCGTTGGTGGACGTGGCCGGGGTGCGGGAGGCGGTGGAGCAGATCCTGGCGGCGGAGCGGTCGGAGGCGGAGCAGCAGGCGGAGAAGTTGCGTGCCGAGTTGGCGGAGATCGAGGCCCGGTTGGCGGAGCTGCGCGAGGCGGGTTGAGCGGGGCGCGGGTCAGCGGGGCTGCTGGTGGTGGTCGAGCAGGACGGTGAGCAGGCGGGTCAGTTCGGCGCGTTCGGGGCTGGACAGGGGTGCCAGCAGGGTGGCCTGGACGTGGTCGAGGGCCTGTTCCATGCGGTGCAGTTGGCGGCGGCCGGCCGGGGTGAGGGTGATGACGTTGCGGCGCCGGTCGTCGGGGTCGGGTGCGCGGCGGACCAGGTCCCGGGCGGCGAGTTCGTTGAGGGCGGCCACCACGTCGCTGCGGTCGATGCCGCTGCGCCGGCCGAGGTCGGCCTGGCTGGCTGGGCCGTCGTCGTGCAGGGCGGCGAGCAGGCGGTAGTGGTAGCCGCGGGCGGCGACGGCGCCCAGCCCTTCGGTGACGAGGCGGGCGGCGTGGGCGGCGGTCTGGGTGAGCAGCCAGCTGGGGGTGGCGTGCAGCCGGGCCGGGGGCTGGGTGCCGGGGTTCATGGTCGGGACGTTACCAGAATCGTTGGCGGCACCCACGAAAACTGATACGTTGGCGTAACCAACGTTGGCTCGGCCAACGGGATAGGAGTCGACGGTGTCCGTTCTCAACGGCCAGGTCATCGGCCAGGCCCACCACGCCACCCGAGCGGTCCTCGAGCGCGAGCTGACCGGCCTCGGGATCACCTTCCACCAGTCGGTCGCGCTCAACCTCGTCGCGGCCGAGGGCGGGGCCGCGCCCCGGGCCCTGCTCGCCCGGCGGATGACCGCGGCGCTGAAGGTCGCCGAGGCGACGGCGCTCGCGGCGCTCGACGACGGGATCGGCGCCGGGCTGCTGCGGACGCTGCCCGCCGACGGCTCCGGCCTGGCCCTCACCGACGCCGGCCGGGCCGTGCAGCAGCGCCTCGCCGGCGTCGTCGCCGCGCTCACCGCCCGGCTGTACGGCGACATCGCCCCCGACGACCTGGCGGTCGCTGGGCGGGTGCTCACCCTGATCCGGCAGCGGGCCGACGCCGAGCTGGCCGGGTGAACGCCGAGCGGGGCCGGTGTGGCAACCGGCCCCGCTCGGCCTCAGTGCTGCGGGATGTTCGCCACCCCGATCCGCTTGCGGAACACCCAGTAGGTCCAGCCCTGGTAGGCCAGCACGATCGGGGTGAACACCACCGCCACCCAGGTCATGATCTTCAAGGTGTACGGGGTCGAGGCGGCGTTGGTGGCCGTCAGCGTGCCGGCCGCGTCCAGGGTGGAGGGCAGCACGTTCGGGAACAGCGCGGCGAACAGGGTGGCCACGGCCAGGGCGATGGCCAGCGCGGTGCCGGTGAACGCCCAGCCCTCCCGGCGTACCCGGGCGGCGGCCAGGCCGGCGAGCAGCGCGAGCGCGGCGCCGACGGCGAGCACGACGGCCGCCGCGCTGGAGCGGATGGTCAACGTCCAGGCCAGGAAGGCCACCGCGACCACGGCGGTGCCGGCGCCGAGCTTCACGGCGAGGGCGCCGGCGCGGTCGCGGATGTCGCCGGTGGTCTTGAGGGCGAGGAACACCGCGCCGTGCGTTCCGAACAGCGCCGCGGTGGTCAGGCCGCCGAGCAGGGCGTACGGGTTGAGCAGGTCGAGCAGGCCGCCGACGTACTCGTGGTCGGCGTCCAGCGGCACCCCGCGCAGGATGTTGGCGAAGGCGACGCCCCACAGCACCGCCGGCAGCAGCGAGCCGACGAAGATGGCCTGGTCCCAGCGGCGTTTCCAGGACGCCTCGGACCGCTTGTGCCGGTACTCGAAGGCCACCCCACGGGCGATCAGGGCGAGCAGGATCAGCAGCAGCGGCAGGTAGAAGCCGGAGAAGAGGGTGGCGTACCACTCGGGGAAGGCGGCGAACATGGCGCCGCCGGCGGTGATCAGCCAGACCTCGTTGCCGTCCCAGACCGGTCCGATGGTGTTGATCAGGACGCGGCGTTCCCGGTCGTCGCGGCCGAGCACGGGCAGCAGCATGCCGACGCCGAAGTCGAAGCCTTCGAGGATGAAGTAGCCGGTGAACAGCACGGCGACGAGGAGAAACCAGATGGTGGTCAGTTCCACGATGGGCTCCGGGGCTCAGTAGGCGAAGGCGAGCGGGCGCTCGGCGTCGTCGGTGTCGTCGTCGGCGGGGGTCGGGTCGAGCTCGGGCACGCCGGCGCGGGCGTAGCGGACCAGCAGCTTGAACTCGATCACGGCGAGGGTGGCGTAGATCAGGGTGAACGCGGTGAACGAGGTGAGCACCTCGGCCAGCGACACGCTGCGGGACACGCCGTTGCGGGTGAGCATCTCGCCGAAGACGATCCACGGCTGGCGGCCCATCTCGGTGAAGATCCAGCCGAAGGAGTTGGCCAGCAGCGGCAGCACGGGCAGGACCAGGCCGGCGCGCAGCAGCCAGCGGTTGGTCGGGGTGCGGCCCTTGCGCTGGCTCCAGAGCACCAGCAGGGCGATGGCGGCGGCGGCCAGCCCGAAGCCGATCATCATCCGGAAGCTCCAGTAGGTGACCGGGATGATCGGGGTGTAGCTGCCGGCGCCGTACTGGCTGGCGTACTGGGCCTGCAGGTCGTTGATGCCGTGCACGGTGCCGTTGGGGTCGCCGGTGCCCAGGTACGACAGCAGGTGCGGGATCTTGATGGCGAACAGTTCCCGGCTGCCGTCGAGGCTGCCGATGGTGAGCACGGAGAACGAGGCGGGGCTCTCGGTGGCGTAGAGGCCCTCGGCGGCGGCCATCTTCATCGGCTGCACCTGGGTCATGATCTTGCCCTGGATGTCGCCGGTGATCAGCACCGCCGCGGTGGAGACCATGACCACCCAGGCTCCGAACTTCGTGGCGAAGCGGTACGCGCCGGTGTCGGCGCTGTCCCGGTTGCGCATCACGTGCCACAGGCCGACGGTGAGCACCAGCGAGCCGGCGACCAGGAACGATCCGGCCAGGGTGTGCGGGAAGGTGATCAGGGCGACCTTGTTGGTGAGCACGGCGACGAAGTCGGTCAGTTCGGCGCGGCCGCTGTCGGGGTTGATCCGGAAGCCGACCGGGTTCTGCATGAACGAGTTCGCGGCGAGGATGAAGTAGGCGGACAGGTTGGTGCCGATCGCGGCGGCCCAGATGCTGGCCAGGTGCAGCCGCTTGTGCAGCCGGTCCCAACCGAAGATCCACAGGCCGATGAAGGTCGACTCGAGGAAGAACGCCACGAGGGCCTCGATGGCGAGGGGCGCGCCGAAGATGTCGCCGACGAAGCGGGAGTAGTCGCTCCAGTTCATGCCGAACTGGAACTCCTGCACGATGCCGGTGACCACGCCCATCGCGAAGTTGATCAGGAAAAGCTTGCCGTAGAACTTGGTCAGCTTGAGGTAGCGCTCGTTGCCGGTGCGGTGCCACAGCGTCTGCAGGATCGCCACCAGCACGGACAGGCCGATGGTCAGCGGCACGAACAAGAAGTGGTAGACGGTGGTGACACCGAACTGCCAGCGGGCGACGTCCAACGCGTCCACCTGGAAACCCCCAGCTCTGCATACTACGAGACGTAGTAAATACTACTGCTCGTCGTAGACGATCCGGCAGGGGCGGGGGGCCCGAATCGGCCCGGGACCAATGACCCTGATCACCTCGGCCGCTCGACCCGGGATCGGGTCACCCGCTCCCCCGCCGGCGTGCGACCATCCACCCCTGATGGAGACCACCGGATGGCGCCCGCCCCTGTTCTGGCGCGCCGCTCAACTGTTCGCCCGCGGCCTCGTCGGCGCGCTCGGCCGCCTCGAGGTCACCGGCGACGTGCCGGCCGAACTGCGCCGCGGACCGCTGATCCTGGCCGCCAACCACATCAGCCCCTTCGACCCCGTGGTGCTCGCCGCGGCCTGCCGCGCCCGCGGCGTCGCCCCGCGGATCATGGCCACCGGCGGACTGTTCCGCGCCCCGGTGATCGGGGCGCTGATGCGCCACGCCGGGCACCTGCGCGTGGACCGCGGCACCGCCGCCGTGCACCAGGCCCTCGACCAGGCCGCCACGGCCGTCGCCGCCGGATCGGTCGTACTGGTCTATCCCGAGGGACGCATCGGCCTGGACCCCGGCATGTGGCCCGAACGCGGCAAGACCGGCGTCGCCCGGCTCGCCTTCGCCAGCGGCGCCGCCGTCGTGCCTGTGGCCCAGTGGGGCTCCCACGAGGTGCTGCCCTACCGGGCGCCCAAGGGCATGCTGCGCGGCCTGGCCCGGGCGGTTGCGCGCCGCCCGGCGATCCGGGTGCACTTCGGCACTCCGGTCCTGCTGCGCGACCTGCACCGCGGCACCCCGGGAGCGGCCCGGCGGGCCACCGACCGGATCATCGACGCGATCACCGAGGAGTTGGCCCCGCTGCGCCCCGACGAACCGGAGCGGCCCCGGCACGTCGACCCGGGCCGCCCCACCGACACCAGCCGCTCCCACCGCCGCCACACCTCCGGGTGAGCCGGTGGCGTCAGCCGCGCCTCCGGACTGGCGGGCTGGGCCGCCTGCCTGGTGACCACGTGGTCCAGGAGCATGCCGTGCCCGTGAGCGTGATACCTGAGAGTCATCAAAATACCTCTGAGGTATCACGCTCGTTCGGGCCACAACGGCCACGGCGGCCGAGACCGGTCACGCGGTGGCGCGCAGCCGGTCGTCGAGGGCGGCGAGGTCCGGGACGAACCAGACGTGCCCGCCACGGTTGGACTCGTGGACCAGCGCCCGCAGCGCGGCGCTGGCCGCCAGGTGCGCCGAGATGTCGCCGACGATCGCCAGGCGCAGCCGGTAGTTGACGAACTTCTGCATGATCTCGCCGGCGAACCGGGTGCCGAGGGCGAAGAACGCGGGGTCGAGTCGGCTCGCCGGCACCGCCACCACCTCGGCGCCGACGAACGCGGCGCCGATCAGGTCCAGCGCGTCGGCCTCGGTGGCCACCGGCGGGCCGTGCGGGTCGCACACCAGCACCGGCACCCCGGCTCGGTCCTGCAGCTCGTCAGACATCCTCGGCCTCCCCGGTCAGTAGCCCGCCCCCGCCGGTCAGCAGGGCGTCGAGCAGGTGCAACAACTCGGCGGTGTCGGCCGCGCCGCCGAGCACGACGATGCGCAGCCGGCCCCGCTCCGGCTCGTGGACGGTCTGCACCCGCAGCGGACGCCCCGGATCGTGGGCGCTGTTCGCGGCGGCCAGCACCAGCGTGCCCAGCCGGTCGGCGGCGGCCCGGTCGACGCCGTCGACCTGCACGATGCTGGACACCTCCACCGCTGGGACGGTGGGCGGCGACGGCGGCCGGCCGGTCAGCGCGTCCAGGTCGGCCCGGGTGATGCGGTACTGCTTGCCGATCCGGGTCGCCCGCAGCCGCCCGGACCGGATGTAGCCGCGCACGGTGCGCGGATGCAGGTCGAGCAGGGCCGCCGCCCTCTCCACGGAGTACACATCTTCGCTCATCAGCGCTCATCCTAGCCAGTTGATGGAGTGAAAGGGAAGGTTGGGGCATCCGGCGTCGCCGGATGGTCGCCGGGCGGTCGCCCGTCGGCCACCCGAGCGGGGCATACTGCGCTGCGTGCTGAGCGGCAGCGGCTACCTCGACTCCCCCGGGCCCCTGGCGTTCGCCCACCGCGGGGGCGCCGCCGACGGCGACGAGAACACCGCCGAGGCGTTCGCCCGGGCCGTCGCCCTCGGCTACCGGTACGTCGAGACCGACGTGCACGGCACCGCCGACGGGGTGGCCGTGGTGTTCCACGACGCCACCCTGCGCCGGGTCACCGGCGAACCGGGGCGCATCGCCGACCTGCGCTGGGCCGACCTGGCCTCGGTACGCGTCGGCGGCGCCGCCGTGGTGCCCCGCCTCGCCGACGTGCTGGACGCCTGGCCGCAGGTCCGGTTCAACATCGACGTCAAGGCCGACGGCGGGGTCCACCCCACCGTCGAGACGGTACGGCGCACCGGCGCCGCCCAGCGGGTGCTGCTCGCCTCGTTCAGCGACGCCCGGCTGGCCCGGCTGCGGGCGCTGACCCAGGGGCGGATCGCCACCAGCCTCGGCATGCGCGGCGTGGCCCGGCTGCGGATGGCCTCGCTGCACGGCCGGCCCCTGCGGCTGCCCCCGTCGGTGGTCGCCGCGCAGGTGCCCGTCCGCTACGGGCGGGTGCCGGTGGTGGACCGCCGCTTCCTCGACTACACCCACCGGCTCGGCCTGCACGTGCACGTCTGGACGATCGACGAGCCCACCCAGATGCACGACTTACTTGATCTCGGAGTGGATGGCATCATGACCGATCACGTCGGCGTGCTGCGCGACGTCTACCGCAGCCGCGGCCACTGGGCCGCCTGAACCCCGAGGACCCCGATGGCCGATACGGTCACCCCCGCCGTCGCCGAGCCCGTCCAGCCCGGCAGCACCCGCCGCGAGCGCACCGGCTGGTACTTCTACGACTGGGCGAACTCGGCGTTCCAGACCACCGTGATCACGGTGTTCCTCGGGCCGTTCCTGACCACCGTCACGAAGCTGGCCGCCGGCTGCGAGCTGGGCGCCGACAACTGCACGGGAGACGTGCACCCGCTGGGCATCCGGGTCGCCGCCGGGTCCTTCTACCCGTACCTGATCTCGCTGTCGGTGTTGCTCACCGTGTTCGTGCTGCCGGTGGTCGGGGCGATCGCCGACCGGTCCGCGCACAAGAAGCGGCTGCTGGCCCTGGCCGCGTTCACCGGCGCCGGTGCCACCACCGCCTTCGTGTTCGTCACCGGCGAGCGGTACCTGCTCGGCGGGGCGCTGTTCATGATCGCCAACATCTCCTTCGGCGCCGCCGTGGTGGTCTACAACTCGTTCCTGCCGCAGCTCGGCGGTCCCGACGATCGCGACGCCATCTCCAGCCGCGGCTGGGCCATCGGCTACCTCGGCGGTGGCCTGCTGCTCGCCCTGAACCTGGTCGCGGTCCAGACGCTCGGCGAGGAGGGCAACCCGCAGCGCACCCTGGACCTGGCCCGCTGGTCCATCGTGTCCGCCGGGCTGTGGTGGGCGGCGTTCACCCTGGTGCCGCTGCGCTGGCTGCGCGAGCACCCGAGCGCCGCGGCGCGCCACGGCGGCGGCAACGTGCTCACCGACGGGTTCCGGCAGCTCGGCCGCACCCTGCGGGAGATCAAGGCGTACCCGCTGACGCTGTTCTTCCTGCTGGCGTTCCTGGTCTACAACGACGGCATCCAGACCGTGATCACCCTGGCCAGCCAGTACGGCACCGAGGAGCTGCGGCTGGAGCAGAGCACCCTGATCGTGACGATCCTGCTGGTGCAGTTCCTGGCCTTCGGCGGCGCGCTCGCCCTCGGCGCCCTCGCCCGGCGCATCGGGGCGTGGAAGACGGTGCTGCTGTCCCTGGTGCTCTGGACCGGTGTGATCATCGCCGCGTTCCGGCTGCCCGCCGAGGCGCCGCTGCCGTTCATGATCCTGGGCGGCTGCATCGGGCTGGTGCTCGGCGGCAGCCAGGCGCTGAGCCGGTCACTGTTCAGCCAGCTCATCCCGGCCGGCAAGGAGGGCGAGTACTACGGCTTCTACGAGATCAGCGACAAGGGCACCAGCTGGCTCGGGCCGCTCGCCTTCGGGCTGGTGTTCCAGCTCACCTCCTCCTACCGGGTGGGCCTGGTCTCACTGCTGATCTTCTTCGTGGTCGGGTTCGCGCTGCTGGCCGCCGTGCCGATGCGCCGAGCCATCCTCGCCGCCGGCAACACCCCACCCCGGGTGTTGTAAGCACCACCCCGATCGAGCAACGTCGATGGACTAGGCTGCCGCGACGTGACCGACGACGCCACCGCCGCCCCGACCTGCCTGGCCCGGCCCCTACCGGGCCCCGGCGACGAACCCACCGGCGGCTGCGCGGCCGCCCGCGGCGTCGACGGTCGGCCGCTGCACGCCGCGGCGCTGAAGTTCTTCTGGGGGCCGATGGACTGCGGCAAGTCCACGATGGCCCTGCAGATGAACTACAACCACGCCCGGCAGGGCCGCCGCGGCCTGGTCACCACCCGCATCGACCGGTCGCTCGGCCCGCAGGTGACCACCCGCATCGGCCTGGCCCACGCCGCCATCGAGGTCACCGACTCCCTCGACCTGCGCGACCTGGTGCGCGACGCGTGGGCCGAGGGGGTACGCGTCGACTACCTGATCTGCGACGAGGCGTCCTTCTACGACCTGAAGCACGTCGAGCAGATGGCCGAGCTGGTCGACAACTTCGACGTCGACGTGTACGCCTTCGGCCTGGCCACCGACTTCCGCTCCTGCCTGTTCCCCGCCGCCCAACGGCTGTTCGAACTCGCCGACTCCGTGGCCCGCATCCAGGTCGAGGTGCTGTGCTGGTGCGGCCGGGAAGGGCTGCTCAACGCCCGGGTGCTCGACGGGCGGGTGGTCCGCGAGGGCGCGCAGGTCGTCATCGGCGACACCGTCGACACCGCGGAGGTGCGCTACCAGGTGCTGTGCCGGCGGCACTACCGCTCCGGCGACCTCGGCCCCCGCGCCTGACACCCGGTCAGAACGGGTCTCCGCAGACCCGCCAGGTGCCGTCCTCCGACACCACGGGCAGCTTCCGCTCCTCGCCGGCCGCACCGTCGCGGGTCAGCCGCACCGTCACCTCACCGCGCGGCCGTCCCGACCGGGTCGTGACCGACACGTCGGTGATCTCGTAGTCGCTGACCCGCGGCGGGGTGCGCACCCAACTGTCGAAGCCGACCGGGCTCCACCGGCTGCGTGCCGCCTTGCACAACCGCTCGTACGCCCGGTCGGTGTCCCCGCCCGCGACACCCCGGAAGAACTCGTCGGCGGCCTCCCGGACCGGCCCGTTGGCGCCCAGCACCACCTGCGCGTTCCACGCTGCCAGGCCGGCCACCCCGACCAGGCACAAGGCGAGCGACCAGCCGCCCAGGACCAGGCCGGCGCGCACCGGCCGCCGCCGGCGGTACGGCCGCGCCCACCCCCGTTCACCGCCCATCACCTCCGACGGTAGAGAACCGGTGGACCGCCGCGCAGGAAGTTGCGGCCCCTGTCGCCGGCGGGAGCGGATCGTCTACGGTCGGCGCATCCACCCCGCGAGGAGCCGCCGATGACCCGCTACGTGCAGCCGGTATCCGCCCCCGACGACCCGTACGCCGGTGACCCGCTGCTGCGGTCCTGGCTGGAGCGGCAGCTCGGCCCGGCCGGGCACGCCGCCGCCAAGGACCGGCTGGCCGCCCTGGCCGCCGAGGTGACCGGGCCGCTGCGGGCCGCGCACGCCGACGCCGAGGCGCACCCGCCCACCCTGGTGCGCTACGACCCGTGGGGCGCCCGCGTCGACCGGATCGACACCGCCGCCGGCTGGCGGGCCCAGCGGGCGGCCGCCGCCCGGCACGCCGTGGTCGCGCTGCCCTACCTGGCGTCCGCGCGCGGCACCTGGGGGGCCGCCGCCCGGGTCGTGCAACATGCGCTGCTGCACCTGTACGCGCCCGAGTCGGCCACCTTCTCCTGCCCGGTGGCCATGGCCGA
Organism: Micromonospora sp. NPDC050686; assembly: GCF_040654475.1. Taxonomy (NCBI): domain Bacteria; kingdom Bacillati; phylum Actinomycetota; class Actinomycetes; order Micromonosporales; family Micromonosporaceae; genus Micromonospora; species Micromonospora sp. NPDC050686. The sequence goes on from NZ_JBFAID010000025.1 coordinate 58,056, forward strand.
CGGCGCCGCCGCGCTGCTCGCCCTCCCCGACGTCGACGCCGGGGTGCGCGACGCGTGGCTGCCCCGGCTGGTCGCCACCGATCCCGACGAGGCGGCGGTCAGCGGGCAGTGGATGACCGAGTCGACGGGCGGGTCCGACCTGTCCCGCTCCGGCACGGTCGCCCGGCCCGCCGCCGACGGTTCCTGGCGGCTCACCGGCGAGAAGTGGTTCTGCTCGGCCGCCGACGCGCCGGTGGCGGTGGCCCTCGCCCGCCCGGAGGGCGCCGGCCGGGGCAGCCGGGTCCTCGCGCCGTTCCTGGTGCCCCGGTACGCCGCCGACTCGCCCCTGGCCGGGGCGAGCCTGGCCGCCGACGCCCCCGCGCCCGGGGTGACCGTGCACCGGCTCAAGGACAAGCTGGGCACCCGCGCCCTGCCCACCGCCGAGATCGGGCTGCGCGACGCGTACGCGCTGCCGCTGGGCGACCCGGCCGTGCCGGGGCTGGTGCGGGCGATGACCCTGGTGGTGGTGACCCGGGTGCACAACGCCTCCGCCGCCGCGTCCGGGATGCGCCGCGGCCTGGCCTACGCCCGGGCGTACGCGCAGGCCCGGCTCGTCGCCGGTGGCCCGCTCGCCGACAACCCGCTGCACCGGGCCACCCTCGGCACCCTCGCGGTCGACGCGGCCGGCGCGTTCGTCCTGGCCGGGCACGCCTTCGCGCTGCTCGGCCGGGTGGAGGTCGGCGCCGACCCGGACGCGGCCAGGGAGCTGCGCATCGTCGCCCCGCTGGCCAAGCTCGCCACCGGTCGGCTCGCCGTGGCCTCGGCCAGCGAGTACGTCGAGGCGTTCGGCGGGGCCGGCTACGTGGAGGACACCGGCGTGCCGCGGCTGCTGCGCGACGCGCAGGTGCTGCCGATCTGGGAGGGCACCACCAACGTGCTCGCCCTGGACGTGCTGCGCGCCGTCGCCCGGGAGGACGCCGGCGCCCCGCTGCTGGCCCGGCTCGCCGCCGCCGCCGAGCTGGCCCGGCCGCTGTCCCCCGCCCTGGCCGACACCCTGGCCGCGGTCACCGACGAGCTGCGCGCCACTCTCGCCCAGGTCGCCGCCGACCCGCAGGCCGTCGCGGTGGTCGCCGGTGCGCGCGGGCTGGCGCTGCGCCTGGCGTACGCGCTGACCGCCGCCCTGCTGGTGGAGCACGCCGGGTGGGGCGACGAGCAGGCGGAGGTGGCCGCCCGGCTCTGGGCCCGCCGGTGGCTGCGCCACGAGGACATCGCCGCCGACGCGCACCACCACCTCGACGTGCTCTGCTGAGCGGCGCTGGCCGCCGGAGAATGTCGGACCCGGCGGCCAGAATCCCGGCATGACACACGCCGAACTCATCATGGTTGACCTCGACAGCTCAGACCCGGCCGCCCACGCCCGGTTCTACGCCCACGTCCTCGGCTGGGAGGTGACCCACGCCGAGCCCGAATACGCGATGATCAGCAAGGACGGGTTCTCGATCGGCTTCGGGCTGGTGCCCGGCTTCACCCCGCCGGCCTGGCCCGACGAGACCGCCGGCAAGCGCTACCACCTCGACCTGCGGGTCGACGACGTGGCCGTGGCCGAGAAGGAGTTCCTGGCGGCCGGCGCCCGCAAGCCGGACTTCCAGCCCGGTGGCGAGCGGTGGACGGTGCTGATCGACCCGATCGGCCAGCCGTTCTGCATCTGCCCCCGTCCGCAGGGCTGAGCGCGGTCGGCCCGGGTCAGCCGCGGCGGCGGGCCCGGGCGGCCCAGATGACGTACGCCGGGTCCCGGTCCAGGTTGTGCCGGTCCCGGTCGTAGCGGCGGGTGGTCCGTGGGTCGGCGTGGCCCATGGCGTCCTGCACGTCCTCCAGCGGCACTCCCTCCGCCCGGGCGGTGGTGGCGAAGGCGTGCCGCAGCGAGTGCGGGGACAGCCTCGCCCAGGCCGGGATCCCGGCGGCCCGGGCCAGCCGGCGCACCAGCCGGAACACCGAGTGCCGGTCCAGCCGGGCGCCGCTGGCGGTGACCAGCAGCGGCCCGGTCAGCTGGGCCACGGGCACGCCCTGCGCGGCGGCCCGGGCCGCCAGGTAGGTGTCCACGGCGTGCGCGGTGGACGGGGTGAGCGCCCGTCGGCGGGGCCGCCCGCCCTTGCCGACGAATCGCACGCTGCGGTGTCCCCGTTCGGCGCCCAGGTCGTCGAGGTTCAGCGAGATCAACTCCCCGACCCGCAGCCCGAGGTCGGCCAGCAGGGCGACGGCGGCGCGGTTGCGGACGGCGGTCGGGCCGGTGTCCGCCTCGGCCGCGGCGAGCAGCGCGTCGACCTCCTCGGGGGTGAGCCCGACGGTGGCCGAGTGGTCCCGGTCGATGCGGGGCCGGTCGGCGGCGACGACCGGGTTGGCGTCCAGCGCCCGCAGCTTGACCAGGAAGTCGTACCAGCTGGACAGGGCGGACAGCCGGCGGGCCACGGTGGCCGGGGTGAGCGGCCGGCCGCTGCGTACGGCCAGGGTGGACTCCAACTGCCGGGCGTACGCGTTGACGTCGAGGAAGCTCGCCCGCAGCGGGTCCAGGCCCCGGCCGGCACACCAGCCCAGCCAGGTGGCGATGTCCCGCCGGTACGCCTCCCGGGTGTGCTCGGACAGCCGCCGGTTGCGCAGCCACGCCTCGGTGAAGTCGGTGGGGCCGCCGGGCAGGGCCGGGCCGGCCGACGGTCGGGGCAGCACCGGGGCTTCACTACGCGACATGCGAGGAAGCTTCTCAGACCGGGCGGACTTCGTGGATGGAACGCGCCGGGGGCGGTCCCGGGTCGCCCGGGGGTCGGTGCCGCCGGGTCACGAGTCCTCCGGCGAGTTCCACACCGTGGCCTTCGCGGTCACCCGGAAGGAGTCGTCCGGGTAGCGCGCGATCGTGAGGCTGACGATGCGGTCCTTGCTGGTGCGCAGGCACCCGGTCCGCCCGAGCGGGATGCGCATCCATTCGTCGCCGTGTGTCGCGAGGCGTTCGAGGCACTGCTGCCGGGTGGGCAGGCCCGGCCCCGGCCAGAGGGCGAGGTGTCCGTTCTCGGCGTGCAGCTTGCCGTCCTCGTTGGCCGAGATCCGCTCCAGGTCGGAGTCGAAGACGGGCCAGTCCATCTCCACCGTCGGTGGCACGGGGTCGAAGTCGATGCCGTCGTCGTTGAACTGCACCTCGCCGCTCCACTGGACCTCGTCGGCCGGTGGCGGGGGGGCGCTCGTCGGATCGGTCGGCGCCGCGCCGGTCGACGGCGGGTCGGTCGACGGTGAGCTTGTGGAGGTGGTCGGGAAACTCGGCGCCGGGGACGTCTCGCCAGGGCCGCCCGCGCCGGCGGCGGGCGTGCTGGCCGGTGGTCCGCCCCCGTCGTCCTGCCCGACGACGCTGTAGATCGTCGCGCCGGCCGCGATCAGGGCGGCCACCAGGCCGATGAGCGCGCTCAGCACGGCCCCTCGGCCACCGCCGTCGAGCTGCTGGTAGTGGCGGCTGAGCCGTCCGCGCAGGGTCCGCCGCTCGGCGGACGGATCGCCGGCCCGGTCCTGCGGGGCTACCACCTGATGACTCCTCGGCCTCGGCATCGATGGTCCACTGTAGGCGACGGCCGCCCGCGACGCGTGCCTCCTCGAGTCACCCCTTCCGCAACCGCGCGGCGGCGACCGCCGACCACCGGTCGGCGGCGCGGCGGGGACGTGGACGCCGCGCCGCCGACCGACGAGGGGCAACTCAGGCGTTGATCTGCTTGCGGTGGCCGTTGCCGCCCGCCGTGACACTGATCCGGCGCGGCTTGGCGCGCTCGGCGATCGGGATGCGCAGCGTCAGTACCCCGTTGTCGTAGCCGGCCTCCAGCCGGTCGGCGTCCAGGGTGTCGCCCAGGAACAACTGGCGGCTGAACGTGCCCATCGGCCGCTCGGCGGCCACCAGTTCGACGTTGTCGCCGGCGGCGCGGCGACGCTCGGCGCGCACGGTCAGCACGTTTCGCTCGACGGTGCAGTCGATGCTGTCCGGGTCGACGCCGGGCAGGTCGAAGGCGGCGTAGAACCACTCGCCGTCGCGGTAGGCGTCCAGGTGCATGACGGCGGGGCGGCTGGTGGTGCCGAAGAACTGCTCGGCGAGGCGGTCGATCTCGCGGAACGGGTCGGTACGCATCAACATCGTTGCCTCCTCGGTTCTCCAGGTCCGAAGGTCTCGACGAATCAGGTCTTGAGTCGAGGCGACTCAAGTTCTTGTTCCGTTGTAGCGCGCCCCCGTGGGCTCGTCAAGCCGGCCGTCGTCTCCGTCAGCGGGGCGGCTCCTCGGCCACCAGCATCACCCGGCGCAGCAGGTCCGCCAGCAGCCCCCGCTCGCCGGGATCCAGCACGCCGAGCAGCCGGTGCTCCTCGGCGCCCTGCACGTCCAGCGCAGCCCGCCAGGCCGCCCGCCCGGCGTCGGTGAGCTCCACGTCGACCCGGCGCCGGTCGACGGTGGACGGGATGCGGCGCACGAAGCCCCGCCGGACCAGCGCGTCGACCCGGGCGGTCACCGAGGCCGGCGCCATCCGCAGGTCGTCGGCGATCTCCGACGGGGCCGCCCGCCCGGCGCGGCCGGCCAGGACGTGCAGGGTGTCGTACTCGTGGGCCGGCAGGTCGTGGTCGGCCAGGGCCCGCTCCTTGACCGTGCGCAGGTGTCGGGTCAGGTGGATCATGCGCACCACCGCACCCTCGACGTCCACGTCCAGGTCGGGCAGCACGGGCAGCCAGCGCTGCACGTGCGCGTCGGCGCGGTCGCGATCGGTCACCCCGACAGTGTACGTCGTCGTCGAAATATTCGTTGACGAAAGGTTCGGTGTCGAAATACTTTCTAGGCATGACCCATCCGCTGCGGCTGCCCGCGTTCCGTCTGCTCTTCGTCGGCCGTACCGTGTCGGCGGTCGGCGACGCGGTCGTCCCGGTCGCCCTCGCCCTGGCCGTGCTCCGCGTCACCGGCTCCACCGGTGCGCTGGCCCTGGTGCTGAGCTGCGCCATGGTGCCCCGGCTGCTGCTGCTCCCCCTCGGCGGCGTGGCCGCCGACCGGTTCGACGCCCGCCGCGTCGCCATCGCCACCGACCTGCTGCGCGGTGCCGCCCAACTCGTCGTCGGCGTGGAACTGCTCGGCGGCACCCCCGCCCTGGCCCACCTCGCGGTCGCCTCCGCCGCCGCCGGCGCCGCGTCGGCGTTCGCCATCCCGACCGCCTCGCCGCTGGTCGCCGGCACCGTCGAACCGGACGGCCGGCAACGGGCCAACGCACTGATCGGCGCCGCCGGCAACGCCAGCCGCCTCGGTGGGCCCGCCCTGGCCGGCCTGCTCGTCTGGACGATCGGCCCCGGCTGGGCGTTCGTCCTCGACGCCGCCTCGTTCGCGCTCAGCGCCGCGCTGCTGTCGGTCACCCGGGTCCGTCGGGTCCCCGTGCCGAACCGGTCGCTCCGCGCCGACCTGGCGCTCGGCTGGCGCGAGGTACGCAGCCGCGACTGGTACTGGACCACCCTGATCGCCCACGGCGTGTGGAACTTCGGCGCAGCCGTGCTGCTCACCCTCGGCCCCGTGATCGCCGTGCGGCGCCTCGGCGGCGAAGGAGCGTGGGTGCTGCTGCAACAGGCCGGCGGTGTGGGGATGCTGGCCGGTTCGCTGCTGGCCACCCGGGCCCGCCCCGCCCGGCCGGTGCTGGTCGGCAACCTCGCCCTCGCCGGGTACGCGGCTCCGCTGCTCCTGCTCGGCCTCGCCGCCCCCGCCCCGGTGACGATCGGCGCGTACGGCCTGGCGCTGGCCGCGCTGGGCTTCCTCAACCCGGTCTGGGAGACCGTGGTGCAGGAGCGCGTCCCCGCGCACGCGCTGGCCCGGGTCAGCTCCTACGACTGGCTGGTGTCGATGGGGGCGGTGCCGCTCGGGTACGCCCTGGCCCCGCTGGCCGCCGACGCCTGGGGCGCCCCGGCGCCGCTGTTCGTGGCCGCCGCGCTCGTCGCGGTCGCCTGCGCCGGCACCGCCGCCGTCCCCGGCGTACGGCGGCTTACCTGGGCCGCCCGGCCGGCGCCCGCACGGGCGGAACCGGCCGGGGCGGCCCGCTGACCTACAGGGTGTGGCCGGTGGTGGCGTCCACGTGCCCGGGCACCTCGTCGTGCCGGTCCCCCACGCTGGACGTGCCGGACGGCTCGAACATCAGGATCGCCGCGCCGCCCGGCGCGAACGGCCGGTGCGGCACCCCCCGCGGCACCACGAACACCGCACCGCGGGGCAGCACCACCTCCCGTTGCGCGCCGTCCGCGCCGTCGCGCAGCGCGATCCGCAGCTCCCCGTCGAGCACCAGGAAGAACTCGTCGGTGTGGTCGTGGCTGTGCCAGACGTGCTCACCGGCCACCTTGGCGATGCGCACGTCGTAGTCGTTGACGGTGGTGACGATGCGGGGACTCCACAGCTGGTCGAAGCGCGCCAGGGCGGCGGCCAGCTCGATCGGCTCAGCGTTCATCGGCCCATCCTCGCCCACCGGTCACAGCGGACGGTGCAGCACGTGCAGCCCGACCCGGCCCAGGGTAGGGTGGTCGAACGCCTCCGGCACCGTGCCGACCACCGCGAAGCCCAGCCGCCGGTACAGCCGCACGGCCGCGGTGTTGCTCTCCACCACCGCGTTGAACTGCATGGCGGCGTACCCTCGGGCCCGCGCCCAGTCCAGGGCGTACTCGCACAGCGCCCGGCCCACGCCGCGGCCCCGCGCGTGGGCGGCCACCATGAAGCTGGCGGTGGCGACGTGCGCGCCCGGACCGGGTCGGTTGGTGCCCATCTTGGCGGTGCCGAGGACCTTCCCGTCCTCCTCGGCCACCACGGTCAGCCCGGGCGGGCGTTCCACCCACACGTCGCGCAGCACCTCCGCCGGCCACGCCGGGTCGTACGGGAAGGTGTCCCCGGCGGCGATCACCTCCTCGACGATCACCCGGACCTGCGCCCAGTCGTCCTCGGTGCACTCACGGATCCGCATCCCGCGGACGGTAGCCGGGTGGACCACCAGCGGCGAACCGTTTTCCGGCTCCCGCCGACCCGGGCGCTCGGGGACGATGAACGGATGAGCGGTTCCGCCGTGGACGTCCAACGCCCCGACCCGACGCCCGCGCCGCCGCACCCGCCGCCACCCGGCCCGCGCACCGCCGGGCCGTGGCTGCTCGGCGGCGCCCTCAGCGTGCTGCTGCTACTGCTCGCCGGCCGGTACGGCTACCACCGCGACGAGTTGTACTTCCTGCTCGCCGGGCGGCACCTCGACTGGGGCTACGTCGACCAGGGCCCGCTGGTGCCGGCCCTCGCCCGGCTGGCGGACACCGTCGCGCCGGGCAACCTGGTGGTGCTTCGCACCCCGTCGGCGCTGATCGCCGGCGCGGCGGTGGTGCTGGTCGCGGCCATCGCCCGCCAGTTCGGCGCCGGCCGTGGCGGGCAGCTGTTCGCCGGGTTCCTCGCCGCCGGGGCGGGCATCGTGCTGAACCCGGGGCACCTGCTCAGCACCACCACGGTGGACCTGCTGGTGTGGCTGGCCGCCGCCTGGTGCGCGGTGCGGATGCTGCGCACCGGCGACGGCCGGTGGGCGCTGGCCGTCGGGGTCGTGCTCGGCGTCGGCATGCTCAACAAGCCGCTGCCCGCCCTACTCGGCGTGGGCCTGCTCGCCGGGGTGGCGATCGCCGGGCCGCGGCGGCTGCTGCGCGACCGCTGGGTGTACGCCGGGGCGGCGGTCGCCGCGCTGCTCGCCGCGCCCTACCTGGCGTGGCAGGCCGGGCACGGCTTCCCGCAACTCGGGGTGGCGTCGTCGATCGCCGGCGGGGACAGCTCGTACAGCGGCCGGCTGGAGGGCCTGCTGCTGCACCTGGTCATCATCAGCCCGTACGCCGTGCCGATCTGGATCGCCGGGCTGGTGGCGCTGCTGCGCCGGCCCGGGTGGCGGGCGTACCGGGCGCTGGGCTGGGCCTGGCTGGTGGTGTTCGCGCTGGTCGTGGTCGGCGGCGGCAAGGGCTACTACGACGCGCCGCTGCTGCTGGTGCTCACCGCCGCCGGCGCGGTGGTGACCGTCGAGTGGGCCGGCCGGGGCGGCCGGTACGCCCGGCGGGCGCTGCTGGCCGCCGGCGGCGCGGTCGCGGCGGTGTCCAGCGCGGTGCTGCTGCTGCCCACCCTGCCGGCGGACCGGCTGCCCGAGTTCGTGGTCGCCGCCAACTACGACGCCGGGGAGACCATCGGCTGGCCGGCGTTCGCCGATTCGGTGGCCGCGGTGCACCGCGCCCTGCCAGCGGCGGAGCGGGCCCGGGCGGTGGTGCTCACCGGCAACTACGGCGAGGCGGGCGCGCTGGCCCGGTACGGGCCGGCCCGAGGGCTGCCCCGGGCGTACTCCGGGCACAACAGCATGGCCGCGTTCGGCCGCCCGGGCGACGACGCCGACGTCGTCGTCGCCGTCGGCTGGGAGCGCCCCGACCGGCTGCGGGCCTGGTTCGCCGAGGTGACCGAGGCCGGCCGGGTGGACCTGCGGGTCGACGTCGACAACGACGAGAACGGGCTGCCGATCTTCGTCTGCCGGGGCATGGCCCGCCCCTGGTCGCAGATCTGGCAGTCCGAGGTCCGCCACACCTCCTGATCATGCGGCAGCGCCCCGGGCCATACTTGGGCCATGCTCTGGGGTGTCAGCGGGCCGCTGTTCCTGCTCGACTACGTGGTCGCGGTCGCCGCGGCCCTCACCGTCGCCCTCGCCGTACGGGCGCTGACCGGCCGCCGCCCGGCAGGCGCGGCGCCGGACGTCGTCGAGCTGGCGTACCTGAACGACCGGGCGGTGCTGGCCTGCCAGGTCGCCGTGGCGGCGCTGCGCCGCGCGGGCGTGGTGCGGGCCGGTGAGCTGGCCACCCTGACGGTGGACGGGCCACCACCACCCGGCTCGGCCCCGCTGGTGCGCGCCGTGCACGCCGCGCTGCGCCGGCCGCAGACCTGGGCGGCCGTGCTCGCCGACCCCGGCGTCGGCCGGGCCCTGCGCCGGCTGGTCGGCCGGCTGGTCCGCGACGGCTGGCTGCTCACCCCGGCGCAGCGGCGACGCATCGCGGCGGGCACCGTGCCGCTGTTCGTGGTCGCCGCCGTCGGGGTGACCCGGCTGGTGGACAGCGCCGTGGCGGGACGCGACGCCGGCGGGCCCGCCCCCGTGGCGGGCCTGCTGCTGTGCTGCCTGGCCACCGCCATCGGCGGCTGGTGGCTGTGCGAGGTGCCGGAGACCGGGGCGGCGGCCCGCCGGCTGCTGCGCCGGCGGCGGCGGGCGCACGCCGAGCTGTCCCCGGAGCTGCGCCCGGCCTACGGCGAACGCGACACCGGGGAGCTGCTGGCCGCCATGGCGGTGTTCGGGCCGCGCCCGCTGCTGGCCGTCGACCCCCGCTTCGCCGTGCAGGTGGGCGTCGACCCGGAACGCACCCGCCCCAGCACCCCGCCGAAGCTCGCCCGCCGCTGACCACCGGCCGGCGGCGTCGCGTTCAGCGCAGCTCGGCCGCCGCGTGGATCACCCGGCCGAGCTCCCGCACCTCGGCGTCCTCGGTGGCCTCGGCGGCCCGGTCCGCGATCACCGCAAGGTCGTCCAGGCGCACCTGCCCGCCGTCGGCGCCGTCCCGCAGCGCCTGCGCGAACCAGGCCGCCGCGTAGCAGGTCCGCAACCGCGGGGACGCCGCGGCGAAGTCGCGGTCCAGGTCGGCGACGCTCACCGACGCGTACGTCTCGGCCGGCTCCCGGGTGTTCGGATCGGCCCAGCGCACCTGCACCCGGGCCGCCCGCGCCGACGCCGACGCGCCCTCGGCGAGCCGCACCTCGTACAGCGCCGTGACGCTGTGCCCGGGGCCGACCTCACCGCCGTCGACCCGGTCGTCTCGGAAGTCCTCGTCCGCGATCGCCCGGTTGTCGTACCCGACGAGCCGGTACGAGCGCACCGCTTCCTCCTCGAACGTCACCTGCACCTTGGCGTCCAGCGCCCGCACGGCCAGCGTCGCCGGCAACTGCTCGACGAACACTTTCCGCGCCTGGTCCCGCTCGCTGACGTACACGGCGAACCCGTCGCCCCGGTCGGCCAGCTGTTCCATCAGCTCGTCGCCGTACTCGCTGCCGACCCCCACGCCGAGCATCGCGATCTGCTTCTCCGCCTCGGCGCGTACCCGGCGCAGGATCGGCTCCGGGTCGGTGCTGCCGACGTTGGCCAGCCCATCGGAGAGCACAATGACCCGGTTGGTGCCGTTGCGGAGGAAGCCCGCCCGGGCCACCCGGTAGCCCAGCGTCAGCCCCGCCTCCAGGTTGGTACTGGCCCGCACCCGCAGGGCGTCGATGGCGTCGTGCAGCTCGGCGGCGTCGGAGACCGGCGTCATCTCCCGCACCACCCGGGCCTCGTCGCTGAACTCGACGATCGCGATGGAGTCGGTGCGCCGCAACTGGTCCACCAGCGTGTGCAGCGCGTCCCGCACCAGGTCCAGTCGTCCGGGCTCACCCATCGAACCGGAGACGTCGACCACGAAGGTGAGCGCGGCGTCGGGACGGCTCCGCTGCTCCTGCGACCGGGTCTGCAACCCGACCCGCATCAGCCGCACGTCGCCGCCGGCCCGGTGGGTGACGGGCAGGTGTGACCCGTCGACATGGACGGCGAAACCGTCCCCGGTCGGCTCGGGGTAGTCCTGCCGGAACGAGTTCACGAACTCCTCCGGCCGCACCTGCGCCCGCTCCGGCAACCGTCCGTCGGAGACGAGCCGGCGGGTGTAGCCGTACGAGGCGGTGTCCACGTCCACGCCGAACGTCGAGCGCCCGTCCTCCTCCGTCGCCGTGTCGCCGCCGGGCCACGGCTGGCTCTCGTGGTGGCGGGCTGGCCCCGCCCCGGTGTCATGCCCCGCGCCACCGGCCGAGCACGCGGTGACCGACGCCGTGGCCACGAGCGCCGCCAGCAGCAGCGACATCCGTCGCAGATGGACCATGCTTCCTCCCCGGAGGACGGGCGGCCCGGCCGGGCCCCGACATGGCGATTGGACGCAGATCAACGACGCGGTGACGCCCGTCGTGTCCGAGCCGTTACCCAAGCGTGAACGTCGTGACCGCGCCGTGCCCGGTACGTGACCTGGCCGGCCCGCCGACCGGGGTCAGCCCGCCGGCAGCTCCCGGCCACGCTGGCGCACTCCGGCCTCGCCGTACGGGTAGTCGGCGACCGGCGGGGCGCTCGCGGCGTCCAGCAGCCGGCTGTCCTCGGCGTCCAGCCGCAGGTCGGCGGCGCTCAGGTTGTCGTCGAGCTGATCGGTGGTGCGGGCGCCCAGGATCACCGAGGTGACCGCCGGCCGGTCCGCCAGCCAGGCCAGCGCCACCGCCGACATAGACACCCCACGGCGGTCGGCCACGGTACGCACCGCGTCGATCACCCGCCAGGTCCGCTCCTGGGCGTTGCGTCCCGCGTACGCCTCGACGCCGCGCTGCGGGTCCTCCCCCAGCCGGGTGGCCCCGGTGGGCGGGGTGTCCCGCCGGTACTTGCCGGTCAGCCAGCCGCCGCCCAGCGGCGACCAGGGCAGGATCCCGATCCCCTCGTTCTCGCACACCGGCACGATCTCGAACTCGATCTCCCGCGCCAGCAGGTTGTACTGCGGCTGCAACGTCACCACCGGGGTCAGTCCGAGGTGCTGGGTGAGCAGGGCGGCCTTCTGCAACTGCCAGCCGGTGAAGTTGCTGACCCCGGCGTAGCGGATCTTGCCCGCGCGTACCGCGTCGTCGAAGAAGCGCAGTGTCTCCGGCAGCGGGGTCAGCGGGTCCCAGGCGTGCGCCTGGTACAGGTCGACCGCCTCCACCCCGAGCCGGCGCAGGCTGGCGTCCAGCGCCCGGGTCAGGTGCACCCGGGACAGCCCGGCGTCGTTGTGTCCCGGCCCCATCGGGAACCGGCCCTTGGTCGCGATCACCAGCCCGTCGCGCAGCTCCGGTCGCGTGCGCAGCCACCGGCCGACGATCTCCTCGGAGACGCCGGCCGAATACACGTCGGCCGTGTCGATGAAGGTCCCGCCGGCCGCCACGAACCGGTCGAGCTGGGCGAAGCTGCCCGCCTCGTCGGTCTCCGCGCCGAAGGTCATCGTGCCCAGGCACAGGGTCGACACCACCGTGCCGGTGCTGCCGAGGGTGCGGTAACGCATGCGGTCCTCCAGGTCGTCGCGGGCGATCCGCCGATCCTGCCACCCCCCGGTGGGCCCCGCCGCGGCACCCGCGACCCTGCGGCCCGCCGACGGATGCGGCAGAGTGGGTGTCCCGCAGACCGCACGACCGGGAGGACGGTGAGCCGTGGACGGCCCGACCGGGGTGGTGTTTCCCGACACCGGTGGCACGCGCAGCACGACCGCGCTGGGCCGGGCCGTGGTGGCCGACGCCCTGCGCGCCGTGGACCCGGTGGGTGCCCGCGCCGCCGAGCACGAGACCAACTGGCGGCACGGCTACCTCGGCCACTTCCGCCGGCTGGTCGAGGCCGGGCTGCTTTCCCGCGACGCGGCGCTGACCATCGCCCGCGACGGGCTCGACTCCCTGCACACCCGGATGCGCTACCTGCCCGCCGCCGGCCCCGAGGTGGCCCTGGACCAGGCGTTCGACCTGCCCGATCCGGAGCCGCTGGCCACCGCCACCGTCACCGGGACCGGCGAGGTGCGCCGCGAACTGGCCCTGCCGTACCGGGGGCAGCGGCTGCGCGGCGACGACCTGCGCCGCCGCCTCGACGCCTGGGTGAAGGCCGGCGTCGTCGAACCCAGCTGCGCCGAGGCGGTGCGCGCGGTGCAGGCCAACCCGGACTGGCTGGACCTGCGCGACCAGCGGATCGTGGTGCTCGGCGCGGGCGCCGAGATGGGACCGCTGCCGTCGGTGCTGCGCTGGGGCGGCGAGGTCGTCGCCGTCGACCTGCCCCGACCGGAAATCTGGCGCCGGCTGCTGCGTACCGCCCACCGGTACGGCGGACGGCTGCACCTGCCGGTGCGACCCGGCACTCCCGTCGCCGACGACGCGGCGCTGGCCGCCGGGGCCGGCGCCGACCTGCTGCACCGCCTCCCCCAGGCCGCGGCCTGGCTGCGTGGCCTCGACGGGCGGCTGGTGCTCGGCAACTACGTCTACGCCGACGGCGCCACCAACGTCCGGGTGGCCACCGCCGTCGACGCGCTCACCGTCCATCTGGCACGGCACCGACCGGACGTCGCGCTGGCGTTCCTCGCCACCCCCACCGACGTGTACGCCGTGCCCGCCGACGCCGTCGCCCACGCCGAACGCGGCTACGCCGACCGAGGGCTGGCCCGCCGGTCGCTGCGGGTGCTCTCCGGCGGCCGGCTGCTGCACCGCAACTACCCGCCGGCGGCCGACCCCGGGATCAACGACAGCCTGGTCCCCCAGCAGGGCCCGAACTACGCCCTCGCCAAGCGGCTGCAACGCTGGCGCGCCGCGGTCGCCCGCGACGCCGGCAGCACCGTGTCGTTCACCGTGGCCCCACCGACCCGCACCCGCTCGGTGCTGGGCAACCGGGCGCTGGCCGCCGCGTACGCCGGGGCGCACCGCTTCGGCATCGAGGTGTTCGAGCCAGCGACCAGCAACACCCTGATGGCCGCCCTGCTCGTGCACGACCTGCGCACCGGCGGCGGTCCCGCCCAACCGCAGCCGTGGCGGGACGAGGCGTACGCCGCGGCGCACGGCGGCCTGTGGCGCGTCCCGTACGCCCCGCGCAGCGCGCTGGGCCTGGCCGTGCTGCTCGGCCTGGGCGGCGCCCGGACCTGACCCGGGGCAGGTTTCCTTGTCTTGACCGCCGGGAAGGCACCCGCATGGCCGAGACCTTCGCAGAACAGGACCTGACCACACTGCGGTCCATCGCGCGTGGTGCCGGCATACCGGACACCGAGCGCGTGCCGCACGACGAACTGGTGGACATGTTGCGCCGGGCCGGGCTGGCCGAACCGGACGGCCGGCCCGTCGACACCAGCGACGCCTCCGGCCGGTACCACGCCGCCGGGGTCGGACGCCGCGAATCCGCCGGCGGCGCGGGGGCCGAGACGGGCTGGCCCGACCAGCCGACCGAGGACCCGGCCGGGCTGTCCGGCATGCCCCGCAGCAGCCTGACACTGGGCGACGAGAGCACCGGCGGGCGGGCCGCACAGGAGGCGGTCGGCGCCCGGCCGGGCGAGTCCGGCACCGAGATCGACGACCGGACGCAGGACGGCCGCGGCGTGCAGGGCGAGATCCGCGACCCGGCCGGACTGTCCGGACTGCCCCGCAGCGACCTGACGCTGGGCGACGAGAGCACCGGCGGACGGGCCGCCGAGGACGCCGTCGGTGCGCTGCCCGGAGAGTCCGACACCGACATCGACGACCGCACCGAACGCTGACGACAGGACCCGGCACCGGGGCGGCTCGACCGACCCGGTGCCGGCCGACTCTTCCTGCACACCAGTCCTTTTTGGGTTCCTTCGGGCGCACCAGGCCCTTTTGGTGATGCCCGCGGACACCATTCCCCTTTGGCGTGTCCAGGCTCGGGAATCCGAATATGCACATGGCGGACATTTGCCACTGCCCTGATCGCCCGATCAGGGCAATGGGCCATAGCGGGACAAATAGCCTCAGCGGGTGGCTTTTCGCGTGTCTCTCGATCGACTGCCCCGGCGACCGCAGTTCACTCCGCCAGTCCGCCTCCCCCGAAACACCCGACCGGTGTTCGTCGATGTCACCGGCACGCGCAGGCGACGAATGAAGCGCGCCGCAGTGGCTTTCGCCCTCGCTGCGCTGACCTACCTGCCCATGGCCGGAAGCGCACTGCTGCCCGGGCCGCCGGCACCGAGGCAACCCGCGCCCCCAGCGCAGCCGGAGTCCGGCGAACTCGCGCAGCCGAACCACCCGTTCGACACCGCGCCCCGCCCGTCGGTCGACCCGCCCGAATCCACGGCCGCAACGCCTACCACGAAGGCCAACGGATGATCGGGCTGAACCACCGACCTCGCGCCGGTGGTCGAGTCGGGCAGCGTCGAAGCCGCCGCCCCGGTCGGTGGACCGGCCGGGTCGTCGGCGTGTCATTGGCGACGGTGGTCGCGTGCGTCCTCCTGGTCGAGGCATATGCCAACGCCGGGTTCAAACCCGATCACGTGTCTGAGACCGACAGCCAGCTGGCCGTTCCGGTCGACATCCTGGACGGCGGACCGGTCCTCGACGTCCGAGGCGAGCAACCCCGGTCCTACCGGCTGCCGGCGAAGACCATCGCACTCACCTTCGACGACGGGCCTGATCCGGCCTGGACACCGCAGGTGCTCGACGTCCTGCGTCGCCACCGGGCCGCGGCCACGTTCTTCGTGATCGGCTCACAGGTCACCCGGCACCGGGATCTCGTTCGACGGACCGCCTTGGCGGGGCATGAGCTCGGTGTACACACCTTCACCCATCCAGACCTCGGCCAGCTGCCCGCGTGGCGGCAACGAATGGAGTACGCGCAGACCCAGATGGCGGTCGTGGACGCGGCCGGCGTACGGACGAGCCTATTGCGGTTCCCCTACTCGTCGCTGCCCAGCGCCATTGACGACCGGAACTGGTCAGTGATCCGGGCAGCCGCCGGACTCGACTACCTGACCGTGGTGAACGACCTCGACAGCCGGGACTGGGCTCGACCCGGCGTGGACGCGATCCTGCGGAGCATGACGCCGGCGCCGGGAGCGGGCGCGGTGGTCCTGCTCCACGACGCCGGCGGAGACCGCTCGCAGACCGTGGCGGCACTGGACAGGTTCATCCCGATGATGCAGGCACGGGGCTACACCTTCACCACGGTGAGCGACGGAGTGAACCGGGCGCGGCCGGACGCGGCAGCCGTCGTCGGCATGGTCCCCGCCTCGACCGTGGACCGCTGGCAGGCGACACCGGTGCGTTGGGCCATCCTGCTGGCCGATGCCACCCTGCGCGGTTTGGCCGTTCTCTTCGTCGCGGTCGGGATCCTCATCCTGGCCCGCACGCTGCTGCTGCTCCTGCTCGCCCACCGGCTCGCCCGACGCAGACGGCGGCACCGCTGGCCCTGGGGAGTGCTGGACGCACCGGTGTCGGTGATCGTGCCCGCCTACAACGAGCGGGCCGGTATCGCCGCGACCGTTCGGTCAATCGTGGGCAACGACCACCGGGACATCGAGGTGATCGTGGTCGACGACGGCTCGACGGACGGTACCGCAGACGTCGTCGAATCGCTCGGCCTCGCCGACGTACGGGTGCTCCGCATACCCAACGGCGGCAAGGCGAACGCCCTCAACACCGGGCTTCTGCACGCGTCGCACGACATCATCGTGACCGCTGACGCGGACACCATCTTCGAGCCCGACGCGATCCGGCGGCTGATCGAGCCGTTCACCGATCCCCGGATCGGTGCGGTGGCCGGAAACGTGAAGGTGGTCAACCGGCAGGGGCTGCTCGGCCAGTGGCAGCACATCGAGTACGTCATCGGCTTCAACCTTGACCGCCGCTTCCACGAGCGGCTTGGCTGCATCCCGACGGTTCCCGGCGCGATCGGGGCCTTTCGCCACCGCGCCCTGACCGGTGTCGGCGGGATGAGCGGCGACACGCTCGCCGAGGACACCGACGTCACGATGGCGATCCTGCGGGCCGGGTGGCGGGTGGTGTACCAGGATCGGGCCCGCGCCTGGACGGAGGTTCCCGCCTCGCTCGGCGATCTGTGGCGACAGCGTTGCCGGTGGAGCTACGGCACCCTCCAGGCGATGTGGAAGCACCGGGGGGCGGCGCTCGAACGTGGCGCATCGGGCCGGTTCGGACGGTTCAGCCTGCCCATGCTCGCCCTCTTCGGCGTGGTGCTCCCCCTGCTCGGCCCGGTGCTGGACCTACTTGCCGTCTACGGGCTCTTCTTCATGGACACGAAGATAACGGTGCTGGCGTGGGTGGCGATGCTCGTCGTGCAGGCGGCGACCGCGGCGGTGGCCTTCCGACTGGACCGGGAACCGTTGCGCCCGCTGCTCACCCTGCCGATCCAGCAGTTCGCGTACCGCCAGTTGATGTACCTGGTGCTGGCCCGTTCCGTCGTGACGGCGGTGACCGGCGCCCGGCTCGGCTGGCGCAGAGTCAAGCGCGCCGGCGACACTGTGGCCGGACCTGTCCGGACGCCCACGTCGACGGGTGTCGGCAGGTCCGCGCACCCGACTCGGGACCGCTGGTTCGACGCCCTGCGGGCCATGGCGCTGGGCCGGGTCATCGTGTACCACATGTTCGGCGCCGCCTGGCTGAGCTTCGCGTTCCCCGCCATGGGCGTGATGTTCGCGCTGGGCGGCTCGCTCATGGCGGCCTCGTTGGACCGGTCGCCCGATCGGGCCGTCGGCAGCCGTCTGCGTCGCCTGCTGCCGGCCCTGTGGACGTTGGGGATCGTGCTGCTGCCCCTGATGATCTGGCACGGCTGGTCCGACCGGCCCGCCTGGCCGGCGATCTTGAGCTGGGTGGTTCCGCTGGTTCAGCCGCCCGGCAACGAGTGGGCGGCGGACGTGACCGGGGTGCTGTGGTACCTGGTCGCGTACCTGTGGTTCGTGTTGCTCTCCCCCGTGCTGCTGGCGATGTATCGACGTTGGCCGGCGTGGTCCGTGCTCGTACCGCTGGCCGGCGTGGTCGTGCTGCGGACGGCCGACCCGTCACCGGGTGGACCGGTTGGGTCGGTCCTGACCGACGTGACGACGTTCGGCGCCTGCTGGCTGGTGGGTTTCGCGCACCGCGACGGCCGGCTGCGGCGACTCTCGCTGCCGTCGCTGCTGGCCGCGGCGGCCATGTGCCTGGTGATCGCGCTCGGCTGGCTCGCCACGCATCCCGAGGAGGGCCTCGACCTCAACGACATCCCGGTGGCGCAGGCGTTCTGGTCGCTCGGGTTCGTCCTGGTGCTGCTACGGACGTCCCCACCGATGGGCTGGCTGGCTCGGATCCGGCCGCTCGACCGGCTGGTGACGGCGTTGAACAACCGGGCCCTGACCATCTACCTCTGGCACAACGCCGCCATTGCGGTCTGCTTCGCCGTCGGTGACCAGATCGATGTGTGGCGGCTCGGCCAGGTGGGCTACCTGGCGATCGCCCTGGTGATTCTCACCGGTGTGGTGCTGGCCCTGGGCTGGGTCGAGGACGTCAGCGCGGGGCGTCCGCCGCGTCTGCGGCCCTGGGCACCTTACCGGCGGACAGCGGTGCGGGACAGTCGGCCGGAGAGCATCCGATCGGCGCCGGGGCGAACGATCGGCAGCACCGCGGGGAGATGAACAGCGACACGAAGCCATATAGCGGCAACAAATGCAATATTCGGGATAACATTGTCCAATGTCGAGCCACGTCGACCAGCGACACCAACGGGCGTGAAAGATCGCCCAGGCGGTAGGACTCCGCCGCGGGCCCGCCGGGCCGGACTCGCTCCGCCCGACCACCCGCGAGCGGGATGACGGTGATTTGGGTGGTCACCGCGGCCGGCACGGGTTTCGCCCTCCTACGGGCCCGTGCCGGCCACCTCCTCCGCGGCGCCCCGGCGGGGTGCCCACGGAGTGGCTCGAATTGAGTCGCTCCGGGGACGGGGCGGAGGAGGGAGACCAGCGTGTGGTATCCACCGACCGACAGGGCGGAACAGCACCTGTGGACCGCCGTTGCCAGCGGTGTGCGGATGGCCGGCGTGCCAGACAACGCGGGGTTCGAGGCGGCGGTCAGCCGCCTGGGCAGGCTGCGCCGGCCATGGGTGTACCGGGTCCTCGGCGACACGGCCGCACTGCTGGCCGAGGAGCTCAACCTGGACGTGGCCGAACGCGTCCCGATGCGGATACGGGTGGAACCGGATCCGCCGGCCCGTTTCCCTCGCCGTGCCCTCCCTCCGTCGGCGGTGGGCTCCGACGATCCGACGCCGGAGATCCGACGGCGACTGCTGCTGATCGCACACCTGGCCGACGCGGCGCAGGTCGGTGTCGGCGCCTGTCTCGATGTGGCGTTGGCCGGCAACAGGCGGTCGTCTCGGCCACTGTCCGGATCGATCCCGACCTGCCGCACCGGAGGCGGACCGATGCCCCCGCACACTTCGATCTTAGGGTGACCACGTGCTGTCGCAGATCCGAGGCCTCTCACGCCACTTCACCGAGGACACCCTCCGGTCGTACCTGATCGACCGCTCGGTCAGGCGGCCCGACGGGTGCCTGATCGTGCGCGGCTACGGCGACCAGCGAGGCGTCCATCAGAAAGTCGCGGGACGTGCGTGGGCGCATATCGCGGCATACGTCGTCTTTGTCGGCGGCTACAACCCCGAACTCGATGTGCACCATCGGTGCGGCGTGCCGGACTGCATCGAGCCGAGCCACCTGCGGCAGCTCACCCACAGCGAGAACTGCCGCAGCCGGACACAGCGGTCCCGGTGCCGCAACGGGCATGAACGAGAGCTGGACCCGCGCACCGGCCGGTACCGCAAGGTGTGCCGCGAGTGCAACCGCCAGGCGCAGCAGCACTGGCGTGAACGCCAGGCGGCTCAGGTCGCGCAGGCCCGCGCCAGCTACGGCCGGTCGCTGTCTGCTGAATGACCCGGAAGTATCCGCGCACGCGTGTTTGTGGCGTTACTCCCTGATGGCTGAGTGACCGGCGACGGGCCCGGGACGGCGAGGCGTCAGCAAGCTACACCAGCCTGAGTCCTTACGCCCAAGAACGGTCATTATGATGTAGCGCCACTTCGTCCGTTTTGTTCCGGGATATTTGCAGGAATATTATTTCCGGTAACCCGATAATTCGTGCAGCGGTGTGCCGAGAGGCTCCTGCCGTCCGACGCCGGCTGTTGTCGCTTCGCAGCCGAGTTGGCGAATCAGCTGCGGCGCGGCGCGAGGGGTTGGCGAGTTCTCGAACGACACGACGAGCGGGCCCGAGCAGATGCCGCGCTCGTCAGGCGGGGGTGTTTCTCAGCATGAGATCCGCCTGGGGGTCGTGAAGTCAGCTCAGGTCAGTGACGACCGGTTGGGAAACAACGACATCTGGTCCACGTGCCCCCGGTCACGGCCGGAGCCAGCGATCAAACCAGGCGCGGGTCCGGTGCAGGACGTCGAGTTGATGGTGGCGTTCCCGGATCGAGTGGCCCTCTCTCGGGTAGATCACGAACTCGTGCTCGACGCCGAAGTGGCGCAGTGCCCGGTGGAGGTACACGGCCTGCCCGAGGGGAACGTTGGTGTCCTCGGCGCCGTGCAGAATGAGCACCGGAGTGCGGATGTGGCTGGCGAAGGAGATCGGGCTGACCGCGTCATGCGGGTGCGGGCCGATGCCGGACCAGCCGGTGCTGCCACCGAGCGCGGCTTCGAACTGGCCGTTCTCCCCGGTCGCGGCGAGCATGCCCCAGTCGACGACGCCGGCGCCGACCAGCGCGGCGCGGAACCGGCCGGTCCGGCCGATGGCCCAGGCGGACATGAAGCCGCCGTGGCTCCAGCCGGCGATGCCCAGCCGGTGGGGGTCGGCGATGCCTTGGGCGATGAGCAGGTCGATCCCGGTCTGGATGTCGGTCCACTCCTGCTGACCGACCCGGCCGGCGACGCTGGCGGCGAACTCGTGGCCGTGGCCCTGGCCACCGCGCGGGTTGGGCAGGAACACCGCATAGCCGGCGGCGGCCAACCACTGCGCGCTGGGGGACCAGAACAACTGGCAACGGTCGGCGTAGCGATCGTACGGGCCCCCGTGCACGATGGTGACCAGCGGGAACGGGCCCTCGGATGCAGTTCGTCCGACCGGCAGTACGAGCAAGCCGTCCAGGTCGAGGCCGTCGGCGGCGCGGTAGGCCAGCGTTTGTTGCGTGCCGAGGGCGATGCCGTCCAGTTCCGGGCGGGCGTCGGTGATCCTTCGCAGCGGCCCGGTTGGCGGACCGAGGTAGACGTTCGAGGGTTGGTAACGGGTTCCGGTCAGTGCCGCGATCTGCTCGCCGGTGGGGGTGGTGGTGAGGTGGTCGAGGCGTCCTTGGCGCTGCGACAGAGTCGTGGGGCCGGTGGGACAGAGCCGGGCCAAAGCCGTGTTCAACCCGTCGGCGAACACGACCAGTGGGGCGGCATCGGTCTGACACAGTTCGGTCGGGCACATCGAGAGACCAGCGGTGCGGTTGCGCCGGACGCGGCTGCCGATGGTCAGGTCGAACACGGCGGTGCCGGCCTGCATAACCGGCGGGGTGAGCGCGAGGTAACCGAGGTGCCAACCGTCCTCGGCCGGCCACCAGGCCAGCGAGCGGGCGTCGACCTCGACCGATCCGAGGTCCTCGGCGATACCGGTCGTGGGGTCGAACAGGTGCAGCTGGCCGGTGCGGGGGCCGTAATCGCTGTCGGCGCTGGCCTGGGTGAGCACGGCGAGCGGGCCGCCGTCGGGCCGTTGCCGCAGTTCCACGACGTGCCGGTCGCCGAGCACATCCGGGGTGGTGATCCGGCCGGTGCGCAGGTCGAGCAGGCGCAACCGGGCACGCGGCTCGCACTCGCCGACGACGATGGCGTCGTCGCGGTCCCGGGTACGGCGCGTGTCCTGCTCGGTGGGTTCATCCTCGGCGAGCAGAGCGACCAGGTTGGGGTCGGCGAGTGGCAGGTGGTCGATGATGCCGGTGCGCCAGCTGGTCAACGCGGTCACTGTGGCGCCGGCGACGGTGAGCCTGTGCAGCTGCGGCGTGCCGCGGTGGGCGCGGTCGGACAGGAAGAACAGCGTCGCCGAGTCGGCCGACCAGCGTGGCCGGGACTCGGTTGCGGTGTCGGCGGTCGCCCGGCGCGACGCGACGGCGCCATCGGTGTCGACGAGCCAGAGTTCGGTGTCGAGATGCTCACCGGTCCGGCTGGTGGGAGCGAGGACGTAGCAGAGCAGACGCCCGTTCGGGGCGAGCGCCGGGGTCTGCGGGTCACGACCATCGACCACTATCTCGGCGGTCAGACGTGTCATGGGATCAGTCTGCCAACATCAGCAGGGCAACCCGCGATCGGGACAGTCCAGGTTGGCCCAATGCCTTCCGGCAAGCCCCGTAGCCGCTTCCCCCGCCTCGCCGAGGTCCAGGAGCAGATCCATCACGCGTGTCCACCCTCGGCGGAGTCAGCGTGCCGACCCCGCATATGTGGTCGCGGTTCTTACCGACACCCGGTGGAGGACGGGTGGCCGGGCGGCGCGTCCTGCCACCCGGCCACCCGTCCGCTAGTTGCCGGCCGTCACCGTGAAGGTGAATCCGGCGCTCGTCGGACGGCGCAACGGAATGTCGCACTTGATCCGGCGCAGCGCCTCGTTCCTGCTGAGGCCGAGCCCGTGCGCGATGAGCCGTTCCGGGCGTACCGGCACCGGATCCTCGAAGACGACCTCCATCTGCACCGGCCACGCCTCGTCGAGCCGTGGTGACGGGGCGTCCAGCCGCCAGGCCCCCGTCCAGTCCAAGGTGAAGTGGTTGCGCCGGGCGAGCAGCGGGTCCATCAGCCGGGACGCCACCAGTTCCGGATCGTTGATGTGATGGCCGTGGAGCTCGGCCGGGTCGAACGAACTCACCGGCGTTCGCTCGCGCACGGTGAGCTTGATCGTCCGATCGCAAGGACATGCAGCGGACCAGCAGCCACACGTCCAGCAGCTTGCCGTTGGCGTTGACGCGGAACCTGCCCTCGCCGGTGGTGGCCGACTCCGACCGGCAGTCCATGCATCGCAGAGACAGCAGCGGCAGCGTCTCTGATCAGCTAAGCGATCCTGAGTTGTATTGAGTTTTCCGGGATCGTTTCCCACCTGGGTGGGGTGGCGTGGGCGTGGAGATGGAATCCGGCGCCCAGTGCTGCTCCTTTCGGCCGGTGGCCGGTGGTGGGTGTGCTGATCGTGTTCACGCCCTGGTGTCGGTGGGCTGCGCGGGGCAGCCTGTTCCGGTCCGTTGGTGCGTGTCCCTCC
>NZ_JBFAID010000026.1:0-80055 GCF_040654475.1 Micromonospora sp. NPDC050686
GCGGCGGCCGGTACGGCCGCCGCCACCGGCACGGAACTACAGCGGACGGACGTTGTCCGCCTGCGGACCCTTCTGCCCCTGGGTCACCTCGAACTCGACCTTCTGCGCCTCGTGCAGCTCTCGGTAACCGCTGGAGGCGATGGCCGAGTAGTGGACGAAGACGTCCGGACCTCCGCCGTCCTGCTCGATGAAGCCGAAGCCCTTTTCCGAGTTGAACCACTTGACCGTGCCGGTTGCCATGCATCTCTCCCTGTTCATGCGGCGGACCACCGACGCGCCGTCGATGATCGCCCTTACCCTGTCGACAGTAACCGCCCGGAGCCCGATCCGGCGGCGGAAGTGCCGGCGAGCCCCAGTGAATCCGCCGACGGCGGAAAACCGGCCCATCGGGACGGCGACTGCGGCATGCTGGCCCGGATGGTCCTTCCCACAGCCTCAGCGCTGACCGAACTGGAGCACGAGATCGCGGCTCCGGGCGAAGGGCTGGACCGACTCCGGCTGGTCGAGACGCCCTTCGTGCCCGAGGTCCGGCTGCACCTCGCCGAGGACGCCATCGTGTGGTGGGCGCGGATGGAGGCCGCGGCGCGGCGACCGCTGCCCGCGCCGTACTGGGCCTCCGCCTGGGCGGGCGGGCAGGCGCTGGCCCGCCACCTGCTCGACCACCCCGAACTCGCCCGCGACCGCACCGTGCTCGACCTGGGCACCGGATCGGGGCTGGTGGCCATCGCCGCCGCACTGTCCGGGGCCGGCCGGGTGGTGGCCAACGACATCGACCCGTACGCGGGCGCCGCGGTCGTCGTCAACGCCCGCGCGAACCGGGTCACCGTCGCGCCGGACGTCGGTGACCTGCTCGACGCCGAGGTGGACGTCGACCTGCTGCTGGCCGGGGACGCGCTGTACAGCGGGGCGATGGCCGCCCGGGTGCTGCCGTTCCTGAGCCGGGCCGCGGCCGGCGGCACGCAGGTGCTGGTCGGCGACCCGGGACGCGGCCACCTGTCCACGCCGGGCTGGGAGACGGTCACGAGCTATCCGGTGCCCACCACCGAACCGAGCGTCGACCTGGCACCGCGCCGGGTACGCGTGCTGCGCCCGCTGCCCTGACCGCCGGCCGGGCCGCGCTCACCAGCCCCGGGCCCGCCACTGCGGCAGGGCCGGGCGCTCCGCGCCGAGCGTGCTGTCCCTGCCGTGACCGGGATAGAACCAGGTCTCGTCCGGCAGCCGGTCGAAGACCTTGTGCTCGACGTCGTCGAGCAGCGACGCGAACCGCTCCGGGTCCTGGTCGGTGTTGCCCACGCCGCCCGGAAAAAGCGAGTCGCCGGTGAACAGGTGCGGCCCGCCGGACGGGTCGCGGTAGAGCAGCGCGATCGAGCCGGGCGTGTGCCCCACCAGGTGGATCACCTCCAGCGTGCAGTCGCCGACCGCGACGGTGTCGCCGTCGCGCAGCGGCTCCGCCGCGATGGGCAGGCCCTCGGCGTCGTCGGCGTGCACCACGGCGCGGGCGCCGGTCTTGGCCACCACCTCCTCCAGCGCCACCCAGTGGTCCATGTGCCGGTGGGTGGTGACCACCGTGGCCAGCCCGCCCTCGCCGACCAGCTCCAGCAGCCGGGGCGCCTCGTTGGCGGCGTCGATCAGCAGCTGCTCGCCGGTGTCGCGGCAGCGCAGCAGGTAGGCGTTGTTGTCCATCGGGCCGACCGACACCTTGGTGACGGTGAGCCGGCCGAGTTCGCGTACCGCCGCGGCGCCGTTCGGGGCCACGTCTCCGCTGTAGGTCATCTGCTAGATCCATTCCGGTGGGGTCGGGAGCGGGCCGTCGGGCTCGACGGTGAGCCCGGTGCCGTCGGCGCGGCCGATCAGCCAGGCGGCCAGCGCGGGCGCCGGGCCGGTGATCGTGGGCGCCGACGCCGTGCCGATCGGCAGCTCGTGCCGGCTGCCGTCGAAGCGCAGCACCATCGCCGGCGCGTCCGGGCGGGTGGCGAGGTCGGCGGCGACCTCGTGCAGCAGCCGGTGGGCGAACGCCTCGGGCCAGTCGGCCGGCGCGTAGCCGGCGCCGAGATCGACGTGGTGCACCTCCAGCTCGCGCAGCCGCGCCCAGACCAGCCGGGCGGCCACCAACGGGCCGCGGTGGGTCTGCACGGTCGCCGCCCAGGCCGGCGCCGGCATGGCGGCCACCGCCGCGGCGAAGCGTTCGTGCGAGCGGCGCAGGTCGTCCAGGTGCGCGGCGGGCGGGCGGGCGGCGCCGGCCTCGATGTCGGCGGTGCGGGCGGCGGGGCTGGCGTACATCGGGATCCGCTCGCCGGTGCGGGCGGCGGTCAACAGGTTGACCAGCCCGTCCGCGTTGCGCGCCAGATGGGTCAGCACGTGCCCGCGGGTCCAGCCGGGCAGCGGCGAGGCGGCGGTGATCGCCGCGGTGTCGAGGGTCTCCGCGGTGGCCAGCAGCCGGGCCGTGGCGTCGTCCACCTCGCCGGTCAGCAACAACGGGTCGGTGGTCACCCGTCGACCCTAGCGGTCCGCCCGCGCCGCGTCGTCGTGGAAATCGCTTTCGGCGCGTCGGCGGGCCACCTACCGTCGGCGTCGACGGCTTCCGGTCGCAGCGCCGCGTCGGACGCGCCCAGCCGAAGCCGTCGCAGCGCGGCACCGACAGTCGGAAGGCGAGGTGGTGACCATGCCGGACGTAGCACGCCAGTTCCGCCACAGCCAGCTTCGACACCGATGGGGAACCGCGATGACGATCGATCTGACCGCCCTCGGCTGGGACGCCGAGCGAGCGGCGTACGTACCCGACCGGTCCGGGCGTCGCCCCGGCCGGGTGGCCCGGGTGGACCGCGGGGTGTGCACCGTGCTGACCGCCGACGGGCCCACCCGGGCCAGCCTGTCCGGGGCGGTCCTCGCCGCCGCGGCCCGGGACCCGGCCACCCTGCCCTGCGCCGGCGACTGGGTGCTGCTCGAACGCTGGCCGGACGGGCCGGTCACCGTCGAGGCGGTGCTGCCCCGGCGCACCGCGCTGATCCGGCGCACCGCCGGCAAGGACGCCAGCGGCCAGGTGCTGGCCGCCAACCTGGACGTCGGCGCGGTGGTCGAACCGGTGCACCCCGAGCCGGACGTCGGCCGCATCGAGCGGCTGCTGTCGGTCGTACACGAGTCGGGGGCGCGACCGCTGGTGCTGCTCACCAAGGCCGACCTGGCGGCCGACCCGGCCGCGATCGCCCGGCAGTTGGCCGCGGTGGCGCCCGGGGTGCCGGTGCTGCCGGTCAGCGCCGAACGGGGGGAGGGGCTGGACCCGGTACGGCCGCTGGTCGCCGCCGGCCGCACCCTGGGTCTGCTGGGCCCCTCCGGCGCCGGCAAGTCGAGCCTGGTCAACGCGCTGGCCGGGGCCGTCGTCATGCCGACCCAGGCAATCCGGCGGGTCGACGGCAAGGGCCGGCACACCACCACCTGGCGGGCCCTGGTGCCGATTCCCGGCGGCGGCGCCGTGCTGGACACCCCGGGGGTCCGCGCGGTCGGGCTGCTCGACGGCTCGACCGGCCTGGACCGGGCGTTCACCGACATCACCGAGCTCGGCACCGGCTGTCGGTACGCGGACTGCGCGCACGACGCCGAGCCGGCCTGCGCGGTCCGGGCCGCGCTGGACGCCGGTGAGCTGCCGGTCCGCCGGTACGAGAGCTGGCGCCGGTTGCAGCGTGAGCTGGCCCACGAGAGCCGCCGCCGGCAGACGCGGGTGGCCGCCCAGCGCCGGGGCGGCTGGCGCGGCGAGCGGCGCCGGGCCCGCTCGACGCCGCCGCCGGAGCCGGGCGGGTTCTGAAACGGCGGTCGGGCGGGGTGCGCGAGCGCTCCGCCCGACCGTGCTGAGCTGGGGGAATGCGCGCGACGGGAAAGTTGTCGTACCTCGGGGCTAGAGTTGCCCAGGCGTCTCTGCTGCGCCTCGACCACGTTCAAGAACAGCCCAAGAACAGCCCAGGAACAGCTCAGACCCCGCTCAGACCCCGCTCCGAGCGGACAGATCCGCCGCACATTCTTCTTCCGGGAGCACACGCACCGTGGCCGACCGACTTATCATCCGTGGCGCGCGCGAGCACAACCTGCGTGACGTCAGTCTCGACCTGCCCCGGGACGCCCTGATCGTCTTCACCGGGCTCTCCGGGTCGGGCAAGTCGAGCCTGGCCTTCGACACCATCTTCGCCGAGGGGCAGCGCCGCTACGTGGAGTCGCTGTCGTCGTACGCCCGGCAGTTCCTCGGCCAGATGGACAAGCCCGACGTCGACTTCATCGAGGGCCTGAGCCCGGCGGTCTCCATCGACCAGAAGTCCACCTCGCGCAACCCGCGCTCCACGGTCGGCACCATCACCGAGGTCTACGACTACCTCCGGCTGCTCTTCGCCCGCGTCGGCGAGCCGCACTGCCCGGTCTGCGGCGAGCGGATCTCCAAGCAGAGCCCGCAGCAGATCGTCGACCGGGTGCTCGCCATGGCCGAGGGCACCCGGTTCATGGTGCTGGCCCCGGTGGTGCGCGGCCGCAAGGGCGAGTACGTCGACCTCTTCGCCGAGCTCCAGGGCAAGGGTTACGCCCGGGCCCGGGTCGACGGCGTGGTGCACCCGCTGACCGAGCCGCCCAAGCTCAAGAAGCAGGAGAAGCACACCATCGAGGTGGTGATCGACCGGCTCACCGTCAAGCCGAGCGCCAAGCAGCGGCTGACCGACTCGGTCGAGGCGGCGCTGGGGCTCTCCGGCGGGATCGTGCTGCTCGACTTCGTCGACCTCGCCGAGGACGACCCGGGCCGCGAGCGCCGCTACTCCGAGCACCTGGCCTGCCCGAACGACCACCCGCTCGCCATCGAGGACCTGGAGCCCCGGGTCTTCTCCTTCAACGCCCCGTACGGCGCCTGCCCCGAGTGCACCGGCCTGGGCACCAAGAAGGAGGTCGACCCGGAGCTGGTCATCCCGGACCCGGAGCGCACCCTGCGCGACGGCGCGATCCAGCCCTGGTCGACCGGGCACAACCTGGAATACTTCCTGCGCCTGCTGGAGGCGCTCGGCGCGGCCGAGCACTTCGACATCGACACCCCGTGGCGCAAGCTGCCGTCCCGGGCGCAGAAGACGATCCTGCACGGCTCCGACGACCAGGTGCACGTGCGGTACCGCAACAAGTACGGCCGCGAGCGGTCCTACTACACCGGCTTCGAGGGCGTGGTGCAGTGGATCGAGCGCCGACACGCGGACACCGAGAGCGAGTGGTCCAGGGACAAGTACGAGGGCTACATGCGGGACGTGCCCTGCGCCGCCTGCGGTGGCGCGCGGCTCAAGCCCGAGGTGCTGGCGGTGACCCTGGCCGGCCGGAGCATCGCCGAGGTTTGCAACCTCTCCGTCGGCGAGGCGGCCGACCTGCTCGCGGGCATCGAGCTCACCGACCGGCAGAAGATGATCGCCGAGCGGGTGCTCAAGGAGATCAACGCCCGGCTGCGGTTCCTGCTCGACGTCGGGCTGGACTACCTCTCCCTCGACCGGCCCGCCGGCACCCTCTCCGGCGGTGAGGCGCAGCGCATCCGGCTGGCCACCCAGATCGGCTCGGGCCTGGTCGGTGTGCTGTACGTGCTGGACGAGCCCTCCATCGGCCTGCACCAGCGGGACAACCACCGGCTGATCGAGACGCTGGTCCGGCTGCGCGGGCTGGGAAACACGCTGATCGTGGTCGAGCACGACGAGGACACCATCCGCACCGCCGACTGGATCGTCGACATCGGTCCGGGCGCGGGCGAGCACGGCGGCCGGATCGTGCACAGCGGCTCGGTGCCGGCGCTGCTGGAGAACCCGGAGTCGGTCACCGGGGCGTACCTGGCCGGCCGCAAGGAGATCCCGACGCCGCCGGTGCGGCGGCCGCAGACCCCGGGCCGGGAGCTGGTGGTGCACGGGGCGCGCGAGCACAACCTGCGCAACCTCACGGTGAGCTTCCCGCTGGGCCAGCTCATCGCGGTCACCGGGGTCAGCGGCTCCGGCAAGTCGACCCTGGTCAACGACATCCTGCACGCCGTGCTCGCCAACCAGATCAACGGCGCCCGGCTGGTGCCGGGCCGGCACACCCGGGTCAGCGGGCTGGAGCACGTGGACAAGGTCGTCGGCGTCGACCAGTCGCCCATCGGGCGCACGCCCAGGTCGAACCCGGCCACCTACACCGGCGTCTGGGACCACATCCGCAAGCTCTTCGCCGAGACCACCGAGGCCAAGGTCCGGGGGTACGGTCCGGGCCGCTTCTCGTTCAACGTCAAGGGCGGCCGCTGCGAGGCCTGCTCCGGCGACGGCACCATCAAGATCGAGATGAACTTCCTGCCGGACGTGTACGTCCCCTGCGAGGTGTGCAAGGGCGCCCGGTACAACCGGGAGACCCTGGAGGTGCACTACAAGGGCCGGACCGTCGCCGAGGTGCTGGACATGCCGATCGAGGAGGCGGCCGAGTTCTTCTCCGCGATCCCGGCCATCCACCGGCACCTGCGGACGCTGGTCGACGTCGGCCTCGGGTACGTCCGCCTCGGCCAGCCCGCCCCGACGCTCTCCGGCGGTGAGGCGCAGCGCGTCAAGCTCGCCTCCGAGTTGCAGAAGCGTTCCACCGGCCGGACGGTCTACGTGCTCGACGAGCCCACCACCGGCCTGCACTTCGAGGACATCCGCAAGCTGCTGATGGTGCTGGAAGGGCTGGTCGACAAGGGCAACACGGTGATTACCATCGAGCACAACCTCGATGTGATCAAGACCGCCGACTGGCTCATCGACATGGGTCCGGAGGGCGGCCACCGGGGCGGCACCGTGCTCGCCACCGGCACCCCGGAGGAGGTCGCCGAGGTGCCCGAGAGCCACACCGGCGAGTTCCTGCGCCCGCTGCTCAAGCTCGACGGCGCGGCCAAGGGCGCCGCGGCGGCCACCGGCCGGGCGGCGAAGGCCAACGGCACCGGACGGTCGCGGGCCACCCGCAAGGTGGCGGCCGCCGCGCGCTGACCGCGGCGGCGCTCCCTGCCCCGGTCCCGTGGCCCCGACACGGCATGAAGCTGCACGTTTCCTGCGAATACCTCTTCTGTGACGCGCCGGTATGAACCGGACCGCAGAGTGGGGCGTATGAACGGGTAGGGTCGCGGATCATGGCCGCGGCCGCGCAGAGGAGGGGCCGACATGGGTGACGATCAGGAGCTGACCGGGCCGGCTGGGCAGACGCGCCGGACCCTGCTGGCGGGGGCCGGCGCGGTCGGGGCGGCGGTCGTGCTGGCCGGCTGCGGCGGCAGCGACGGCGCGGGCACGGGGACCCCCGTGCCCACCAGCGGCGGTCCGGGGGCGACCGGCGCCGGGGACGCCGAGGGCGGTGACCGGGACAGCACCGGTCCGCTGGCCCGGACCACCGACATCCCGGTCGGCGGCGGCGCGATCTTCGCCGACAAGGGTGTGGTGATCACCCAGCCGGCGGCGGGTCAGTTCAAGGCCTTCAGCCCCATCTGCACCCACCAGCGCTGCCCGGTGTCGAACGTCGACGGCGGCACGATCAACTGCACCTGCCACAACAGCCGCTTCTCGATCAGCGACGGCTCGGTCAAGCAGGGCCCCGCCACCAAGCCGCTGCCCCCGAAGAACATCAAGGTCACCGGCGAGCAGATCACCCTCGCCTGAGCGCCCGGCGGCGCGGTGCGGTGACGGGCGGGAGTGTCGGGGGAGCGGACTACGCTTGGCGCGTGGCTGACCCCTCGACCTACCGTCCCGCGCCCGGCACGATCCCGGAGTCGCCCGGGGTCTACCGCTTCCGCGACGGCACCGGTCGGGTGATCTACGTCGGCAAGGCGCGCAACCTGCGCAGCCGGCTCAACTCCTACTTCGCCGACCCGGTCAACCTGCACCAGCGCACCCGGCAGATGGTCTTCACCGCCGAGTCGGTGGACTGGATCACCGTCGCCACCGAGGTCGAGGCGCTCCAGCAGGAATACACCTGGATCAAGCAGTACGACCCGAAGTTCAACGTCCGCTACCGCGACGACAAGTCGTACCCGTACCTGGCGGTGACCCTCGACGAGGAATACCCGCGGTTGCAGGTGATGCGCGGCGCCAAACGCAAGGGCGTGCGCTACTTCGGGCCGTACTCGCACGCCTGGGCGATCCGCGAGACCCTCGACCTGCTGCTGCGGGTCTTCCCGGCCCGGACCTGCTCCTCCGGCGTGTTCAAGCGGGCCGGCCAGGTCGGCCGCCCCTGCCTGCTCGGGTACATCGGCAAGTGTTCGGCGCCCTGCGTCGGCAGCGTCTCCGCCGAGCGGCACCGGGAGATCGTCGACGGCTTCTGCGACTTCATGGCCGGCCGCACCGACGCCATGGTCCGGCAACTCGAACGCGAGATGCTGCGGGCCAGCGAGGGGTTGGAGTTCGAGCGGGCGGCCCGGCTGCGCGACGACGTGGCCGCGCTGCGCCGGGCGATGGAGAAGCAGACCGTGGTGCTGGGCGACGGCACCGACGCCGACGTGGTGGCCTTCGCCGACGATCCCCTGGAGGCCGCCGTCCAGGTCTTCCACGTCCGGGGCGGCCGGGTCCGCGGCCAGCGCGGCTGGGTGGTGGAGAAGACCGAGGACGTGACCACCGGCGACCTGGTCCACCACTTCTGCACCCAGGTGTACGGCGGCGAGCAGGGCGAGGCCGACGTGCCCCGCGAGTTGCTGGTCCCCGAGCTGCCGGGCGACGTCGACGCGCTCGCCGACTGGCTCTCCACCCGCCGCGGCAGCCGGGTTTCGCTGCGGGTGCCGCAGCGCGGCGACAAGCGCTCCCTGATGGAGACCGTGGAGCGCAACGCCAAGGACGCGCTCACCCGGCACAAGCTTAAGCGCGCCGGCGACCTGACCACGCGCAGCAGGGCACTCGACGAGATCGCCGACGCGCTCGCCATGCGGACCACCCCGCTGCGCATCGAATGCTTCGACGTGTCCCAGATCCAGGGCACCGACGTGGTGGCCAGCATGGTCGTCTTCGAGGACGGGCTGCCCCGCAAGAGCGAGTACCGGCGGTTCATCGTCCGGGGCGCCACCGACGACCTCTCCGCGATGTCCGAGGTGCTGCGCCGGCGGTTCGCCCGCTACCTCGACGCCCGGGCCGAGACCGGGGAGGTCGGCGAGGAGACCGCCGGCGACCCGGACCGGCCGGGCGTCGAGGACGCCGCCCCGTTCGTGTCTGACGAGCCGCGGTTCGGCGCCCTCGTCGACCCCACCACCGGGCGGCCGCGCAAGTTCGCGTACCCGCCGCAGCTGGTGGTGGTGGACGGCGGCGCGCCGCAGGTGGCGGCGGCCGCGCAGGCCCTGGCCGAGCTGGGCATCGACGACGTGGCGCTCTGCGGGCTGGCCAAGCGGCTGGAGGAGGTCTGGCTGCCCGACGACGAGTTTCCGGTCATCCTGCCGCGCACCTCGGAGGCGCTCTACCTGCTGCAACGGGTACGCGACGAGGCGCACCGCTTCGCCATCACCTTCCACCGCCAGCGGCGCTCCAAGCGGATGACCTCCTCCGCGCTCGACAACATCCCCGGCCTCGGCGAGGTACGCCGTAAGGCGCTGCTGCGGCACTTCGGCTCGCTCAAGCGGCTCTCCGCCGCCACCGTCGAGGAGATCACCGAGGTGCCCGGGGTGGGGAAGCGGACCGCGGAGGCCATCCTCGCCGCGCTGGAGGCCGACGCCAGCCCGACCCCGTCGGCCTCGTCCTGACCGTTCGCTTTCCTGGCCGTTCGCCTTCCTGGCCGTTCGCCTTCCTGGCCGTTCGCCTTCCTGGCCCTTCGCCTTCCTGGCCGCGCGGCTCCCCGACGTGCTGGCGACCCTCCACTCGTCTTCCTGGCCGTTCGGTGGGACCGCCGCCTGATGGCCGGTCCCTGGGTACCAGCCCGGTGTGACGCCGGGTCGGGTCACTGTCGGCGGCCGAATCGCGTTTCGGCTGGCGAGTCAGCGGCGGGTGGTCCGCGCGGTCGGCGTGGCCCATGGCGTCCTGCGTGTCGGCTCGCGAGTCGTGTCGGCTGGCGGTCGTGTTGGGAAATGAGCGTGATACCTCTCAGGTATCAAAATGCCTCAGAGGTATCAGGGTCACCGGCGTCACCGCCGGGCGTCCTGTCACCCAGCGTCACCATTCCCCCTTGATCGACCGGCCCGGCCCTCCCCAGCTTCCCCTCTCAATGGTGGAGCTCGCGGGGGGAATGTCGGCTTTCTACCAAAACCCCATGGTCAACGCGGGGAGCCGCGAAGGGTGCCGGGAGCCGCGAGGGGCGCGGGGGGCCGCGAGGGGGCGAGGGGGCGGGGGCCGCGAGGGGTGCGCGGAGCGGCGAGGGGCGCGCGTGGGCCGCGAGGGGCGCGCGTGGGCCGCGAGGGGCGCGCGGAGCCGCGAAGGGCCGTGGGCAGCCTCCGGGGTCGGGGCGGCGGGCTCTTCCGGCAGCGCGGGCGGCGGCAGGTCGGCGGCGAGGCGCGCGGGCGGCGGCGAGGGGCGCGGCCGGCGGCGAGGGGCGCGGTCGGTTCGACGTCGACCGCCACCGCCCGGCCCGGCGTGGTCCCGTTCGGGGCGGTTGGGGTCGGATGTCCGGTTCTCCGGGTCGGTGGGGGTGGTCGGGGTCACCGTGGGGGTGGAATCGGTGCGGGATCGGGGGCGTTGGACATGGCTCACCGCGCGGCAACCCGACCCCGGCCCCCTCAGGCGGGGGTGTGGAATGGTCCGCCGCCGGTCGTCGTTACACCCCCGGGCCACCCGAGCAGGCCACCAGATCGCCGGGCCGCCCACCCCGAAGACCTTTCCCTGCGGCGCCGTCGCGTGCCCCCCGAAGCAGAGGAGTCGCACATGCGTACCGATCTGATCCGCAAGAGCGCCCTGACCATCGCCGGCATCGCCGCCACCGCCGGCGGTATCGCCGGTCCCGCCATCGCCGCACACGCCGCGGAGGCCAAGCCCGCGGCCCAGGTCCAGGCCGACCGCAAGAGCAGTGGCGAGCGGGAGCTGGGCGTGCGCTACGAGGCGCAGCCGAACTTCTACTACTGCGGCCCCGCCGCCGCCCGTAACGCCCTGTCCGTGCAGGGCAAGAACATCGACATGGACGCCATGGCCAAGGAGATGCGTACCACCGAGGCCGGCACCGACTCCATCAACGACATCACCCCGGTCCTGAACAAGGAGACCGGCAAGGACGTCTACAAGTCGGTTGAGATCCGCGACCGCAAGGCCGACGACAAGCAGACCGACAAGCTGCGCGCCGACATCGTGCGCACCGTCGACAACGGGCGTGCGGTGGTCGCCAACATCGCCGGCACCGCCACCGACACCGACGGCAACACCCACAGCTTCGAGGGCGGCCACTACATCAGCGTCATCGGCTACCGCGACGGCGGCAAGACGGTCACCATCGCCGACTCCGCCGACCCGAACATGGCTTCCTACCGGATGAGCGTCGACAACCTCGCCGACTGGATCGCCACCCGCGGCTACGCCACCAACTGACCGAGGTCGACAACGCGAAAGGGCCCGACCCCACCAGGGGTCGGGCCCTTTTCGTTGCCGGGTGGCTAATCCTCGGCCAGTACGGCGAGGATCGGCTCGCCGTACTTGGCCAGCTTGTTCTCGCCGACGCCGCTGATCCGGGACAGCTCGGCCAGCGAGGTGGGCGCCTCGGTGGCGATCTGGCGCAGGGTGGCGTCGTGGAAGATGACGTACGCCGGCACCCCCTGCTCCTTGGCCGTGGCCGCCCGCCAGGCGCGGAGCCGCTCGAAGAGCGGGGCCGCCGCCGGGGGCAGCTCGGCGGCCGGGGCCGCCGACGCCCGGGACCGCGCGGCGCGGCCGGCGCGCTCCGGTTCCCGGCGCATCATCACCGTCCGGCGCCGGCCCAGCACCTCCGCGCTGGCCTCGGTCAGGGCGAGGGTGCCGTAGTCGCCCTCGACCGCCAGCAGGCCCTCGGCCAGCAGCTGCCGGACCACCCCCCGCCACTCGGCCTCGCTCAGCTCGCCGCCGATGCCGAAGGTGGAGAGCGCGTCGTGGCCGTGCTGGGTGATCTTGTCGGTCTGCTTGCCGAGCAGGATGTCGACGCAGTGCCCGGCGCCGAACCGCTGGTTGCGTTCCCGGTCCAGCCGGTAGACCGTGGAGAGCAACTTCTGCGCGGGCACCGTGCCGTCCCAGGACTCCGGCGGCTCCAGGCAGGTGTCGCAGTTGCCGCACGGGCCGGCCGCCGGCTCGCCGAAGTATTCCAGGAGTTGCGCCCGGCGGCAGCGGATCGTCTCGCAGAGCGCCAGCATCGCGTCGAGGTGGGCGGCGAGCGAGCGGCGCCGGGCCAGGTCCCCGTCCGACGTCTCGATCATCTTTCGCTGCTGCACCACGTCCTGCAGCCCGTACGCGAGCCAGGCGGTGGACGGCAGCCCGTCCCGCCCGGCCCGACCGGTCTCCTGGTAGTAGCCCTCCACCGACTTGGGCAGGTCGAGGTGGGCGACGAAGCGTACGTCGGGCTTGTCGATGCCCATCCCGAAGGCGATGGTCGCCACCATGACCAGCCCGTCCTCGCGCAGGAACCGCTGCTGGTTGGCCGACCGGGTCGCCGCGTCGAGGCCGGCGTGGTAGGGCAACGCGGGGACGCCGTTGGCCACCAGGAACTCGGCGGTCTTCTCCACCGAGGCGCGGGACAGGCAGTAGACGATGCCGGCGTCGCCCGGGTGCTCGTCGCGCAGCAGGCTCAGCAACTGCTTGCGCGGCTCGCGCTTGGGCACGATGCGGTACTGGATGTTGGGCCGGTCGAAGCTGGCCACGAAGTGCCGCGCGCCGGTGAGGTCGAGCCGGGTGGCGATCTCGGTGCGGGTGGCGGTGGTCGCGGTGGCGGTCAGCGCGATCCGGGGCACCTTCGGCCACCGCTCGTGCAGCATCGACAGCGCCAGGTAGTCGGGGCGGAAGTCGTGACCCCACTGGGCCACACAGTGCGCCTCGTCGATGGCGAACAGCGCGATCGCGCCGCGGTCGAGCAGGTGCAGCGTGGACCGGGTGCCCAGCGCCTCCGGTGCCAGGTAGAGCAGGTCCAGCTCGTTGTCGAGGTACGCCCGCTCGACCTGCCGCCGGGCGTCGAGGTCCTGCGTCGAGTTGAGGAAGCCGGCGCGTACGCCGACCGCGGTGAGCGCGTCGACCTGGTCCTGCATCAGCGCGATCAGCGGCGAGATCACCACCGCCACGCCGTCGCGGACCAGCGCCGGGATCTGGTAGCACAGCGACTTGCCGCCGCCGGTGGGCATCAGCACGAGGGCGTCCCCGCCGTCGACCACGTGGTCGATGACCTCCCGCTGGAAGCCGCGGAACGCGTCGTAGCCGAAGATCCGGCGCAGCACCCCGGCCGCGTCCTCGGTCCGTTGCTCGGTGGTGGGGGAGACCATTCGGGCAGTGTACGAGCTTCCCCCGACGACACCCGGCCGCGGCGAGCGCGGCGCAGCAGCCGCCCGCCCCGGCGCCCGCACGGGCACCCGATCGCCATGAGTGGATGGCATCATCACGTACGGTTCGTGCGCCGCGCCGCGGCGCGGACCGGTCGACGGGCACGGGAACGGGAGGCGGCAGGTGGACCCGGGCGCGGGGGACGGCCAGGTACGCCTGGAGGCCCACGCCTCCGGCTCCGGTGTGATCTACCAGGCCGGTCGGGACCAGCACCTGCACTTCAGTTCGGGTGGCGTCCGGCGGGCCGAGGGTGGCCCGGTCGCCGACGAGTGCCCGTACCCGGGCATGGAGGCCTTCGACGTCGACCAGGCGGCCTGGTTCTTCGGCCGCGACCGGGTGACCCACCGGCTGGTCGACCGGCTGGACGAGCGGCGGCGGGCCGGGGGAGCGCTGGCGGTGGTGGCGGCCTCCGGCGCCGGGAAGTCCTCGTTGCTGCGGGCCGGGCTGCTGCCCGCGCTGGCCCGGGGCGCGCTGCCCGGTTCCCGGCACTGGCGTTACCTGGTGCTCACCCCCACGGCCGACCCGGTGGGTGAGCTGACCACCCAGCTCGCCGAGCTGACCGGCGCCGCGCGGGCGGAGGTCTCCCGGGCGATGGCGGCCGGCCCGGCCGCCGTGGTCGACCTGGTCCGCGCGGCGTTGCCGGCCGATGCCGCTCCCCACCCGGGGTTACGCCTGCTCGTCGTGGTCGATCAGGTGGAAGAGCTGTTCACCCTCGGCGCCGACATCACCGCGCGGCGGTGCTTCCTCGAGGTGCTCGCCGCCCTGGCGGAGCCGGGTACCGGCGGCGAGCCGCCGCTGGCGCTGGTCGTGCACGGGATCCGCGCCGACTTCTACGCCGCCGCCATGGCCGAGCCCCGGCTGAGCGCCGCGTTGCAAGAGGGGCAGGTGATCATCGGTCCGATGACCACGGCGGAGCTGCGCGAGGCGATCGTCAACCCGGCGTTGCGCGCCGGGCTGGACGTCGAGCCGGGCCTCACCGAGCTGCTGCTGCGCGACCTGGGCGCGCTCGGCGACGCCGGCGCCGACGAGCCGGATACCGGGTACGACGCGGGCCGGCTTCCGCTGCTGGCGCACGCCTTGCGGGCCTGCTGGCAGGAACGGCACGGCAGCATCCTCACCGTGGCTGGCTACCTGGCCACCGGCGGCATCCGGGACGCCGTCGCCCGCACCGCCGAAGGCGTGTACGACCGGCTGGCGCCGGACGCCCGACGGATGGCCCGGACGATGTTCCTGCGCCTGGTGCGGATCAGCGAGGACACCGAGGACACCCGGCGGCGGCTGCCCCGCGCGGACCTGATCGAACGCGGCGCCGACCCGGCGGCGGCCGAGGTGGTGATGGCCGCCTTCACCGAGCGCCGCCTGCTCACCCAGAGCCGGGAGACGGTGGAGATCACCCACGAGGCGCTGATCCGGCACTGGCCCCGGCTGTGCCGGTGGATCAGCGAGGAACGCGCCGACGACCTGACCCGGCAGCGGCTGGAGGAGGCCGCTGCCGGCTGGGACCGGGACGGGCGGGACGTCGGCGCCCTCTACCGGGGTGCCCGGCTGGAGACCGCCCGCGCCTGGACGGTCGGCACCGACCGGCAGCTCAGCGCGGTGGCCGCCGAGTTCCTGGACGAGTCGGCCCGCCGCGAGCGGGACGCGCTGCTGCGGGAGCGTCGGGTGGCCCGGTTCCGCCGGCGTGCCCTGGCCGCGATGACCGTGCTGGCGGTGCTGGCCAGCGTCGGCGTGGTGGTCGCCGGGGCGCAGTACGGCAACGCCGCCGACGGCCGTGCGCGGGCGCAGGCGGCGAGTGCCACCGCCGACGAGCAGCGGCGGCTGGCGGTGCTGCGGGCAGCGCTCGGTGAGGCGGCGGGCAAGCGGGCCAACGATCCGCGGGACGCGCTGCGTCTGGGCCTGGCGGCCCTCGTGGCCAGCCCGGCTCCGCAGACCCGCGGCGGGCTGCTGGAGACGCTACGGCAGACCCGGTTCGACGGCGCCGGGCCGGAGCCCTCCCCCCTGGGGAAGGTGGATGGCGCGGTGTTCAGCCCGGACCGGCGGTGGCTGGCGGTCCTGGCCGACACGGTGGGTGGCCCGGTGGCGCTGTGGGAGGTGACCGACCTGGCGCGGCCCCGGAAGGTCGCCGACCTGCCGGTGGGTGGCGCGGCCACCAACGTCACGTTCAGCCCGGACAACCGGGCACTGGCGGTCGTCACCGACGACGGCCCGCTGTGGTTCGGCGCGGTCGTGGGGCCGGACGGCCCCCCGGCGCTGGTCGAGCTGCCCGGGTCGCGGGGTGTTTCCGGTGTCGCCTTCACCCCGGACGGTCGCACCATGGCGACGACGATCGACCGGGGTGCGGCGGACGACCTGACTCTCTGGGACGTCCAGGGCCCGGCCCGGCCTCGTCGGCTGAGCGTCCGGCCGGCCGACGAACGCTCCGACGAGGTGTGGTTCAGCCCGGACGGCCGGCTGCTGGCGACCGGATCGGGGCTGATGAAGTGGCGCCGCGATCCACCCACCCCGGAGAACCTGATCCAGGACTCCGGGGTGACCCTCTGGGACGTCGGCCAGCCGACCAGGCCTCGCCGGCTGAACAAGTTCCGCTACTTCGGCGGCCGTTTCCGGTTCCACCCGGGCGGCCGGATGATCGCCGCCGCCGACAACCGCAGCGTGGCGCTCTGGGACGTGTCGACGCCGGCCCGGCCGCGGCTCGCCGGCCGGGTCGATGCGAAGTCCGCGGACATCGGGAGCTTCGAGTTCAGTCCGGACGGCCGGCACTTCGCCACCGGCCTCGACGACGATCAGACCGTGCTGTGGGACGTGGCCGACCCGGCTCGGCCGGGCCGGGTGACGGCGGTCGGCGGTCGGCGGGCCGAGGTGCCGGCCGTCGTGTTCAGCCGGGACGGCCGGACGTTCACCACGGTGGACGCGCAGGGCCGACTTGCGCGGTGGTCGGTGCAACCGCCGCGCCAGCCGACCGTGGTGTACCGCAGCGAGGGCACCGGCGTCGGGGCCGCCGAGTTCAGCCCCGACGGCGGGACGCTCGTGGTGGCCAACTACGGCCGGGGCGTGACGCTGTGGGACGTGGCGGACCGGTCGCGTCCGGCCCGGCCGGTGCGCCTGCCCGACTCCGGGGCGGACGGCGTCGGTGGCCTGAGCCCGCTCGCCGTCTCGCCGGACGGTGCCACCGTCGCCACGCCCGGCCCCACCGAGGCGGACGGGCAGGTGCTGCTCTGGGACGTCCGGGACCGGCGCCAACCCCGGCGTACCGCGACCGTCCCGGCCGGCGACCACGTCGCGTTCCTGGCGCTGCGGGAACGGGCCGGTCGGCGGCTGTTGTTCGTCGGCGCCAGCGGGCTGCTGACCGTCTGGGACGTGACGGCGCCGGTCCCGGTCCGGACCGTCGCCGTCCACGGCGGCGGGGACGGGAACGCGGTGAGCCCCGGGGGTGATCTCGCGCTGCTCACCGACGGGCAGGTCTGGCCGGTGCCCGCACCGGCGGACGGCGACGAGGCGGCGGAGCCGGTGCGGCCGGCCGGGATGTCGGACCAGACGCGCATCCTCGGGGGCGCCTTCGACCGGTCGGGACGGACGCTCGCCGCCACCGGCTGGCCGGACGACAACACCTCCGTCCTCGGTCTGTGGGACGCCGCCGGTGGGAGCGGACCCGGCCCGGTGGCGTCGGTGCCGGTCGACTCCGATCGGATGACCGGGCTGGACTGGCATCCGAGCAACACCCTGCTCGCCGGCGCGGACACCGACGGCCGGGTGGTCCTGTGGGACGTCCGGGACCGGGGCGAGCCCGTGGCGGTCGCCGAGCTGCGCGAGCACTCGAACGCCGCCCACGTCCGGCTCTCCCCGGACGGGCGGACCATGGCCACCTGGAGCAGCCGGGACTGGACTTTCCTCCTCTGGGACCTCGGCGACCTGCCGGGCATCTCCACCGACCCGATCGGTCGGGCCTGCCGGATCCTCGGCACCGGTCTCGACGAGCGGGAGTGGGCCCAGCGTCTCCCCGGCATCCCGTACCGGCCCTCCTGTCCGTGATCCGGGAATGCTCGGGCGGCGCCGCACGCTTGCCCAGGGGTGGGGACCGCTCCGCGGGGGTGCCGGACCGACGGGCCCGCGAAGGATAGAGTCGCTGTTCGACCACGCGCGGCCGGAAACCGGCCGGGACGTCACGGGTAAGGGGTAGTGGGTTGAGCGAGGCGGAAACTGCTCAGAACCGGACAGCGGGCGACCTGCCGGCCGAGCCGGGGGTGCACGGGGCGGTTTCGAACGCGGGCGCGCCGGTGACCGGTGAGCTGGCGCCGGGGGAGGGGGAGACCTCCCTGGTGGTGGTGACCGGCCTCTCCGGCGGCGGGCGCAGCACCGTGGCCCGGGCGCTGGAGAACGTCGGCTTCTACGTGGTGGACAACCTGCCCCAGGCGCTGATGCTGGACATGGCCGAGCTGGCGCTCAAGGCCGGCGGTGCGGCCCGGCGTACCGCGATGGTGCTGGACGTGCGGTCGAGGGCCTTCTCCACCGACCTGGCCGGCGCGATCCGCGAGCTCAAGGACCGGGGCTTCCACCCGCGGGTGGTGTTCGTCGACGCCGACGACGAGGTGCTGATCCGGCGCTTCGAGAGCGTCCGCCGGTCGCACCCGTTGCAGGGCGACGGCCGGCTGGCCGACGGCATCGCCGTGGAGCGGGCGCTGCTGGAGGAGGCGCGGGACCAGGCTGACGTGATCATCGACACCAGCCACCTGAACGTCAACCAGCTCCGGCGCCGGGTGGAGGAGCTCTTCGGCGGCGAGGAGGCCCGCCGGCTGCGGGTCACCGTGCTGTCGTTCGGTTTTAAGTACGGCCTGCCGCCGGACGCGGACTTCGTCCTCGACGCCCGGTTCCTGCCCAACCCGTACTGGGTGCCCGAGTTGCGGGAGCACACCGGGCGGGAGGAGGCGGTCAGCGCGTACGTGCTGGGCCAGGAGGGCGCCGACGAGTTCGTCGCCGCGTACGCCGAGCTGGTGAACGCGACCACCGCCGGGTTCGAGCGCGAGGGTAAGCGTTACCTGACGGTGGCGGTGGGGTGCACCGGCGGCAAGCACCGCAGTGTGGCGATCACCGAGGAACTCGCCGCGCGGCTGCGGCACGCCGACATCGCCGCCAACGCGCAGCACCGGGACCTGGGGCGGGAATGACGGTCAGGGTGGTGGCCTTCGGCGGCGGGCACGGCCTGTCGGCGTCCCTGCGGGCGCTGCGGCACTGCACCCCGCAACTCGACCTGGACATCACCGCGGTGGTGACCGTGGGCGACGACGGCGGTTCCAGCGGCCGGCTGCGCGCCGAGCGGGGCGGCCTGCCCCCGGGTGACCTGCGGCAGGCGCTGGTCGCGCTGGCCGGTGACGCCCCGGCGACCCGCCGCAGCGCCGGGCTGTTCCAGCACCGGTTCGCCGCGGCCGGCGGTTCCGCCGACGGGCTGGCCGGGCACGCGGTGGGCAACCTGGTGCTGTGCGGGCTGATGGAGCAGTTGGGCGACCCGGTCGCCGCGCTGGAGCAGGCCGGCGCCATGCTCGGCGCGGTGGGCCGGGTGCTGCCGATGTCCCCGCACCCGGTGGACATCGAGGCGTTGGTGCGCGGCGCCGACCCGGCGTACCCGCACCAGGTGCGCACCCTGCGCGGCCAGCACCAGGTCGCGGTGACCGGCGGCCGGGTCGAGTCGCTGCGACTCACCCCGGACGCGCCGGCCGCCTGCGCGGAGGCGGTTGCGGCGACCGGTGCGGCGGACTGGCTGATCTTCGGGCCGGGCAGTTGGTACACCAGCGTGCTGCCGCACCTGCTGGTGCCCGGGCTGGCCGCCGCGATCGTGGACAGCCCGGCCCGGCGCCTGGTCACGCTGAACCTGGCGGCCGAGAAGGAGACGCTCGGGCTGTCGGTCGCCGACCACCTGGCGGCGTTGCACTGGTACCTGCCCGAGCTCAAGGCCGACCTGGTCCTGGCCGACGGCAAGGCGGTGGGTGACCCGGAGCCCGTCGAACGTGCGGCAGAATCGCTGGGTGCCCGCCTGCTCCTCGCCCCGCTCGCCGTCGCCGACGGCACGCCCCGACACGATCCGGCCGCACTGGGCGCCGCACTGGTGCCTGTCCTGGGCGCCGATCGTTAAGCACGTACGTAATCACCGGCGACACGCCGCTACCGGACCGTGAGGGGGCGCAGAATGGCGATGACAGCTGCGGTCAAGGACGAGCTGAGCCGGGTCGACGTGCCCAAGCCGTGCTGCCGACGCGCGGAGATGGCCGCCCTGCTGCGGTTCGCGGGGGGCCTGCACATCGTATCCGGCCGGGTGGTCGTCGAGGCGGAACTCGACACCGGCGCGGTGGCCCGGCGGCTGCGCCGGGAGATCGCCGAGGTGTACGGCTATCCCAGCGAGATCCACGTGCTGGCCTCCGGCGGCCTGCGCAAGGGCAGCCACTTCATCGTCCGGGTGGTCAAGGACGGTGAGGCGCTCGCCCGGCAGACGGGCCTGCTCGACGTCCGCGGCCGGCCGGTCCGCGGCCTGCCGCCGCA
The DNA here is from genome assembly GCF_040654475.1 of Micromonospora sp. NPDC050686. Taxonomy (NCBI): domain Bacteria; kingdom Bacillati; phylum Actinomycetota; class Actinomycetes; order Micromonosporales; family Micromonosporaceae; genus Micromonospora; species Micromonospora sp. NPDC050686. Next base: position 19,956 of record NZ_JBFAID010000026.1, read on the forward strand.
TGTGGTGGCGGCCAATGTCTGCTGCGCGGTCTCCGCGTGGCGGGGCGCGTTCATGGCGCACGGCTCGCTGACCGAGCCGGGCCGCTCCAGCGCGCTGGAGATCACCTGCCCCGGTCCGGAGTCCGCGCTGGCCCTGGTCGGCGCGGCCCGGCGGATCGGCATCACCGCCAAGAACCGCGAGGTCCGCGGGGTGGACCGGGTGGTGGTGAAGGACGGCGACGCGATCGCCGCGCTGCTCACCCGGATCGGCGCCCACTCCAGCGTGCTGGCCTGGGAGGAGCGCCGGGTGCGCCGGGAGGTGCGGGCCACCGCCAACCGGCTGGCCAACTTCGACGACGCCAACCTGCGTCGCTCGGCCCGCGCCGCGGTGGCCGCCGCCGCCCGGGTCACCCGGGCGTTGGAGATCCTGGCCGACGAGGCGCCCAACCACCTGACCGACGCCGGCCGGCTGCGCCTGGAGCACCGGCAGGCGTCGCTGGAGGAGCTGGGGGCGCTGGCCGACCCGCCGCTGACCAAGGACGCCATCGCCGGCCGGATCCGCCGGCTGCTCGCGCTGGCCGACAAGCGGGCCCGCGACCTGGGCATCCCCGATACGGAAGCGGCAGTCACGCCGGACATGCTCGTGGTCTGATAGGACGGTGGTGGCCGGCGGAACTGACCGAGCGCGGCGCGGGGCCGTGGCCGGGCGGGCCGGGGCGTACCGGATCTTGCCCCGGCGCAGCGCGGACCCCCGCGCTCGGATAGGGTCACGACGTACGGCAAGGGGGCCGGCACAGGCACTCCTCGCCGTGCTCACCGCCTCGGGCGGTCAGGTCCTTCCGGACCGCGGCGGGGTGGCCGAGATGAACCGTCAACGGCCGGCTCCAACGGTCGGCGCACACCATTTCGCCGGCCCGGGTCTGACGCCGGCGGACCAGAACGCGAGGAGATGGGACCTGTGACCATCCGGGTTGGCATCAACGGCTTCGGCCGGATCGGGCGTAACTTCTTCCGGGCAGTGCTGGCGTCCGGCGCCGACATCGAGGTCGTGGCGGTGAACGACCTGACCGACAACGCGACGCTCGCCCACCTTGTCAAGTACGACAGCATCCTGGGCCGCCTCCCGCACGAGGTCAAGGCCACCGCCGACGAGATCACCGTGGGCGGCAAGAGCATCAAGGCGTACGCCGAGAAGGACCCGGCCAAGCTGCCGTGGGGCGAGGTCGGCGCCGACGTCGTGATCGAGTCCACCGGCTTCTTCACCGACGCGACCAAGGCCAAGGCGCACATCGACGGCGGGGCCAAGAAGGTCATCATCTCCGCGCCGGCGAAGAACGAGGACGTCACGGTCGTCATGGGCGTGAACCAGGACGAGTACGACCCGGCCAAGCACACCATCATCTCCAACGCCTCCTGCACCACCAACTGCCTGGCGCCGATGGCCAAGGTGCTGCACGACACCTTCGGCATCACCAAGGGTCTGATGACCACCATCCACGCGTACACCCAGGACCAGAACCTGCAGGACGCGCCGCACAAGGACCTGCGCCGGGCCCGGGCCGCCGCGCTGAACATCGTGCCGACCTCGACCGGTGCGGCGAAGGCGATCGGCCTGGTGCTGCCGGACCTGAAGGGCAAGCTGGACGGATACGCGCTGCGGGTGCCGATCCCGACCGGCTCGGCCACCGACCTGACCGTCGAGGTCGGCCGGGAGACCACGGTGGACGAGGTCAACGCCGCGCTGAAGGCCGCCGCCGAGGGCCCGCTGCGGGGCATCCTGGTCTACAACGAGGACCCGATCGTGTCCGCCGACATCGTCACCGACCCGGCGTCGTGCATCTTCGACGCGCCGCTGACCAAGGTGATCGGCAACCAGGTCAAGGTCGTCGGCTGGTACGACAACGAGTGGGGCTACTCGAACCGCCTGGTGGACCTGGCCAAGCTGGTGGGTTCGTCGCTGTGACGATTCGTAACCTCGACGACCTGCTCGCCGAGGGGGTGTCGGGTCGGCGTGTGCTGGTGCGCGCCGACCTGAACGTCCCGCTCGACAAGCAGACCGGTGAGATCACCGACGACGGCCGGATCCGGGCCGTCCTGCCGACGCTCAGCGCGCTGGTGCAGGCCGGCGCCAAGGTGGTGGTCTGCTCGCACCTGGGCCGCCCGAAGGGCGCGCCGGACCCGCAGTTCAGCCTCCGCCCGGTCGCCGGGCGGCTCGGTGAGCTGCTCGGCGCCCCGGTGCGCTTCGCCGAGGACACCGTCGGCGACTCCGCCCGGGCATGCGTGGAGGGGCTGGCCGACGGCCAGGTCGCCCTGCTGGAGAACCTGCGGTTCAACAAGGGCGAGACCAGCAAGGACGACGCCGAGCGGGGCGCCTTCGCCGACCAGCTCGCCGCCCTGGGCGACGCGTACGTGGACGACGCCTTCGGCGCCGTGCACCGCAAGCACGCCAGCGTGCACGACGTGCCGGCGCGGCTGCCGCACGTCGCCGGCCGCCTCGTGCTGCGCGAGGTGGAGGTGCTCAGCCGGCTCACCGGTGAGCCGGAGCGGCCGTACGTGGTGGTGCTGGGCGGCTCGAAGGTCTCCGACAAGCTGGCCGTGATCGAGGCGCTGCTGCCCACGGTCGACCGGCTGCTCATCGGCGGCGGGATGTGCTTCACCTTCCTCAAGGCTCAGGGCCACGAGGTGGGCACCTCGCTGCTGGAGAAGGAGATGGTCGAGACCTGCCGCAACCTGATGGAGCGGGCGCCCGGCAAGATCATGCTCCCGGTCGACGTGGTGGCGGCCGACGCCTTCGCCCCGGACGCCGCGCACGACACGGTGCCCGCCGACGGCATCCCGAGTCACCGGCTGGGCCTGGACATCGGCCCGGAGACGGTGGCCGGCTTCGCGGCGGCGCTGTCCCAGGCGAAGACGATCTTCTGGAACGGCCCGATGGGCGTGTTCGAGATGCCGGCGTTCGCGGCCGGCACCCGGGGGGTCGCCGAGGCGATCACCAAGGCGGACGCGTTCAGCGTGGTCGGTGGCGGTGACTCCGCCGCGGCGGTGCGCGCCCTGGGCCTGGACGAGTCGTCGTTCGGGCATATCTCCACCGGCGGTGGCGCCTCCCTGGAATACCTGGAGGGCAAGACCCTCCCCGGCATCGCGGCCCTGGAGAACTGAATGGCGAGCACCACCCGCCGGCCGCTGATGGCCGGCAACTGGAAGATGAACCTGAACCACCTCGAGGCCAACCTGCTGGTGCAGAAGCTGGCCGCGAGCCTGACCGAGAAGCAGCTCGCCGACGTCGAGTGCGTGGTGCTGCCGCCCTTCACCGACCTGCGTACCGTGCAGACCGCGGTGGACGGCGACAAGCTGCTGATCGGCTACGGCGGGCAGGACCTGTCGCCGTTCCAGTCCGGTGCGTACACCGGGGACGTCTCCGGGCCGATGCTGGCCAAGCTGGGCTGCAGCTACGTGGTGGTCGGGCACTCGGAGCGCCGGCAGTACCACCACGAGGACGACGCGTTGGTCAACGCGAAGGTCGTCGCCGCGCTGGAGAACGGGCTCACCCCGATCCTCTGCATCGGCGAGGGGCTGGAGATCCGGGAGCAGCTCAAGCACGTGCCGCACTGCTGCGACCAGCTCGACGGCGCCCTGAAGGGGCTCACCCCGGAGCAGGTCACCAGGGTCGTCGTCGCGTATGAGCCGGTCTGGGCGATCGGCACGGGCAAGACGGCGACGCCGGAGGACGCCCAGGAGGTCTGCGGCGAGGTGCGCAAGCGGCTGGTCGAGACCTTCGGCGCGGCGACCGCGGAGCAGGTCAGGATCCTCTACGGCGGCTCGGTCAAGGCGTCGAACGTCGCCTCGATCATGGCCCAGCCGGACGTGGACGGGGCGCTGGTCGGCGGGGCGAGTCTGGACGCCGAGGAATTCGCGCAGATCTGCCGGTTCCCGGAGCACATCGCCCGCTGACCGGTCGCTATCCTTGACGCTGCCCGCCCACCGGTCGGTGCCGCCGTGCCCGACAGGACCGGGCAGTGATCGCAACGAGAGGACTGACCCCCGCCATGCCGATCTGGTTCGCCTACACGATGATCACTTTGCTGGTCATCACGAGCATCGTGCTCATCCTGCTTATCCTGCTGCACCGAGGTAAGGGTGGCGGGCTGTCGAGCATGTTCGGCGGTGGCGTCAGCTCCAGCCTGGCCGGCTCGTCGGTGGCCGAGAAGAACCTCGACCGCTACACCGTTCTGGTGGCTATCGTCTGGTTCGCCTGCATTGTCGGGCTCGGCCTCTGGCTCCGGCTCCAGGTAGGCACCGGGGCCTGAGCGAGCCATTTACGCCGTACAATCTGCGCGCGGTCCGTCACCCGACGGGCCGCGCGCAGTTCTCTTCCCGCTGCACCGCGTCGCCCGCCGCCCCGCCGAGCGGTGGTCCCCTCCGACGACAGGAGCGAGCAGCCGTGCCGAGTGGCAACGTCATCCGCGGCACCCGGGTCGGGTCCGGCCCCGAGCGGCCGCCTGAGCGCTACGCACCGGCCCCCCGCCAGGCGGTCACCTACTGGTGCCGCAACGACCACGGGTTCGACATACTGATCGCCGCCGAGGCCGAGGCGCCCCCGCTCTGGGACTGCCCGCGCTGCGGGCAACCCGGTGGGCGGGACCGCGGCAACCCGCCGGGCCGGGCGCGGGTCGAGCCCTACAAGACCCATCTGGCGTACGTGAAGGAGCGGCGCACTCCCGAGGAGGCGGAGGCGCTGCTCGCCGAGGCCCTCGCCGCGCTGCGCCGCCGTCGCGGCCGGGCCTGAAGCCCTGCCCGGCTGTTAACCGGGGGCCCCTGCCATACCGCAGGCGTTGACAAGGGCCCCTTCCTTACCCCTCAGCGCAGGCTGCGCAGGCGGGGTGGGACGTTTGCCGCGGCCGCCCGGTCGAGCAGCCAGAGGGTACGCGTCACGCCCCGCACACCGGCGGCGGGCAGCTGCACCGGCCCCGCCCCGGCCAGCGCCATGCCGACCGCCCGAGCCTTGTCCGCGCCGCCGGCCACCAGCCACACCTCCTCGGCGGTGTTGATCGCCGGCAGGGTGAGCGTGGTCCGCACCGGGGGCGGCTTCGGGCTGCCCCGTACGGCGCTGACCGGGCGGTTGTCGTGGTGCACCGGGTGCTCGGGGAAGACCGAGGCGACGTGCCCGTCCTCGCCCACCCCGAGCAGCAGCACGTCGAAGTGGGGGAGGGTGGCGGTGCCCGGCCGGGCGGCCCGGGCCAGCTCCCGGGCGTACCCGGCCGCGGCGGCCTCCGGGTCGTTGCCGGCCGGCCCGTCGGAGGCGGGCATCGGGTGCACCCGGGCCGGGTCCAGCGGCACGGCGTCCAGCAGGGCCGCCCGGGCCTGGGTCTCGTTGCGTTCCGGGTCGCCGGCCGGCAGGAACCGCTCGTCGCCCCACCAGACGTCGACCCGGGACCAGTCGACCGCGTCGCGGGCCGGCAGCGTGGCCACCCCCCGGTACACCGCGGCGGCGATCCGCCCGCCGGTCAGCACGACCGACGCCTGGCCGCGGTCGGCCTGGGCGTCGAGCAGCTTCACCACCAACCGGGCCGCCACCGCCTGCGCCAGCAGGTCGGCGTCGGCGTGTACGACGACACTCGCCTCAGTCATTCGCTGCGCCCTCGTGTTCCGACCGCCACGCGGTCACTCGTTCGCGGTCGCGCCGGCGTGCGCGGTGACCCCGGCCTCGGCCCGCTGCGCGGTCGCCGGGTCCTTCCAGACGTGCACCCGCTGCGGGGGCCGCAGGTCCAGCCCGGTCAGCCCGGCCGTCGCGCCGAGCGCCTCGGCGTACACCTGGTCGGCGTCGAGCCGGCGCAGCTCCTCGGCCAGTTCGTCGCCGAGCGGGCGGCGGACCAGCGGCAGCGTCCGGTCCTCCTGGCCGGTGCGCCGGAAGGTCGCGATGCTGTCGTCGCGGGTCAGCGTCAGCTCTTCGCCGTTGGCGCAGCGCAGCTGCACCTGGCGCATCCGGGGGAACTCCTCGGTCGGCTCCCAGGCCGGGTCGATGCCGAGCCGGGCGGTCAGCCAGCCGCGCATCAGCGCGGCCGTCGGGTCGCTCTTCGGCCCCACCACGGTCGCCTCGGTGACCTGCGCCTGGGTGGCGTCGAAGGCGCCCGCGACCAGGGTGCGCCACGGGGTGATCCGGGTCCAGGCCAGATCGGTGTCGCCCGGCGCGTAGTCGCGGGCCCGCTGCCGCAGCGCGGCGATCGGGTCGGCGGCCTGCGCGGCGTCGGTGATCCGCCGGTCCGCCACCACGCCGAGGAAGTCGGTCGCGATCTCCTCCGGCGGCTCGCCGTGCCACCAGGTCACCACCGGCACGTCCGGCACCAGCAGCGGCATCACCACCGACTCGGCGTGCAGCGAAAGCCGGCCGTACATCCGGGTCACCACCGCCTCGCACGGGCCGAGCCGCCCGCCGACGACGATCTCCGCGTCCAGCCGGTTGCGGTTGCGCTCGACGTCCGAGCGGACCACCACCAGCAGCCGGCAGGGGTGCGCGGCGGCGGCGATGGTCGCCGCCGCCTCCGCCTCCCGGACCCGCTTCTCGTCCACCACCACGATCAGGGTGAGCGCCATGCCGCTGGCCACCCCGCCCGCGCTGCGCCGCTCGGCGGCGAGCGCCTTGACCACCTCGTTGCCGGTGGTGTCCCACAAGCCGATCAACGGATCCTCCTGGTCTGCTCGGTCATGCCCGCCGCCAGGCGCGTTCCTCGCGGGCCAGCATCTCGTCCGCGGCCCGGGGGCCCCACTCGCCGGCCCGGTACGGCTCCGGCCTGGTGCCCTGCCAGGCGTGCTCCAGCGGGTCGACGACCTGCCAGCTCTGCTCCACCTCGGCGGCGTCCGGGAACAGCGTCCGGTCACCGATCAGCACGTCCAGCACCAGCCGCTCGTACGCCTCCGGGCTGGACTCGGTGAACGCCTCGCCGTACTGGAAGTCCATCGCGATGTCGCGGACCTCCATGGTGGTGCCCGGCACCTTCGAGCCGAACTTGAGCACCACGCCCTCGTCGGGCTGGACCCGGATGACGAGCTGGTTGGGGCCGAGCGACTCCATGTCCGCCGCGTCGAAGGGCAGGTGCGGCGCCTTCTTGAACATGATGGCCACCTCGGTGACCCGCCGGGGGAGCCGCTTGCCGGCCCGGATGTAGAACGGCACGCCGGCCCAGCGCCGGTTCTGGATGCCGAGCCGCACCGCCACGTACGTCTCGGTGGTGGAGTCCTCCGGGACGCCCTCCTCCTCCAGGTAGCCCTTGGCCCGCTCGCCACCCACCCAGCCGGGCAGGTACTGGCCGCGGACGGTGTCCCGGGCGATGTCGTGCGGCACCGTGATGGCCCTGAGCACCTTGAGCTTCTCGGTCCGGATCTCGTCGGCGTCGAAGCTGGTCGGTTCCTCCATCGCCACCAGCGCCAGCAGTTGGAGCAGGTGGTTCTGCAGCACGTCGCGGGCGGTGCCGACCGAGTCGTAGAACGCGGCCCGGGTGCCGATGCCGACGTCCTCGGCCATGGTGATCTGCACCGAGTCGACGTACTTGGAGTTCCACAGCGGCTCGAACAGGTTGTTGGCGAACCGCAGGGCCAGGATGTTCTGGACCGTCTCCTTGCCGAGGTAGTGGTCGATCCGGAACACGTCCTGCCGGGTGAACACGTCGTCAACCAGGTCGTTGAGCGCCTTGGCCGAGGGCAGGTCGTTGCCGAACGGCTTCTCCACCACGACCCGGCGCCAGCCGCCGGACTTGGCGTTGTCCGCCATGCCGGTGCGCGCGAGCTGCTTGAGCACCACCGGGAAGGCCGCCGGGGGGATGGAGAAGTAGAAGGCGGCGTTGCCGGTGATGCCGTGGCTGCCACGCAGCTCGTCCAGCGTCGCCGCCAGGTGGTCGAAGGCGGCGTCGTCGTCGAACGAGCCACCGACGAACTTGATGTTGCCGGCCAGCCGGGCCCACACCTCGTCCCGCCACGGGGTCCGGGCGTGCTTGCGGGCCGCCTCGCAGGCCAGCGTCTCGAAATCCCCGTCACCCCAGTCCCGCCGGGCGAAGCCGAGCACCACGAAACCGGGGGGCAGCAGCCCCCGGTTGGCCAGGTCGTAGACCGCCGGCAGCAACTTCTTCCGCGCCAGGTCACCGGTCACCCCGAAGATCACCAGGGCGCACGGCTCCGGGATCCGCGGCAGGCGCCGGTCCTGCGGGTCGCGCAGCGGGTTCACCGGGCCACCTCCTCGCTCCGCTCGATTAGCGTCAATCATCGTCACGTCAGTGTCCGTCCGGCCAGTTCGAGCAGCTGGGCCACGCCCGCCGCCCGGTCGGTCAGGTGCAGGCGCAGCAGCGGGCGGCCCCGGCCGGCCAGGGCCTGCCGGTCGCCCGCGGCCTGGGCCGCCTGGAGTTCCCCGAAGGTGTACGGGCGTCCGGGCACCGGCAGATCATCGGTGACCGCGCCGGTCAGCTGAAGATAGCTGCCGACCGGCGGACCGCCCTTGTGGTACTGGCCGGTGGAGTGCAGGTACCGCGGCCCCCAGCCGAAGGTGACCGGCGCCGGGGTGCCCCGCGCCAGCAGCGGGCGCAGCCGGGCCACCTCCGCGTCGGCGAACCGGTCCAGGTACGCCGTCACGGCGAGGTAGCCGCCGCCGGCCACCCCGTCGAGCAGCCCGCGCAGCGCGCCGGCCAGGTCGGCCGGGGTGCCCGCCGGGGCGTACACCTCGACGGCGCCCTCGACGAACGCCGGCGTCTCCGCCGGCGTGCCCTCGGTCAGGATGCGCTCGGTGTTCCGCGTGGCCGCGGCCACGTCCGGCTGGTCGAACGGGTCGACGCCGAGCGCCACCGCGGCGACCGCGGTCGCGTACTCCCAGGCCAGGAACTGCGCGCCGAGCGGACCGTTGACCGCCAGGTCGGGCCGGACGCCGCCGCCCGGCACCACGCCCGGGCCCAGCGACCCGCCGTAGGTCACGGTCAGCACGCCGTCGCCGGTGGCCCCCGGGCTCGCCGGCGACTCCACCACGACCGGCAGCAGGCCGCGGCCGGCCTTCCCGGTGGACTCGGCGAGCAGTTGCTCCACCCAGTCACCGAGGCCGTCCAGGCCGGAGCCGTCGGAGACCAGGGCGATCCGGTCCCGGCCGGCGCCGGCCGCGGCGGCCAGGGCGGCGCCGAGCGCCAGGGCGGGGTTGTCCCGGTCCCCGGCCAGCGACCCGGCGAGCGCGTCGGCTTCGTCCAGCAGCGCGGGCACCTCCGCCCCGATCAGTGCGGCCGGCACCAGCCCGTACGCGGTCAGCGCGGAGTACCGGCCGCCCACGTCGGGGTCGGCGAGGATGGCCAGCACGCCCAGCTCGGCGGCGGTGGCCTCCAGCGGGGAACCCGGGTCGGTGACCACCACGAGGTGCCGGGCCGCCTCCGCCTCGGTCGCCCCGCCGTCGAGGAACGCCTGCCAACACGCGCGCAGCTGGCTGTCGGTCTCCACGGTCGAGCCGGACTTGCTGGCGACCACCACCACGGTCCGGTCCAGCCGGCCGGCCAGCGCCGCCCGGACCTGGCCGGGGTCGGTGGTGTCGAGCACCGTCAGCGGCCGGCCGGTGGTCCGGGCGATCACCTCGGCGGCCAGCGAGGAGCCGCCCATCCCGGCGATCACCACGTGGTCGAGGTCGGCCAGTTCGGCGGTGAGTTCGGCGAGTTGGGGGAGCAGTTCGCGGCTGCGCCGGTGGGTGTCCAGCCAGCCGAGCCGCCGCCGCGCCGTCGCCTCGGCCGCGGGCCCCCACAGGGTGGGATCCTGGGCGGCCAGCCGGCCGGGTACGCCGGCGGCGAGCAGCGCGTCCCGGGTGGCGCCCGGGTCGACCCCGGTGGCACCGTGCACGGCCAGTCCGGCCGCCGCCTCGACGCCGGCCAGCCGCTCGGTCACGTCCGCCACCCGGCCGGTGGCGTAACGACGGGCGGCGCCCCGGGGATCCCCGGGGCGCCCGCGCCACGCATCGTCACGCGTTGCCCCCGGCCGCCTCGGCGGCCCGCGCGTTGCCGCTGGCGGCCTCGTTGGGGCGGCCGGCGCCCCGGGCCGCCTCGGTCAGCGACTTCTTCACCCCGTCGATCAGTTCCAGCCAGCTCGCCTCGAACTTCTCCACGCCCTCCCGCTCCAGGGTGGCGATCACGTCGGCCATGTCGACGCCGGCCGACTCCAGGTCGGTGAAGACCTTGCGGGCCGCGTCGTACGAGCCGGTGATGGTGTCGCCGCCGCGGGTCTCCCCGTGCTCGGCGTAGGCGTGGATCACCGACTCGGGCATGGTGTTGACCGTGCCGGGGGCGATCAGCTCCTCGACGTAGATGACGTCCCGGTAGTCGGGGTTCTTCGTCGAGGTGGAGGCCCACAGCGGCCGCTGCGGGTGGGCGCCCGCGTCGGCGAGGGCCTGCCACCGGTCGGAGGAGAAGACCTTGCCGTAGCGCTCGTACGCGAGCTGGGCGTTGGCCACGGCGGCCTTGCCGCGCAGCGCCTTCGCCTCGGCGGAGCCGATCTTCTCCAGCCGCTTGTCGACCTCGGTGTCGACCCGGGAGACGAAGAACGATGCCACCGAGCCGATCTTCGACAGGTCGTGCCCGTTCGCCTTCGCCTGCTCCAGGCCGGCCAGGAACGCGTCCATGACCTGCGAGTAGCGGTCCAGTCCGAAGATCAGCGTGACGTTGACGCTGATCCCCTCGGCCAGGGTCGCGGTGATCGCCGGCAGGCCGTCCTCGGTCGCCGGGATCTTGATGAACAGGTTGGGGCGGTCCACCAGCCACCACAGCGCCTTGGCCTCGGCGACGGTCTTCTCCGCCTCGTGGGCCAGCCGCGGGTCGACCTCGATGGAGACCCGGCCGTCCACGCCGTTGCTGCCGTCGTACGACGGGCGCATCACGTCGCACGCCCAGCGCACGTCGTACGTGGTGAGCATCCGGACCGCCTCTTCCACGTCGACCCCGCGGGTGGCGAGGTCACCCAGCTGCCAGTTGTACTCGTCGGCGTCGCTTAACGCCTTGGCGAAGATCGTCGGGTTGCTGGTCACCCCGACCACGTGCTGCTCCCGGCGGAGCTGGTCCAGCCCGCCGGAGCTCAGCCGCACCCGGGAAAGATCGTCGAGCCAGATCGCCACTCCCGCGGCGGTGAGTTCGCTCAGCCTGTCCGTCATGCCGTCCACGCTCCCCTCAGTTGCCGGTCGTGAAACCGGTGATGTCGCCCACCCGGGTGAGCGCCGCGTGCGCGGCGGCCACGATCCGGTCGGGGGTGAACCCGAACTGCTCGAAGAGCACGGTGTGGGGCGCGCTCGCGCCGTAGTGCTCGATGCTCACGCACTCGCCGCTGTCGCCGACGATCGCCCGCCACGACATGGCGATGCCCGCCTCCACGCTCACCCGTGCCTTTACCCCGCGTGGCAGCACCGACTCCCGGTACGCCTCGTCCTGCGCGAAGAACCACTCCTGGCAGGGCATGGAGACCACCCGGGTGGGGGTGCCCTCGGCCTCCAGCCGCTCCCGGGCGGTCAGGCAGAGCTGCACCTCGGACCCGGTGCCGACGAGGATCACCTGCGGCTTGCGGGTGGACGCCTCGGCCAGCACGTAGCCGCCCTTGGCCACCCCCTCGGCGCCGGCGTACTCCGTCCGGTCCACGGTCGGCAGCGCCTGCCGGCTCAGCGCCAGCGCGGTCGGCCGGTCGGTGTGCTCCAGGGCCTGCCGCCAGGCCCAGGCGGTCTCGTTGGCGTCGGCCGGGCGGACCACGTCCAGGCCGGGGATGGCCCGCAGCGCGCTCAGGTGCTCGATCGGCTGGTGGGTGGGGCCGTCCTCGCCGAGACCGATCGAGTCGTGCGTCCAGACGTAGGTCACCGGCAGCTTCATCAGCGCGGCGAGCCGCACCGACGGGCGCATGTAGTCGCTGAACACCAGGAAGGTGCCGCCGTACGGGCGGGTGCCGCCGTGCAGGGCGATGCCGTTGAGGATCGCGCCCATGGCGTGCTCGCGGATGCCGAAGTGCAGCGTGCGGCCGTACTCGTCGCCGGGGAAGTCCTTGGTGGCGTGGGCCGCCGGGACGAAGGACGGCTCGCCCTTCATGGTGGTGTTGTTGCTCTCCGCCAGGTCGGCCGAGCCGCCCCACAGCTCGGGCAGCACCGGGGCAAGCGCCTCCAGCACCTTGCCGGAGGCGGCCCGGGTGGCCACGCCCTTGGCGTCCGCCGGGAAGGTGGGCAGCGCGTCGGTCCAGCCGCGCGGGAGGGTACGGCTGGTCATCCGGTCGTAGAGGGCCTTGCGCTCGGCGTTGGCGCCGGCCCACGCGTCGAACGTCTTCGTCCACTCCTGCTGGGCGTCCTCGCCCCGGCTCAGCACCTGGCGGGCGTGGCGCAGGACCTCCTCGTCGATGTCGAAGGTCTTCTCCGGGTCGAAGCCGAGGATCCGTTTGGTGGCGGCCACCTCGTCAGCGCCGAGCGCCGAACCGTGGATCTTGCCGGTGTTCTGCTTGTTCGGCGCGGGCCAGCCGATGATGGTGCGCAGCGCGATGAAGGAGGGGCGCCCGGTCTCCGCCTTGGCGGCCAGCAGCGCCTGGTGCAGCGCCTCCACGTCCTCGTGGTAGTCGCCCTGGTCGGCGTCGCCGCGCCGCCAGTCGACCGTCTGCACGTGCCAGCCGTACGCCGCGTAGCGGGCGGCCACGTCCTCGCTCTTGGCGATCCGGGTGTCGTCCTCGATCGAGATCTCGTTGTCGTCGTAGATCAGGCAGAGGTTGCCGAGCTGCTGGTGGCCGGCGAGCGCGCTGGCCTCGTGGCTGATGCCCTCCTCGATGTCGCCGTCCGAGGCGATGCACCAGATGTGGTGGTCGAAGGGGGAGGCGCCGGGCTCGGCGTCCGGGTCGAACAGGCCGCGCTCGCGGCGGGCGGCCATCGCCATGCCGACCGCGTTGCCCAGGCCCTGCCCGAGCGGGCCGGTGGTGGTCTCCACCCCGGGGGTGTGCCCGTGCTCCGGGTGGCCCGGGGTGAGCGAGCCCCACTGCCGCAGCGCCTTCAGGTCGTCCAGGCCCAGCGGGTAGCCGGAGAGGAAGAGCTGGATGTAGAGGGTGAGGCTGGAGTGCCCGGCGGAGAGCACGAACCGGTCGCGCCCGGCCCAGTTCGGGTCGGCCGGGTTGTGCCGCATCACCCGGTTGAACAGCAGGTACGCCGCCGGGGCCAGGCTCATCGCCGTGCCGGGGTGGCCGTTGCCGGATTTCTCGACGGCGTCCATGGCCAGCACGCGTACGGTGTCCACGGCGCGGCGGTCGAGGTCGGACCAGTGCAGAGCGGGGTGCTCGGATCGGTTGGCAGCCACGTTGGTTGTGCTCCTCGGCAGATGGGCGGAACCCTCACTGGTGACCCTATCGAGCGTCCCTAAACGTCCGCCCGGGGATCTGTGCACGCTGTCTTGTACGTTTCGGGCAGGCGGAGCGTTCACCGCCGACTGTGACGGCCCGCACCCTGGTCGGGTCGCCCGGGCAGCGAAAACGACGACGCGTAGGCTGTGTTCCGGTGTGCGGGCCTGCGACGCGGGGCCGTACCCGATCTCCCTGCCGACGCCGGAAGGTGGCAATCCGTGAGCATGATCACCGAGCGCCCCGTCAGCAACCCTGGGGGGCAGCCGCCGGTGGGCACGGTGCCCGAGGCGTCCACGGTGGGCCGGCGGGACGTGCGGGCCGTGGTGGCCGCGTACGTCGCGCTGACCAAGCCCCGCATCGTCGAGCTGCTGCTGGTCACGACCGTGCCGGCGATGATGCTGGCGGACGGCGGTCTGCCGTCGCTGTGGCTGGTGGCCGTGGTGCTGATCGGCGGGTCCCTGGCGGCCGGCGCGGCCAGCGTCCTGAACTGCTACGTCGACCGGGACATCGACCAGCTGATGCGGCGCACCAAGCGGCGGCCGCTGCCCGCGCACACCGTGTCGCCGCGCAGCGCGCTGATCTTCGGGCTGGTGCTGGCGGCGGTCTCGATCGCGCTGATGCTGGCGTTCACCAACCTGCTGGCCGCCGGCCTCACCCTGGCCGCGATCGTCTACTACGACGTCGTCTACACCATCTGGCTCAAGCGCACCACCACGGCGAACACGTTCTGGGGCGGGGCCTGCGGGGCGGCGCCGGTGCTGATCGGCTGGGCCGCCGTGACGGGTTCGCTGGCGCCCCAGGCGTGGGTGCTGTTCGGGGTGGTCTTCTTCTGGCAGATGCCGCACTTCTATCCGCTGGCGATGAAGTACAAGGCCGACTACGCCCGGGCGGGCATCCCGATGTTGCCGGTGGTGGCCTCCGCGCGCCGGGTCAACGCCGAGATCCTGATCTTCGCCTGGCTGACCGTGGCCACCTCGCTGGCGCTCTGGCCGCTGGGGATGAGCGCGGTCTACGGGGTGCCCACGGCGGTGGTGGGCGGGTTCTTCCTGCTCGAGGCGCACCGGCTCTGTCGCCGGGTGAGCCGGGGTGAGGCGACGAAGCCGATGCGGCTGTTCCACTGGTCGACCACGTACCTGACCATCGTCTTCGCCGCCGTCGCCCTCGACGCGCTTCTCTGAGCCGCCCGGCCGGCCCCGACCGGATCGCGTTTTCGCAGGTCGGAGGGGCTTGGGGTCGGGCGCGACGCGCCCGAGGTGAAGGTGAATCAGGAATTGTTCTCGGTCACCCTCCGCCGCCACAACACGGACACACCAGGGCGAAGCCGCCCGCCCGTTCCAGCCGGTAATTTCCGACTTGTCCGGGCAATTTACCTGTGCTCCTCCTTAAACCCGTAGGTAATTGGCATCACAATTCGTACACGGTTCACCCACCTGCCGCCGGGATGGTGCATAGGCTTCGCGGCATGGCAGATGGTTCCGATTCGACGCTGACGGCTGAGCAGAACGTGCAGGCCCCCAACGGCCTGGTCGCCGGCATCCGGTCGTTCGCCGCCGGGCACGGTGGCGCCAAGGCCGTCATCGAGTACGTCGGCAAGCGCGGCGCCCGGATCGTCCTCGTGGGCGAGGACGGCGTGTGGGGCGACCAGTTCGCGGACGACACCGTCGTCGCGCGCGAGGCCTGCGCCAAGGCCGGCGTGACCGTGGAGAACGCCTGGGAGCGCGAGCTGATGGACGAGATGCGCCCGAGCAACGACCTCTGGCGGTCCATGGCCCGACGCACGATGGCCCGTTGACCTGAATTGACCCACCACCAGCAGTCGACCCGGGGGGAACCCCGGGTCGCTCTCGTCACCTGTGCCGCGCTGCCCGATCTCGACCCCGACGACCGGCTCGTGCTGGCCCCGCTCGCCGCCCGCGGCATCGCCGCCGAGGTGGCCGTCTGGGACGACCCGGCCGTGGACTGGTCCGGGTACGACCTGGTCGTGCTCCGCTCGCCCTGGGACTACGCGCTGCGGCGCGACGAGTTCGTCGCCTGGGCGCGCACCGTCCCGACCCTGGTCAACCCGGCCGACGTGGTCGCCTGGAACACCGACAAGCGCTACCTGGCCGAGCTCTCCGCCGCCGGGGCGCCCACCGTGCCCACCGGGTGGGTCGCGCCGGGCGACGGTTGGATGCCGCCCGCCGGCGGCGAGTACGTGCTCAAGCCGGCGGTCAGCGCCGGCAGCCAGGACACCGGCCGGTACGACCTGACCGACCCGGAGCACCGGGAGCTGGCCGAGGCGCACGTGCGGCGGCTCTCCGCCGCCGGCCGGGTCACCATGGTGCAGCCGTACCTGGACGCGGTGGACACCGCCGGAGAGACCGCGCTGCTCTTCCTCGCCGGGCCGGACGGGCTGGCCTTCAGCCACGCCATCCGCAAGGGCCCGATGCTCACCGGCCCGGACCGGGGCGAGGCCGCGCTCTACAAGGAGGAGCGGATCGACGCCCGGACGGCGACCCCCGAGCAGCGCGCCACCGCCGAGCGGGTGCTGGCCGCCGTCCCGGGCGGCACCGACCGGCTGCTCTACGCCCGGGTCGACCTGATCCCCGGCCCGGACGGCGCGCCCGTGCTGGTCGAGCTGGAGCTGACCGAGCCGAGCCTGTTCGTCGGGTACGCCGACGGCGCCCCGGACCGGCTCGCCGAGGCGGTCGTCGCCCACCTGGCCCGCCGGCCCTGACCGGGCGGCACCCTCGTCCCCCCGGTCTTCGCCGCCGGGGCCGGGTGCGTCGTCCGCTCAGTCGCGGTCGGTGTGGTTGCGGTCCCAGCGTCCGCCGATCGGCGGGGTGTCCAACCGCAGGGCGGCCCGGGAGCCGGCGAGGTCGTTCTCCTCGACCGCGCACGAGACGCAGCTGCCCGTCTCGGTGACCCAGAGCCCGTAGGCCTGCGTCTCGGTGTCCCGGTGCCAGATCCGGTTGGCCCGCACGCTGGCGGAGTCGAACGGGGCGGCGATCGTGATCCCGGCGCAGGCCGGCGGCCCGTCGGGCAGCTCGTACGCCGCGCCGGGCTCCGGGGTCGCCTCGTTCCAGGCGGTGGCGCCGTCGGGGCGTACCTCGGCCAGGGAGAGCCGGTTGCCGGTGTTGTCGGCCACCACCGCGGCCCGGGAGTCGACCTGGACGACCTTGCCCCGGTGCCCGCCGGCCGGCCAGTCCGCCGCGCCGTCGGTGACCTCGCGCAGGCCGTAGCGCACCGCGTCGCCGGAGCCCCGGTGGGCCGGCGCCGACCGGCGACCGTTGTCCCGGATCCGGTTGCCCACGATCGACGCGTCGAGCATCGGCCGGTCGATCCGGATCCCGTCCAGCGCGTTCTCCCGGATGTCGTTGTCCTGGATCACCACGTCGGTGGCCGCGCCCCGGTAGCCGTGGCCCAGGTCGTGCTCGTGGTAGCCGTACCCGCCGTTGCGGCTGATCCGGTTGCCCTGCACCGTGTACGGGCCGGGGGTGTTGCCCATGCTGATCCCGTCGCCGACGTTGCGGTCGATCACGCAGCCGGTGAGCAGGCCGCCGCGCCCGGCGACCCCGGCGGTGCCGTTGGCCGAGACGTCGAAGCCGGCCTCCAGGTTGTTGGTCATGGTGCAGCCGGAGACGATCAGCCCGTCCGCGCCCCAGTCCGAGATGCCGAACCGGTTGGCCTGGCTGTGACAGCCGATGATGCGGATGCCGCGCGGCGGGTCCCAGTAGTCCTTCTGCAACTCCAGGAAGATCCCGTTGGTGCCGTTGCCGACCGTGGTGCAGTTGGCGATGGTGAGGCGCTCCACATCACCCCAGCCGCCGATGCCGACGCCGATCCCCGCGCCACCCATCTGCTGGCCGTTGTCCAGCCGGCCGCAGCCCACCACGACCACCCCGTCGATCAGGCTGTCCTGCAGGAAGTCGCAGCCCAGGCCGGTCGCGCCGGTGTGGTGGATGTAGAGGTTGCGGAACCCGCCGCGTACGACGTACTGCAGCCCCAGGCCCTTGGCCAGGTAGTCGTACGCGGTCTGGCCCACGCCGGAGCCGTCGATCTCGAAGTCGGCGAACGTGCAGTCGGTGATGTGCCGGTCCCGGTCCGCGCCGTGCTGCACGGTGGTCCAGTAGGCGAGCGGGACCGGCTCGCCGCGGTTGCCCTCGTTGCTGAGCAGGAACCGGGTCGCCGCCGGGCCGGCGCCGATCAGCGAGACGCCGCTGCGCCAGACGGTGCCGGCGTCGCGGATCGAGTACAGGCCGGGCGGGCAGTAGATCACCCGGGCCCGGCCGTCGGCGTCGTACCCGGCGCCGAGGCGTTCCACCAGCGCGGCCAGGGCCGGCTGGTC
The DNA here is from genome assembly GCF_040654475.1 of Micromonospora sp. NPDC050686. Classification (NCBI taxonomy): domain Bacteria; kingdom Bacillati; phylum Actinomycetota; class Actinomycetes; order Micromonosporales; family Micromonosporaceae; genus Micromonospora; species Micromonospora sp. NPDC050686. The sequence goes on from NZ_JBFAID010000026.1 coordinate 37,609, forward strand.
GTTGGCCACCCCGTCGCCGGTGAGGCCGAACTCGCGGGCGTCGCACCACAACGGCGCGCCGGCCACCGGGGTCAGCCGCTGCGGGGTCGTCGTGGCAAGGCTCTTGCGCGACACCGGGCGCTCCCCTCGGGCGTACGGTCGGTGGTGCGGACCGCTTTCCCGTTCCCGCCCGGCGGTAACGCCGGGCTCAGGCGGCGGCGCCCACCGGCTCGGCGGCGGGCGCGGCCGGGACCGGCGGGGTTTCCGGGCGCCGCTCCCGGGTGGCCCAGAGCACGCCGAGCGTGGCCAGCAGCACCAGGCAGGAGCCGAGCATGTGCGCGGCGACCAGCACCGCGGGCAGGTTGGTGAAGTACTGGACGAAGCCGATCAGCCCCTGGCCCAGCTCGACCGCGAGGAGCACCCCGGCGGCCCGGGCGGCGCGCGGCACGCCCACCGCGCGGAACGCGAAGAGCAGCGCCACCGACAGGCCGATCAGCAGGAACACCCCGTCGGCGTGCACCTGGGAGATCGCCGCCGGGTCCAGGCCGTTGCGAGCCGCGCCGTGGTCGCCCGCGTGCGGGCCGCTGCCGGTCACCCAGGTGCCGACCACCAGCACCGCCGCGCTGACCACCGTGGTGAGCCAGGTGAGGGTACGCAGCGGCGCCGGCACGGTCGGGGTCACCGGTCCGTCCGGCTCCCCGGTGCGCCGCCAGAGCGCGTACGCGGCGGCGATCACCACCATCGAGGCGAGGAAGTGCAGCCCGACCACCCACGGGTTGAGGTCGGTCAGCACGGTGACGCCGCCGATGACCGCCTGGGCCGGGACGCCGAGCAGCACGCCCACCGCCAGCGGCAGCAGCCCGCGGCGGCGAGGACGGTGGGCCAGCACGGCCAGCACCACGGCGAGCGCGATGATCCCCACCGCGAAGGTGAGCAGCCGATTGCCGAACTCGATCACCCCGTGCACGCCCATCTCGGGCGTGGTGGTGTAGGACTCGTCGGTGCACCGGGGCCAGGTGGGGCAGCCGAGGCCGGAGGCGGTGAGCCGGACGGCCCCGCCGGTGACCACGATCGCCACGTTCGCGATGATCGAGGTGAGCGCCAGGCGGCGCAGCAGGGTGGCGGAGGCCGGGAACCGGACGGATCGCTTCACGGAGCGAATCCTACGCACCGTAGTTGATCCCGATCGGGTGACTCCGCCGCTCCGGTGGTCGGGATCACCGGACCCCGGGTTTGCGGGCCTGGTGCGAATTACGTAACGTTGGCGTTGTGAAAAACGCGGCGGCGCCATCCGGAGGGCCGGTGACCAGTACGGTCGCCAGCGCCCCGGCGTCCGCCGACCTCTCCACCCGGGACCGGGTCACCCAACTGCTGCTGGAGCGGGGGGCGACCACCGCCGCCCAGCTCGGCTCGGCCCTGGGGCTCAGCCCGGCGGCGATCCGCCGGCACCTCGACGCGATGCTCGCCGACGGTGACGTGGTCGCCCGCGAGCAGGCCGTGCGGGGCAGCCGGGGCCGGGGCCGCCCGGCCAAGGTCTTCCTGCTCACCGACGCGGCCCGGGTGCGCTGCGGCACCCACCACTACGACAACATGGCCACCGCCGCGCTGCGCTGGATCGCCCGCACCGGGGGAGCGCAGGCGGTCGAGGCGTTCGCCACCGAGCAGGTGGCCGCGTTGGAGAACCGCTGCCGCTCCGCCATGGAGGACGCCGGCGACTCCCCGCTCGCCCGGGCGGAGGCGCTTGCGGGCGCCCTGACCGCCGAGGGATACGCTGCCAACGCGTCCACGATCGCCTCCGGCGGCCAGCTCTGCCAGCACCACTGCCCGGTGGCGCACGTGGCCGCCGAGTTCCCCCAGCTGTGCGAGGCCGAGACGGCGGTCATCTCCCGTCTGGTCGGCACCCACGTGCAGCGCCTGGCCACCATCGCGCACGGCGACGGGGTGTGCACCACGCACATCCCGGCCCAGCCGCGTGCCCAGTCCGGTAACACCGTCACCACTGTGAGGACAGATAGATGACCGAGCAGATCGTCCAGCCCCTGACCCAGGAGGAGCAGCTCGCCGCCCTCGGTCGCTACGAGTACGGCTGGGCCGACCCCGACGTCGCCGGGGCCGCCGCGCAGCGCGGCCTGAGCGAGGCGGTGGTGCGGGACATCTCGGCGAAGAAGAACGAGCCGGCCTGGATGCTCGACCTGCGCCTGAAGGGCCTGCGGCTGTTCGGCCGCAAGCCGATGCCGGCCTGGGGCGCCGACCTCACCGGGATCGACTTCGACAACATCAAGTACTTCGTCCGGTCCACCGAGAAGCAGGCCACCAGCTGGGAGGACCTGCCGGAGGACATCAAGAACACCTACGACCGGCTGGGCATCCCCGAGGCGGAGAAGCAGCGGCTGGTCGCCGGGGTCGCGGCGCAGTACGAGTCCGAGGTCGTCTACCACAAGATCCGTGAGGACCTCGAGGAGCAGGGCGTCGTCTTCCTGGACACCGACACCGCGCTCAAGGAGCACGAGGACATCTTCAAGGAGTACTTCGGCACGGTGATCCCGGTCGGCGACAACAAGTTCGCCGCGCTGAACACGTCCGTGTGGTCGGGCGGCTCGTTCATCTACGTGCCGAAGGGCGTGCAGGTGGAGATCCCGCTGCAGGCCTACTTCCGGATCAACACGGAGAACATGGGCCAGTTCGAGCGGACGCTGATCATCGTCGACGAGGGCGCGTACGTGCACTACGTCGAGGGCTGCACCGCGCCGCTGTACTCCTCCGACTCGCTGCACAGCGCGGTCGTGGAGATCGTGGTCAAGAAGAACGCGCGCTGCCGGTACACGACCATCCAGAACTGGTCGAACAACGTCTACAACCTGGTCACCAAGCGCGCCGTCTGCCACGAGGGCGCGACCATGGAGTGGGTCGACGGCAACATCGGCTCCAAGGTCACCATGAAGTACCCGGCGGTCTACATGACCGGCGAGCACGCCAAGGGCGAGGTGCTCTCGGTGGCCATGGCCGGCGAGGGCCAGCACCAGGACGCCGGCGCCAAGATGGTGCACGCCGCGCCGCACACCTCCTCGACCATCGTGTCGAAGTCGATCGCCCGGGGCGGCGGCCGGACCTCGTACCGGGGCCTGGTGCAGGTGCTGGAGGGCTCGCACCACAGCCGTAGCACGGTCAAGTGCGACGCGCTGCTGGTCGACACCATCTCCCGCTCGGACACCTACCCGTACGTCGACATCCGCGAGGACGACGTGTCGATGGGGCACGAGGCGACCGTCTCCAAGATCAGCGACGACCAGCTCTTCTACCTGATGAGCCGCGGTCTGAGCGAGGACGAGGCGATGGCGATGATCGTGCGCGGCTTCATCGAGCCGATCGCCAAGGAGCTCCCGATGGAGTACGCGCTGGAGCTCAACCGCCTGATCGAGCTCCAGATGGAAGGCGCGGTCGGCTGACGACCGCTTCGCGGTCCGAGCCAGCCCAGCGGCCCGCCTTCCGATCAACGAATCGTCGTCGCAGAACACAGACCAAGGAAGAGATGACTATCCAGGCTTCCGCGCCGCCCAGCACCAAGTCGCAGGCGCTCCGCTCGTACGACGTCGCCGACTTCCCGGCCCTCACCGGCCTGGAGGAGGAGTGGCGGTTCACCCCGCTCAAGCGCCTGCGCGGCCTGGCCGGCGGCGACACCGCGCCGGCCACCGGCGCGGTCCGGCACGAGCACAGCGACCTGCCCGAGGGCGTGACCGTCGAGCGGATCGGCCGGGACGACGCGCGGCTGGGCAGCGTGCTGGTCCCGGTCGACCGGGTCAGCGCGCTGGCGTACGGCGGTTTCGACCAGGCGCTGCTGGTGCGGGTGGCGCCCGACGCGGTGGTGGCCGGCCCGGTCACCCTGCGGGTGGTCGGCGACGGCGCCGACGGGGTGGCCCTCGGGCACACCTTCGTCGAGGTGGGGCGCTTCGCCGAGGTGACCCTGGTGCTGGAGCACGTCGGCTCGGCCACGCTCGCCGACAACGTCGAGGTCTCGGTCGCCGACGGCGCGAAGCTCAACCTGGTCACCGTGGCCGACTGGGCGGCCGACGCGGTGCAGGCCCAGCACCTGAAGGTGAAGCTGGGCCGGGACGCCAAGGTGTCGCACATCCAGGTCAGCCTCGGCGGCGACCTGGTGCGGCAGTACACCAGCGTGGAATACACCGGCCGGGGCGGCGAGGCCGAGCTGTACGGCGTCTACTTCGCCGACGGCGGCCAGCACCTGGAGCACCGGCAGCTGGTCGACCACAACGTGCCGGACTGCCGCAGCTACGTCAGCTACCGGGGTGCCCTGCAGGGCGACGACGCCCGTACGGTCTGGGTGGGCGACGTGCTGATCCGGGCCGAGGCGACCGGCACCGACACGTACGAGATCAACCGGAATCTGCTGCTCTCCGACGGCGCCCGGGCCGACTCCGTGCCCAACCTGGAGATCGAGACCGGCGAGATCGCCGGCGCCGGCCACGCCAGCGCCACCGGCCGCTTCGACGACGAGCAGTTGTTCTACCTGATGGCCCGGGGCATCCCGGAGGGCGAGGCGCGCCGGCTGGTGGTCCGCGGTTTCTTCGCCGAGCTGATCAACAAGATCCCGGTCGAGGAGCTGCGCGATCGGCTCGGCGACGCGATCGAGGTGCGCCTTGCGAGCGGGATGAGTGAGCTTGCGAGCCCCGCACTCGCGAGCGAAGACGTCACTGCCAAGGCCGGCGCCTGATGATCAGGATCTGCTCGACCGAGGACGTGCCGAAGGGCACCGCGATCAGCGCGGACGTCGACGGCACCCCGATCGCCCTGGTGCACGGCGAGGACGGCAACTTCTACGCCGCCTACGACGAGTGCTCGCACGCCGCGGTCGCCCTGTCCGAGGGCGAGGTCGACGGCTGCACGCTGGAGTGCTGGCTGCACGGTTCGCGCTTCGACCTGCGCACCGGCGAGCCGACCGGGCTGCCGGCCACCGAACCCGTACCCGTCTATCCCGTCGAAGTCCGCGACGGAGACATCTACCTCAGCCTGACGCCGAGTAATGGAGTGACCCGATAATGAGCACCCTGGAGATCCGCGACCTGAAGGTGTCGGTCAAGCTGCCCGAGGGTGAGCTCAAGCCGATCCTGCACGGGGTCGACCTGACCGTGCGGTCCGGTGAGACCCACGCGATCATGGGCCCGAACGGCTCCGGCAAGTCGACCCTGGCGTACTCGATCGCCGGCCACCCCAAGTACGAGATCACCGGCGGCTCGGTGACCCTGGACGGCGAGGACGTGCTGGCCATGTCCGTCGACGAGCGGGCCCGCGCCGGCCTCTTCCTGGCCATGCAGTACCCGGTCGAGGTCCCCGGCGTCTCGGTGGCCAACTTCCTGCGTACCGCCAAGACCGCCATCGACGGCGAGGCGCCGAAGCTGCGCACCTGGGGCGGCGAGCTGCGCGGCGCCATGGAGCGCCTGCAGATGGACCCGGCGTTCGCCCAGCGCAACGTCAACGAGGGCTTCTCCGGCGGTGAGAAGAAGCGGCACGAGATCGTGCAGCTGGAGCTGCTCAAGCCGAAGATCGCCATCCTCGACGAGACCGACTCCGGCCTCGACGTGGACGCGCTGCGCGTGGTCAGCGAGGGGGTCAACCGGGTCCGGGACAACGGCGACACCGGGATGCTGCTGATCACCCACTACACCCGGATCCTGCGCTACATCAAGCCCGACTTCGTGCACGTCTTCGTCGCCGGCCGGATCGTCGAGCAGGGCGGTCGCGAGCTGGCCGACAAGCTCGAGGAAGAGGGCTACGAGCGGTACGCGGCCGGGGCCGGTTCGGCGCGGGCCTGATCCGACATGAGCGCCTCGATCGCGATTCCGGCGGGCATGCCGCAGTACGACGACGTGCCGCGCTTCGACGTGGCGCGGGTGCGGGCCGACTTCCCGATCCTGGACCGGGAGGTCAACGGGCACCCGCTGGTCTATCTCGACAGCGCCAACACCTCGCACAAGCCGCGGCAGGTGCTCGACGTGCTGCACGAGCACTACGCGCTGCACAACGCCAACGTGTCGCGCTCGGTGCACACCCTGGGCACCGAGGCGACCGAGGCGTACGAGGGCGCCCGGGCGAAGGTCGCCGCGTTCGTGAACGCGCCGAGCGTGGACGAGGTGGTGTTCACCAAGAACTCCACCGAGGCGATCAACATCGTGGCGTACGCGTTCTCCAACGCCTCGCTGCGCGCGGACGCCGCTGCGCCGGCTGCTCCGTCCCGCGAGACGGACGAACGCTTCCGGCTCGGCCCCGGTGACGAGATCGTGATCTCCGAGATGGAGCACCACTCGAACATCGTTCCGTGGCAGCTGCTCGCGGAGCGCACCGGCGCGACGCTGCGCTGGTTCCCGATCACCGAGCAGGGGCGGCTGGACGAGTCCGGCCTGGACGACCTGGTCACCGAGCGGACGAAGATCGTCTCGCTGGTGCACGTCTCCAACATCCTGGGCACCGCCAACGCCACCGCCCGGATCACCGAGCGGGTCCGCCAGGTGGGCGCGCTGCTGCTGCTCGACTGTTCGCAGTCGGTGCCGCACATGCCGATCGACGTGGTCGACCTCGACGCCGACTTCATCGTCTTCACCGGCCACAAGATGTGCGCGCCGACCGGCATCGGCGTGCTCTGGGGCCGGGGCGAGCTGCTCGCCGCGATGCCCCCGGTGCTCGGCGGCGGCTCGATGATCGAGACGGTGACCATGGAGCGGACGACGTTCGCCGCCCCGCCGGCCCGGTTCGAGGCGGGCACCCCGCCGATCGCCGAGGCGGTGGCGCTCGGCGCGGCCGTGGACTACCTGACCGGCGTCGGGATGCGGGCGATCCAGTGGCACGAGAAGGAGCTGACGGCGTACGCGCTGGATGCCCTGCCCACCGTGCCCGGTCTGCGGATCTTCGGCCCGACCGTGCCGGTCGGCCGGGGCGGGACGATCTCGTTCGCCCTCGGTGACGTGCACCCGCACGACGTCGGGCAGGTGCTCGACTCGCTCGGTGTGCAGGTGCGGGTCGGCCACCACTGCGCCAAGCCGGTGTGCGCCCGGTTCGGCGTACCGGCCATGACCCGGGCGTCGTTCTACCTGTACACCACCACCGAGGAGATCGACGCCCTGGTGGCGGCTCTGGAGCAGGCGCGGAAGGTGTTCGGATGAGCCGGGCGACGCAGGAGCCCGGCGAATCGATGGGAGTCCAGCCTGATGCAGCTTGAGTCTCTCTACCAGGAGATCATCCTGGATCACTACAAGCACCCGCACGGCCGTGGCCTGCGCGACGCCGAGGATCCGGCCGACCAGGTCGCCGAGGCGCACCACGTCAACCCGACCTGCGGCGACGAGGTCACCGTCCGGGTGGCCACCGACGGCGAGGTGCTGCACGACATCTCGTACGACGGGATGGGCTGCTCGATCAGCCAGGCGTCGGCGAGCGTGCTGCACGAGCTGCTGCGCGGCCGGGACGCCGGTGCGGCGTTCGTCGTGCACGAGGCGTTCGTCGAGTTGCTGTCCGGCCGTGGCCAGGTCACGCCGGACGAGGACGTGCTCGGTGACGGGGTGGCGTTCGCGGGTGTCGCCCGCTACCCCGCCCGGGTCAAGTGCGCGCTGCTGCCGTGGATGGCGTTCAAGGACGCCGCGGCACGCGCCGGGGTGGGCGTGAGCCCGACGGAGGTGAAGGCATGAGCGAGCGTCAGCGAGCGACTCATCAACACAGTGCGCAGGTGCCTCATGCCGGCGCCGAGCGAAGTGAGGTGACGGCATGAGCAACGAGGAGACCGTCGAGGCGCCGGAGACCGGCGCGGTGGCGACCGACGGCGCGGCGACGCCGGCCGGCGGCAAGGCCGCCGTCGCCGACATCGAGGAGGCGATGAAGGACGTCGTCGACCCGGAGCTCGGCATCAACGTGGTCGACCTGGGTCTGGTGTACGGCGTGCACGTCGGCGACGACAACGTGGCCACACTGGACATGACGCTGACGTCGGCGGCCTGCCCGCTGACCGATGTGATCGAGGACCAGGCCCGGCAGGCGCTGACCACCGGTCCGGGTGGCGGCCTGGTCGACGACATCCGGATCAACTGGGTCTGGCTGCCCCCGTGGGGGCCGGACAAGATCACCGACGAGGGGCGCGACCAGCTCCGTTCCCTCGGCTTCAACGTCTGACCGGGCGTCTCTCCGGTCGTTCGTCGAGCGCGGCACCCCGGCGGGGGCGCCGCGCTCGCGCGGCTGCGCCCTCGCCGCGCTGTGCGCGTGTCAGGCGGGGGCCCTCCTATACAAGATGCGTTGACCGGGGGTCCCTGCCAACGGCGCTCCACCCGGGGAGCCGGCGCGGCGGGGGCGGCGGGGAAATGGGTGGTGGGGGGTGCGAGGCGGGGGCAGGATGAGCGGGTGATCGAGGCGTACCCGGTGCAGGTCCCCGTCCGTGCGGCCACCGCCGCGCGTCGACAGCGCGTCCTGTCCCGGCCCGTCCCGGCCCGCCGCCCGTCATCGTGACGGCGTTCCTCGCCGGGCTGGTGGCCGGTTACGGGGTCGCGGTGCCGGTCGGCGCGATCGCCGTGCTGATCCTCGGGCTCAGCGCCCGTACGTCGTTCCGCGTCGGCGCGGCCGGGGCCCTCGGCGTCGCCACCGCCGACGGCCTCTACGCCGCCGTGGCGGCCCTGGGCGGCGCCGCGGTGGCCGGCCTGATCGCCCCGTACGCCGGTCCGTTGCGGCTGGTCGCGGCGGCGGTGCTGCTCGCGCTCGCCGGCCACGGCGCGTGGCGTGCCCTGCGGCCACCCGCCGCGACCGGTCCCCGGCCGGTCCGGCGCGGCCTCGGCACCCCGGCCCGGGCCTACTGGGCGATCCTCGCCCTGACCCTGCTCAACCCGGCCACCGTCGTCTACTTCGCGGCACTCGTCCTGGGGCGGGGCCACCCGGGCGGTGCGGACCTGGTGGCCGCCGGGCTGTTCGTGCTGGGTGCCTTCGCCGCCTCGGCCAGTTGGCAGTTGCTGATCGCCGGGGGCGGCACGCTGGTCGGCCGGGCCCTCACCGGCCCGCGGGGCCGGCTGATCACCGCGCTGGCGTCCAGTGCGATCATCGCCGCGCTCGCCGTCGCCGTGCTGGTGGGCTGAACCAGCCCCGGAGTGACCACAGTGGACGTCACGAGTGTGACAGTCGCATGACGGTTGATCTTCAAGGGTGTTACGACGGCATCGGCCGAACCGGCAGGTCCGGGCATCGAACGCATCGGCCTTTCTGCATCCCCGACCACCGGCGGTCGGCCGTCGGGGCGGGGGCTCCCGCGTGCGCCGCCGCCGTCGGCGGTCGACGGTCACCTGGCGGACGGACCGGCCGGCGTTCCGTCCACACTCGCCTCATCCTTCCGGCTGATGTCGGGAACCGTTCGTCCGCCTAGGTTCCTGACCAGTCCGTGGATCAGCCGCGCCCGCCCCCAGCAACCCCCCACCGGAGGCCCGGACGCGCCCACCACCCCTCATCGAGCAGGGAGACGCCTTGAGGAACATCCCGACGCGCCCGCCGCGCGACCGTGCCCCCGGCGGCCGGCCCCGGCGGCGGATCGTCACCCTACTGGTCACCGCGCTGGTGGCGACGGCCCTGCCGGCGCTGGCGGCGCCCGCGGCGGCCGGTGCCGCCCCGCCCGCCGACAGCGGGCCGTGGCGCAAGGTGGACGGCAAGCCGGCGCCCACCAAGGCCGGCAAGAAGGCCACCGTCAAGGCGAAGCGGCTGGCCGCGTTCACCCTGGACCGCGGCGGGCTGAAGAGCAGCCTCGACCGGGCGCCGCGCGAGCGCGCGAAGGCGGTCGCCGCGCAGCGGCAGATCGTGTCGCTGCCCGCCCCGGACGGCACCCTCCAGCGCTTCGAGCTGGTGAACTCCCCGGTGATGGAGGCCGGTCTCGCGGCAAAGCACCCCGAGATCACCACGTACGCCGGCAAGGGCGTGGACGACCCCACCGCGACCGTCCGGGCGGACCTCACCCCACTGGGCTTCCACGCCTCGGTCCGCTCGGCGGCCGGGAACTGGTACGTCGACCCGTACTACCACCTCGACCAGAGCCTCTACGCGAGCTACTTCGCCCGTGACCTGGAGAACCCGCACGGCACGTTCGTCGAGCGGGAGGACGTGACCGACGCGGCCCACGCGCTGGCCGACGAGGTCGCGGGGGCGCAGGCCGACGTGCCGGTCGGTCCGCCGGTCAAGCTGCGCACCTACCGGGTCGCCCTGGTGACCGACCCGTCGTACGCCACCTTCTTCGGCGCGGAGAACGTCACCGCCGCCAAGGTGACGCTGATGAACCGGGTGACCCAGATCTACGAGGACGAGACCGCCATCCGGCTCGTGCTGATCAACGACACCGACAAGACCAACCTGAACACCGCGGCCCTGGCCACCGAGCCCAACGGTCCGTGCGGCTCGGCGGCCTGCTTCACCCCGCAGCAGCTCACCTCGTGCGGCAGCGGCACGCTCAGCCGCAACCGGATCGTGCTCGGCCAGCTCGTCGGCGCCAGCAACTACGACGTCGGCCACATCGGTCTCGGCGTCAACGGCGGCGGCGTCGCCAGCCTCGGCGTGATCGGCGGCAACAGCAAGGCGCAGGGCTGCACCGGCCTGCCCAGCCCGATCGGCGACTACTACGCGGTGGACTACGTGTCGCACGAGATGGGCCACCAGTTCGCCGGCAACCACACCTTCAACGGCACCCAGCTGAACTGCTCGGGTGGCAACCGCAGCGCGGCCAACTCGTACGAGCCGGGCAGCGGTTCGTCGATCATGGCGTACGCCGGCATCTGCCAGCAGGACAACCTCCAGCCGCACAGCGACCCGTACTGGTCGCACCGCAGCTACACCGAGATCACCAACTACGTGACGTCGGTCCGGCCGGCGATCAACGAGGTGCAGACCGTCTCGCTGCGCGACTTCGACACCGACGGTGACTCGTTCACCGTCCGCTACAACGGCACCGACTCGGCGCCGATCGTGCGGGGCGGCAACTACACCACCGCCGGCATGAAGGCGGCCATCGAGGGGATCGCCGGCTGGCCGGCCGGCGCGACGGTCACCGTCGCCGCCTTCGGCGGCAGCGGCACCCTCAACGACGCCGGCTTCCAGGTCACCTTCGGCGGCACCCTGGCGGCGACCAACGTCGACGCGCTCGGGCTGACCAACCTCTCCGGCGCGGCCGGGTTCGTCGGCGAGACCGCCAAGGGCGGCGCCATCGACAACGGCGGCCACCTGGTCGAGGAGACCGCCAACCACGCGCCGGTGGTCACCGTGCCGGACACCGTCACCATCCCGGTGCGTACGCCGTTCGCGCTGACCGGCAGCGCCACCGACGCCGACGGCGACCCGCTGACCTACCTGTGGGAGCAGAACGACCGGGGCGCCACCGCCGGCACCGCGCTGGTGAACAACACCAAGACCAACGGCCCGCTGTTCCGGGTGTTCAGCGAGGCGGCGTACGTGTCGCCGACCGACACCCTGAAGTACCACTCGCCGGGCCTGAACGCGGTGACCACCGACTCGACCCGGGTCTTCCCGGACCTGCGGCAGATCCTGGCCGGCAACACGAACGCCAAGACGGGCGCCTGCCCGGCCGCACCACCGGCGCCCACCACCCTGTCGGCGGAGCTGGTCGACTGCTACTCGGAGTTCCTGCCGACGGCGGCCTGGGTCGGCTTCGCCAACGACCGGACCCTGCACTTCAAGCTGACCGCCCGCGACGGGCGGCCCGGTGGCGGCGGCCTCGGCAGCGCCGACGTCGCGGTGGTGCTGGCGCCGGGCGCCGGGCCGTTCCTGGTCACCTCGCAGGGCTCCGCGTCCGTCCTGGACGGTGGCTCGACCCAGACGGTGACCTGGGACGTGGCCGGCACCGACGCGGCGCCGGTCAACGCCGGCCAGGTGAAGATCTCGCTCTCCGCGGACGGCGGGCTGACCTTCCCGTACGTGCTGGCCGAGCGGACCGCGAACACCGGCAGCGCGACGGTGACCGTGCCCAACGTGGCGACCAGCCGGGCCCGGATCAAGATCGAGGCGGTCGGCAACGTCTTCTTCGACGTCAACGACGCCGACCTCACCATCCGCTCCGCCCCCGTGGTCGCCAACAACGCGCCGGCCGGCGGCGCCCGCGTCCAGTACAGCGACGCGCTCGCGCCGACCGTCACCGTCACGGCGACCGACGGCGACACCGCCGGGGCGGCGCTGACCGCGTCCGCCGCGGGGCTGCCGGCCGGCCTGTCCCTGGCCGTGGCTGGCAGCTCCGCGGCGGACGCCCGGCCCGGCAGCCGGACCTGGACGGTCACCGGCACCACCACGGCGGCCCCGGGTGACTACCCGGTCACCGTGACGGTGTCCGACGACGCCGGCCTGACCGGCAGCACCTCGTTCACCGTCACGGTCACCGCCGAGGACGCGGCGGCGACCTGGGCCGGCGACACGCTGGTGACCACCGCGACCGGTGGTGCCGCCGGCACGGCCCTGCTGCGGGCCGTCGTCCGGGACAGCTCGGTGCTGCCCGCGACGACGGACACCACCGCGGGTGACCTGCGCAACGCCACCGTCACCTTCACCGAAGGCGGCGTGACGCTCTGCACCGCGGCGGTGGAACTCCTCGGCGCGGCGACCACGAGCGGCTCCGCGGCGTGCCCGGCCACCCTGGCGGCGGGCGCGCACACCGTCACCGCCACGGTCGGCGGGCACTACGTCGGCACCAGCAGCGCGCAGGTGACGGTCGGGGTCTCCGACGGCGGCTTCCTCACCGGCGACGGCGAGCTCACCGCCACCCGTTCGGCCGGGGCGTACCCGGCCGACGCGAGGTCGAAGGTGGCGGTGGACCTGACCGCGAAGCCGGCCACCGCCGGCAAGGCCGCCTCCGGTGACGGGACCGTCGCCTTCCGCTCCGGCGGCCGGGCGTACACCGTCAAGGCCACCACGGTCGACGGGCTCGGCATCACCTCGGCCGGTAAGGCCGCTCAGGTGCGCTACCGGGCCAGCCTGTACGACAGCACCGGCAGGCTGGTCGCCGGCGGCCTGACGCTGGCGGTGACGGTCACCGACCAGGGCGCTCCCGGCCGGACCGACACCGTCGGGGTCACCCTGTGGCAGGGCGGCGCACTCCTCTTCTCGTCCGACTGGACGGGTGGCGGGACCGCCGAGGTCGCCCTGACGAGCGGCAACCTCACCGTCCACTGACGGCGCGGCTGATCCGGGAGGGCACCGAACGGTGCCCTCCCGGATCGCTGCCCACCCCACGCTGAAATCTCGGAAGTAGGGCGGGACACGGGGAGGGCGCGAGAGCGCTCTCCCCGTCACCCTTCCCGGTGCTCCGGGTGCCGTAGGGTCGTGGCATGAGCAGCAGACCCGCGGCCGGCGGCGGGCGGTGGGTCGAGATCGGCCCGGAGCGCACGGTCCGCTGGGTGGCCGGCTTCACCGACCGGCACGGCCCGCCCAGCACCACCCCCCAGCCGTACGGCCTGCTGCTCGCCGCCCCGGACGGCGCGACGGCCGAGCTGCACGCCCCACCGGGCGCGCCGGCCGGCGGGGACCTGGCCGCCTTCGTGGCGGCGGCGACGGCGCCCCGCCGGATCGGTCTGCTGCTGGCCCGCAAGGGCGCGGTGGCGGTCGGCGTGGCGGCGGGGGAGGAGCTGACCGTCTCCAAGGTGGACACCCGGTACGTGCAGGGACGCACTGCCGCGGGCGGCTGGTCGCAGCAGCGCTTCGCCCGGCGGCGGGACAACCAGGCGAAGGCGGCCCTGGGCGACGCGGCCGACCTGGCCGTACGCCTGCTGCTGCCGGCGGCGGCGACGCTGGCCGCCCTGGTCTGCGGCGGTGACCGGCGGGCGGTGGACACGGTGCTGGCCGACCGGCGGCTGGCCCCGCTCGCCGCGCTGCGCGCGGAGCGGCTGCTGGACGTGCCGGAGCCCCGGCACGCGGTGCTGGTCGACGCGATCGCCGCCGCCCGCGCGGTGCGGATCCTGGTCCGCGAACCGGGGGTGTGAGGCAGGGCCCCTCCGGACGGAGCGGGCCGAGCGGGAAAGTCAGCTGTTGGCGCCGAAGGTGTCGCAGGTCTTCGGGTCGCCGCTGTCGTATCCCTTGGCGAACCACTGCCGGCGCTGCTCGGAGGAGCCGTGGGTGAACTCCTCCGGGTTGACCGGCCGGTCGGCCCGCTTCGAGATGGCGTCGTCGCCGATCTTCTCGGCCGTGTCGATCGCCTGCTGGATGTCCTGCTCGGTGATGCTCTTGAAGATCTTTTTGCCATCCTCGTCGGCGGTGCCGGTGGCGTTCTTGGCCCACGCGCCGGCGTAGCAGTCGGCCTGCAGCTCCAGCTTGACCGAGAGCGCGTTGGCGTTGTCCGGGTCGCGCTGCTGCTGGCGGCGCATCTGCGCCTCGGTGCCGAGCAGGTCCTGCACGTGGTGGCCGTACTCGTGGGCGAGCACGTACGGCTGGGCGAACTCGCCCTCCGCGCCGAGCTGCTCGGAGAGCACCCGGTAGAAGGTCAGGTCGATGTAGACCTTGTCGTCGGCCGGGCAGTAGAACGGGCCGACCCCGGAGTCGGCGTTGCCGCAGCCGGTGCTGACGGCCTGGCTGAAGAAGACGGTGGTGGAGGGCTGGTACCGCTCGCCGAAGACCTCCGGCAGGGCGGTGTTCCAGTACGCCTGGATCGAGTTGACGTAGGCCGTGTTGCGGCAGTCCAGCTGCTCCAGCTTGTCCGCGGCGTCGCACTTCTGCGCCAGCGCGGTGTTGTCGCCGGTCGCCTCGCCGCCGTCGTTCATCGCGTTCAGCCCGAAGCCGCCGCCGACGAGCGCCACCAGCACGGCGATGATGATGCCCACGATCCCGCCCCGGCCGCCGCCGATGGGGATCGGGATGCCCATCCCGCCGCCGCCTCCGGACCCTCGCCGGTCCTCCACCTGGCTGGTGTCGATCCGCGCGTTCTCGTTCAGCTCCATGTTGACCCCGATCACCGAAAAATCACTTTTTGGGGGTTGCGGTGCCGGACCGGGTCCGGACGGCATTTCGGTACCCGATGATCTTGTCAGGTAATCCGGAACGGTCGCCGGGACGGCCCCGCTACACTTGTCCCGTGCTGCGCTGCGAAGGCTGAACGGCCCCGCGCCGACGGGAAGTGATGACCCGCCGGCGCTTTCGCGTGCCCTGAGTCAGCCCTTCCAGACCCCGAGAGCGAGTCCTCGAAATGATCACTGCCACCGGCCTCGAACTGCGCGCCGGTTCCCGGATCCTGCTGGCCGACACCACCCTGCGGGTGCAGCCGGGGGACCGGATCGGCCTGGTCGGCCGCAACGGCGCCGGCAAGACCACCACGCTGAAGGTGCTCGCCGGGGAGGGCCAGCCGTACGCCGGGCAGCTCGACCGGCGCAGCGCGATCGGCTACCTGCCGCAGGACCCGCGTACCGGTGACCTGGACGTCACCGGCCGGGACCGGGTGCTCTCCGCCCGCGGCCTGGACGTGCTGATGGCGCAGATGAAGGAACTCGAGGCGCGGCTCGCCGAGGACGCCGACGAGAAGCTGGTCCGCCGCTACGGCGCGCTGGAGGACCAGTTCGCCGCGCTCGGCGGGTACGCCGCCGAGGCGGAGGCGGCCCGGATCTGTTCGAACCTCGGCCTGCCGGACCGGGCTCTCGGGCAGACCATCGGCACCCTCTCCGGCGGCCAGCGGCGCCGCATCGAGCTGGCCCGGATCCTGTTCCGTGACGCCGGCGAGAACGGCGGCGGCATCCTGCTGCTCGACGAGCCGACGAACCACCTGGACGCCGACTCGATCACCTGGCTGCGCAGCTTCCTGGCCAACCACAAGGGCGGGCTGATCGTGATCTCCCACGACGCCTCGCTGCTGGAATCGGTGGTCAACAAGGTCTGGTTCCTGGACGCCACCCGATCCGTGGTCGACGTCTACAACCTGGGCTGGAAGGCGTACCTGGAGGCGCGGGAGACCGACGAGCGGCGCCGCCGCCGGGAGCGGGCCAACGCCGAGAAGAAGGCCGGCGCGCTGATGGCCCAGGCCGACAAGATGCGCGCCAAGGCCACCAAGACCGTGGCCGCGCAGAACATGGCCCGCCGGGCCGAGAAGCTGCTCTCCGGCCTGGACGAGGTACGCATCGCGGACAAGGTGGCAAAGGTGCGCTTCCCCAACCCGGCGCCGTGCGGCAAGACGCCGCTGACCGCCACCGGCCTGTCCAAGTCGTACGGGTCGCTGGAGATCTTCACCGACGTGAGCGTGGCGGTGGACCGGGGTTCCCGGGTCGCCATCCTCGGCCTCAACGGCGCCGGCAAGACCACCCTGCTGCGGATGCTCGGCGGCCTCCTCGAACCCGACACCGGCGAGGTACGCCCCGGCCACGGGCTGCGGCTCGGCTACTACGCCCAGGAGCACGAGACGCTGGACGTGGAGCGGACCATCCTGGAGCACATGCGCAGCGCTGCCGCGGACCAGACCGACACCGACCTGCGCAAGATCCTCGGCGCGTTCCTCTTCTCCGGCGAGGACGTGGACAAGCCGGCCGGCGTGCTCTCCGGCGGCGAGAAGACCCGGCTGGCCCTGGCCACCCTGGTCTGCTCCGGGGCGAACGTGCTGTTGCTCGACGAGCCGACGAACAACCTCGACCCGGTCAGCCGGGAGCAGGTGCTCGACGCGATCGCCCGCTACCCGGGCGCGATCGTGCTGGTCACCCACGACCCGGGCGCGGTGACCGCGCTCAAGCCCGACCGCGCCATCCTGCTGCCCGACGGCGACGAGGACGCCTGGTCCGACGACCTCCTCGAACTGGTCGAGCTGGCCTGACCCGGCTCAGGCCGGGTTTCACCAGGACTGGCCGAGCCGGGCGGCGAGGTGGGGCACGACGCCGGAGTTGAGCAGCATGGTGGCGCCGATGGCGATGAACACCGCCATCGGACCAGCCAGTGCCCCACCCGGCCGAGCCGGTGCTCCGAGCGGCCACGAACAGGACGGTGAGCACCACGACGTCGTCGAGGTTGGCGGCGGCGAAGACCAGGGCGGCACCGCCCGCGCTGGTCAGCAGGTCGGTCACCGGGGCAGCGTACGGCTCGGCCCCCCGGTCCGCCCGACACGATCCGCCCGGGGAGCGCCCGACCGGTCGGCGGCGTCACTCTATCGGGAAGGTGACACTCCATAGCGTGTCGGTTGGCGAAGAGTTGATATCTGGCGCATGATCGTTCGAGGCGGTCTAATAGGTGGGACCGTATCCGAACCGCACAGTCTGGGACGTGAGGAATCAGCATGGCAGCCACCGGCACAGCCACCAGCACTGAGAAGGGTCGCCGGATCGTCGGGGCCGAGCGCCAGACGCTCGCCAAGGACCTGGTAAAGCGGTACACCGGGGGAGAGAGCATCCGCGCGCTCGCGGCCTCGACCGGCCGATCCTACGGGTTCATCCACCGGGTGTTGACCGAGTCCGGGGTGCAGCTGCGCCAGCGCGGCGGTGCCCGGCGCCGCAAGAAGGCGTGACCCGCCGCCCAGCGTCGTCCATCAGCGTCGCACCTCGGGCGGTCCGGTGACCGCCGAGACGGCCGGGGTGCGACTCGACTGCGACGGGCCGGTCGCGACGGTCACGTTGTGCCGGCCCGACGTGCTCAACGCTCAGACGCCGGCCACGTGGCAGGCGATGAGCGACTTCTCCCGGGACCTGCCGGGCGACGTCCGCGTGGTCGTCGTGCGCGGCGAGGGGCGGGCCTTCTCCGCCGGCCTCGACCTGTCGGTGGCCGGCGCCTCCGGGCCGGGCTCCTTCGCCGAGCTGGCCACCCTGCCCGAGCAGGAGTGCGCCGACCGGATCGCGACGTACCAGGGCGGTTTCACCTGGCTGCACCGGCCGGACGTCATCTCGGTCGCCGCCGTGCAGGGGCACGCCATCGGCGCCGGGTTCCAGCTCGCGCTCGCCTGTGACCTTCGGGTGCTGGCCGCGGACGCGCGGCTCGCCATGGCCGAGGTGACCCTCGGGCTGGTGCCCGACCTGGCCGGCACCAAGCGCCTGGTGGAGCTGGTCGGCTACGCCCGCGCGTTGGAGATCTGCGCCACCGGCCGCCGGATGGACGCCGCCGAGGCGGACCGGATCGGCCTGGCCAGTCTCGTCGTGCCGAACGACGAGCTGGACGCGGCGGTGCAGGACCTGACCGCCGGCCTGCTGGCCGGCAACCGCGACGCGGTCGTCGAGATCAAGGCCCTGCTCGCCGGTGCCGCCGGCCGTTCCCACGCCGAGCAGCAGCGGGCCGAGCGCGAGGCGCAGACCCGCCGGATCCGTGACCTCGCCGGGCGGGGAGAATAACTCGTAAGGACCGTTCGGGAAGATCCGGGTTACTCGCGAGGTTGTCGTAGGGGTCGGGAGAATTGACCCGACGGTTGCCGGCCGTCCGCGAACCCCCGGAGGTGACAGTGTCCAGCCCGATGCACGGTGGCGGGATGGGTGGCTGGAGCATGCTCCGGTCCATGCGCGCCAAGGACGAGGTCAACGCCCACCAGCTCAAACGCGGCACCGCCAGGCGGATCGTCGCCTTCGCCCAGCCGTACCGCCGGG
This sequence comes from Micromonospora sp. NPDC050686, assembly GCF_040654475.1. Lineage (NCBI taxonomy): Bacteria > Bacillati > Actinomycetota > Actinomycetes > Micromonosporales > Micromonosporaceae > Micromonospora > Micromonospora sp. NPDC050686. The sequence goes on from NZ_JBFAID010000026.1 coordinate 56,136, forward strand.
ACATCGTGATCTTCCTGGTCACGGTGGTGATCGCGGCCGTGATCGGGGTCGCCACGCCGCTGCTCGCCGGTGACGTGATCGACGCGATCGCGCAGGGCGGTCCGGACGCCCGCTCGACGGTCGTCCGGCTGGCGCTGTTCATCGGCGCGCTGGCCGTCGCCGACGCGCTCTTCTCGCTGGCCCAACGGTGGTATTCGGCGCGCATCGGCGAGGGGATCATCCTCGACCTGCGCACCCGGGTCTACGACCACGTCCAGCGGATGCCGCTGCAGTTCTTCACCCGGACCCAGACCGGCGCGCTGGTCAGCCGGCTCAACAACGACGTGCTGGGCGCCCAGCGGGCGTTCACCTCCACCCTGTCCGGAGTGGTCAGCAACGTCATCCAGCTGGTGCTCACCGCCGCCGCCATGCTGATCCTCTCCTGGCAGATCACCCTGCTGGCGCTGGTGCTGCTGCCGATCTTCATCATCCCGGCCCGCCGGGTCGGCCGCCGGCTCGCCGAGATCACCCGCGAGTCGTACAACCTCGACGCCAAGATGAACGCCACCATGACCGAGCGGTTCAACGTCTCCGGCGCGCTGCTGGTCAAGCTCTTCGGCTCGCCCGAGGTGGAGGCGGACCGGTTCGGCCGCCGGGCCGAGCGGGTCCGGGACATCGGCATCCAGTCCGCCATGTACTCGCGGACCTTCTTTGTGGCGATGCTGCTGGTCGCCTCGCTGGCCCAGGCACTCACCTACGGCCTGGGCGGCTGGCTGGCGGTCACCGGCGCGGTCAGCGCCGGCACGGTGGTCAAGCTGGCCCTGCTGCTCACCCGCCTGTACGGCCCGCTCACCGCGCTGTCCAACGTCCGGGTGGACGTGATGAGCGCGCTGGTCTCCTTCGACCGGGTGTTCGAGGTGCTCGACCTGCGCCCCGGCATCGAGGAGAAGCCGGGCGCGACGGCCGTGCCGAGGGGCAACGGCCGGGTCGAGTTCCGCGACGTGCGGTTCCGCTACCCGAGCGCCGCCGAGGTGTCGCTGGCCTCCCTGGAGGAGGTCGCCACGTTGGACCGCACGGTGAACGAGCCGGTGCTCAAGGGCGTCTCGTTCGCGGTCGAGCCGGGGCAGATGGTGGCCCTGGTCGGCCCGTCCGGCGCCGGCAAGTCCACGCTGTCGATGCTGATCTCCCGGGTCTACGACGTCTCCGACGGGCAGGTGCTGGTCGGCGGGGTCGACGTCCGGGACGCCACGCTCGCCTCGCTGCGCGACGAGATCGGTGTGGTCACCCAGGACTCCCACCTGTTCCACGAGACCATCCGGGAGAACCTGCGCTACGCCAAGCCCGACGCCACCGACGACGAGATCTGGGCGGCGCTGGCCGGCGCGCAGGTCGCCGACCTGGTCCGCGCCCTGCCCGACGGGCTGGACACCACGGTCGGCGAGCGGGGCTACCGCTTCTCCGGCGGCGAGAAGCAGCGCATCGCCATCGCCCGGCTGCTGCTCAAGGCCCCGTCGATCGTGATCCTCGACGAGGCCACCGCGCACCTGGACTCGGAGAGCGAGGCGGCGGTGCAGCGGGCGCTGTCGGTGGCGCTGACCGGGCGTACCGCGCTGGTGATCGCCCACCGGCTCTCCACCGTGCGCGACGCCGACCAGATCCTGGTCCTGGACGAGGGGCGGATCGTCGAGCGGGGCCGGCACGAGGAACTGGTCGCGGTGGGCGGGCTCTACGCCGAGCTGTACCGGACCCAGTTCGCCGTCGCCGACTCGCCCATCCCGTACGCCGAACCGGAGCAGCCGGAGCCGGTGGTGACCACCGTGCCGCTGGGCACGTACGTGGCGCAGGAGGCGCTGCCGCCGGCCGCGGCGAACTGACCCGGCGGCCGGCGGCGCTCAGGGTTCGGCCCGGACCGCGGCGTGCAGTTCGGCGAAGGCGGCGCCCAGCGTCTCCGGGGTGAAATGGGCGTTCAGCCCGCTCGGGTTGGGCAGCACCCACACCCGCGAGCCGCCCAGCGGCTCCGGCTGCCGCCCGAACGTCGCCTTCGGCCGGACGAAGCCGATCCGGTACGCGGTCACCCCGACCACTGCCACCCAGCGGGGACGGTACCGCTCGACCTTCCCGGCGAGGATCCGCACCCCGGCCACCAGCTCCGCAGCGGTCAACTCGTCCGCGCGGGCGCTGGCCCGGGCGACCACGTTGGTGACGCCCAGCCCGTAGCCGGGCAACCGGTCCTGCTCGGCGGGGTGCAGCAGGCGCGGGGTGAACCCGCCGCGGTGCAGGGCCGGCCAGAACCGATTGCCGGGGCGGGCGAAGTGCCAGCCGGTCGCGGCCGACCACAGCCCCGGGTTGATGCCGACGAAGAGCACGTCCAGGCCGGGTGCGATGACGTCCGGGATGGTCCGGTCCCCGGCGGCGGCCAGGTCCTCCCGGGTGGGCCGGGGATACCGCGCCACCGGCAGCTCGCGCGGCGGGCCGCCCTCGGCGTCGCCGGGCCCGCGCCGCGACGGCGGTGCTCCGGCGGCGCCGGTGCCGCGTCGGGGCGGCTCCGCCGCCGGTCCCGCGCCGTCGCGCCGGCCGGGCTCGGGCCCGGTGCCGCCCCGGCCCCGGCCCGGGGGGCGGCCGGCCGGTCCCGGGCCGCCCGGCTCCCGGCCGGTCACAGGCCGCGCAGCAAGCCGCCGTCGACCGGCAGGGTGATGCCGGTCAGGTAGCTCGCCGCCGGTGAAAGCACGAACGCCGCGACCTTGCCGAACTCCGCCGGCTCGCCGATCCGGCGCAGCGGGATCGCCGCCTCCGCCTCGGCCCGCGCCCGGTCCGCGTCCCCGCCGGCGGCGAAGAGCGCCCGGTTGCGGTCGGTCAGGATCCGCCCGGGCAGCAGCCCCACCACCCGCACGCCGCGCGGGCCGTACTCGTCGGCGATGTCCTTGGCCACGCCGGCCAGGCCGGGCCGCAGGCCGTTGGAGATGCCCAGCCCGGGCAGGGGGCTGCGCGCCGAGGTGGAGAGCACCAGGGCGATCGCGCCGCCGTCGGTCAGCGCGGCGGCCACCGTACGCGCGGTGCGGACGCTGCCCAGGAAGATCGTCTCGAAGGACTCCCGCCACTGCTCGTCGGTCGCCTGCGCGGCCGTGCCGGGGGGTGGGCCGCCGACCGACACGAGCGCGCCGTCGAGCCGGCCGAAGTGCTCCCGGGCGGCGGCGACCAGCCGGCCCGGGGTCTGCGGGTCGGTCAGGTCGGCGGTCAGCCCGATCGCCCGCGCCGGGCCGCCCAGCGCCGTCACCGCCGCGGCCACCTGCTCGGGGGCGCGGGCGGAGAGCACCACCCGGGCGCCGTCGGCGACCAGCTGCTCGGCGGTGGCGAAGCCGAGGCCGCGGGAGGCACCGGTCAGCACGTACACCCGGTCGGCGAGTCCGAGATCCATGTCGTCGATCCTGCCGCACCCCGGCGGGGCCTGCCACCTCCGGGGCCGGTGGGGCGTACCGGTCAGCGCCGGGCCGGGCGGAGCAGGCGTACCCGGCCGGCGAGCTGCACCGCGACGGCGCCGCCGGCCCGGGCCACGGCCGGCAGCCGGCGCGGCCGGGGCGTCTGCCGCCCGTCGTAGCGGGCGGCGGCCTCCCGCATCGCCAGTTCCTCGGCGGCCACCGGCGGCAGCGCGTCCCGCTCGCGCAGCGTGCGGGCCAGGTCCCAGCCGTCGCGCAGCGACCCGTTGCCGGGGCGGCCGGCCGCCCAGCCGGCGAAGGCGGCCGGCCAGTCGGCGCCGAGGCCGGCGGCGAGCAACGGCCAGTGCCGGGCCACCTCGCCGCCGCGCTTGCGCAGCAGGGCGCGGCGGGCCGCCTCGACCGGCCCGGCGGCGAACCCGGGCGGCAGCGGGCCGCCGGCCACCAGCGCCGAGACCAACGCCGCCTGCCGGTCGGCCAGCTCGTGATTGGTGCCGGTCATGTGACCGCCGGGAAGCCGGAGGCGGCGGCGAGGGCGTCGAGTTCGGCGCGCAGCTCGGCGGCGGGCGGGTAGTGCCCGTCCCGTTCCAGCAGCAGCGCGGGCGGTCGCCGCCGGGCGCACAGCGCACCGACCAGCTCCAGCACGGCCGCCGGCACCGGATCGGTGTGCGTGTCGTGGTACCGGCCGGCCTGCTCGGCGCCGCCGGCCACGTGCGCGTAGGCGACCCGGTCCAGCGGCAGTCGGTCGAGCAGGGCGAGCGGGTCGGTACCGCGGTTGCGCGCGTTGGCGTACACGTTGGCAACGTCGAGCAGCAGGTACGCGTCGGTGGCGGCGAGGATCTCGGTGAGGAAGTCGGCCTCGTCCAGCTCGTCGTCGGGCCAGTCGAAGAGCGCGGCGATCGGCTCCAGCGCGATCGGCACCGGCAGCTCGGCGCGGACCCGGCGCACGTTCGCCGCCACCGCGGCCACCGCCGCCCGGGTGCGCGGCAGCGGGAGCAGGTGCCCGGCCTCCAGGCCGCCGGCCCGGACGAAGGCGATGTGCTCGCTCACCAGCGGCGCGTCGACCAGCGCCGCGACCCGGGCCAGATGCGCGACGCGCGCCGGGTCGACCGGCTCCGCGCCGCCCAGGGAGAGCCGCACCCCGTGCGGTACGACGGTGACGCCGCGCCCGCGCAGCGCGGCGAGCCCGTCCGGAAGCGGGCCGCCGGCGGGCAGCGCCTCGGCGACCGCCTCGACGAAGCGCAGCCCGGGCAGCTCGGCGACGAAGCCGGCGATCTCCGGCCGCCATCCGATGCCCAGCCCGGCCGGGCCGGTCGTGCTCATCCGCCGCACCCGCCCCCGCCGCACCCGCCTCCGCCGCCGCAGGAGCTGCCGCCGCCGCACGACGAGCCGCTGCCGCAGCCGCCGGACGAGCCACCGGAGTAGCCGCCCGAGGCGGCGGCCTGCCGCTGGATCTCGGCCTGCTCGGCGAAGCCGGGGTCCATCGCCCAGAGCGAGGCGGTGCCGAACAGCGCGATGCCCATCGCCGCGCCGGTGGCGCCGTAGGTGGCGTACGCCGGGTTCGACGCCGGGGCCAGGTAGGTGTGCCGGCGGCGCAGCTCGCGCAGCGCCCGGTCGGCGGCCCGGGTCCGCCACGGCACCCGGTTGAACACGACGGCGGCCACGATCAGCGCGGGCAGGGCGAGCAGCAGCCAGCCCACCGGTCGGTCGTTGCTCAGGCCGGCGAAGATCCGGAATGCGCCCAGCATGATCAGCGCGAAGATCAGGAACGGGCCGCGCCGCAGCGCCGTGCGCAGCGGCGGGGGCACGGCCAGGCCGCGCTGCTCCAGCCCGGTGCGCAGCTCCGCCAGCGCGCGGGTGACCCACTCGTCGGTGCGCAGCTCCCGGGTGTGCAGGTGCCGGTTCGCGGCGTGGTGGAGGGCCCGGTCCAGGGGTGTGGAGCCGGCCGGGGGCGGGCCGCTGGCGGTGAGCCGCCGGTCCGGTTGGACGTCGACGGTCCGGCTGCCGCGCAGGCCGCCGAGCGCGGTCCAGATCGCCAGCTGGTCGCCGCCGTTGAGGTAGGCCACCTGCTGCGGGCCGAGCTGCGCGTCGCCGACGACCGTGGTGCCGGCGAGGACCCGGCGCCGGTGCACCAGCGTGCCGATCACCAGCAGCGCCGCGACCAGCAGGTAGGCCCGGAGGAACGCCGGGCCGGAGATGCCCCAGGTGTCAGCCGCGAGAATCGTCAAGGTCTGCTCCTGTCGCGCGAGGGGACGCCACCATTGTGGAGTCGCCCCGCCACCGGGGATCCGGGGCGGGCGTCGAGTTACCGAGCCGAGACCTGGGGCCGGCGGCCGGGCCCGGTCAGCGCCGGCGGACGGCCTCCTCGACCAGGTCGAGCACCGGGCCGAGGTCGCCGGCGGGCCGGCCCATGGCCAGGTGCAGCACCAGGCCGTCGTAGGCCAGCTCCAGGAACTGGGCCAGCACGTCGATGGGTACGTCCTCGCGCAGCACCGCGGCGTCGCGCTGGCGCGCCAGGCGGTCCCGGGTGGCCTCGGCGATGGCGGCGGAGCGTTCCGCCCAGCGCTTGGCGAAGGCCGGGTCGGTCCGCAGCCGCCGGGACACCTCGAGCTGGCTGCCCAGCCAGCCGGTGGTGTCGGGGGAGACGGCCCGGGCCAGCAGGTCCCGCATGACCTGCACCAGACCGTTGCGGGCCACCGTCTCCACCATGGCGGCGGCGTCGTCCTCGGCGACGGCGAGGAAGAGCGAGTCCTTGTCCCGGAAGTGGTGGAAGATGGCGCCCCGGGACAGCCCGGTGGCCTCCTCGAGGCGGCGCACGGTGGCGCCCTCGTAGCCGTGCCGGGCGAAACAGGCCCGCGCCGCGCCGAGAATCTCCTGCCGGCGGGCGTCGAGCTGGTCCTGGCTTACTCTGGGCACGAGACGATCGTGGCAGGTCGGGGAGCGGTAGGCAAACCGTACGTACGGCTTGGGATGTCCCTCCGCCGGCCGCCGAGGGTCATGATCGTGGCGGCCGCCCGGACCCGGTTAGGATCGGCCGGTGACCGCATCCGAGGCCAGCCCGGCCGGCGCCGCCGCACCGCCCACCGCCCCGCTCGTGGTGGCCGCCGTCCAGGCCGAACCGACCCCCGGTGACCTCCCGGGCAACGCGCGCACCGCCGCCGACCTGACCCGCCGGGCCGCCGCGGCGGGGGCCCGGATCGCGGTGCTGCCCGAGCTGTTCCTGCCCGGGTACCATCCGCCGACGCTGGCCGCCGACCCGGCCGGGACCGACGTGGCGGCCGACGAGGCCGGGCTGGTGGCCGACCCGCGCCTCGACCCGCTGCGCGCCGCGGCCCGCGACAGTGGGGCGACCGTGGTGGTCGGCGCGGCGGTCCGCCACCCGGACCGGCGGCGGACCATCGCCGTGCTGGTCGTCGACCGGGCCGGCACGGTCACCGCGGCGTACCACAAGCAGCAGCTCTGGAGCGGGGAGCGGGACCTGTTCAGCCCCGGCGACCGGGGCGCCACCCTGGTCGTCGACGGCTGGCGGCTCGCCCTGGGCGTCTGTTACGACGGCTGCTTCCCGGAGCACGGCCGGGCGGCCGCCGCCGACGGCGCGCACGGCTACCTCTGCCCGTCCGGCTACCTCGTCGGCTCCGAGCACCGGCGCGACCTCTACTACGCCGCCCGCGCCCTGGACAACACCATGTACGTCGTCTTCGCCAACGCGGTCGGCGGCACGCGACCGTGGCGGTTCAACGGCGGGGCCGCCGTCTACGACCCGCAGGGCCGCCCGCTGGCCCGCGGCGCCGACACCGGCCCGGACGTGCTCGTGACCGCCTGCGATCCGGGCGTGCTGGCCGACACCCGGGCGGCCCACACCATGCTGGCCGACCGGCTGCCCGACCAGGGCGCCCGCCGCACCACTCTGACGGGCTGACCCGCGCCGGTCGCCGGCCCTGTCGGCCGGGCGAGCCGTCCCGTAGGGTTTCCCGGTGCCGCTGCTCCTGCTGGACCTGGACAACACGCTGCTCGACCGCGACGGGTCGTTCCGTGCCTGGGCGGAGCGGTTCCTGGCCGGCGTCGGCGCACCCCCGGCCGACCTGGACTGGCTGCTCTCCATCGACGCGGACGGGCTCACCGACCGGTGGGACGTGGCCGACGCGATCCGCGACCGGTACGCCCTGCGCGTGCCCTCCATCGACCTGGTCGAGGAGCTGACCGACGGGGTGGACGCGCGCTGTCGGCTGGATCCGCTGGTCGCCTGCGCGCTGCGGATCGTCAAGGACGCCGGCTGGGTGCCGGTGGTGGTCAGCAACGGCCCGGCCCGCCAGCACGACGCCAAGATCAGGCGGACCGGCCTGGACCGTTACGTCGCCGACTGGGTGATCTCCGAGGAGGCCGGGGTGAGCAAGCCCAACCCCCGCATCTTCGCCCTGGCCGCCCAGCGGGCCCGGCTGCCGCTGCGGGGCGCCTGGGTGATCGGCGACGGCCCGGAGGCGGACATCGGTGGCGCGACCGCCGCCGGCCTGCCCAGCGTCTGGTTGCACCGGGGGCGCACCTGGTCCGACGAGCGGTTCGCCCCCACCCGCACCGCCGACGGGCTGATCGCCGCCGTCGCCACCGTGCTCGCCGGCTGACCGCCGGTGCTCCGTCCGCACCGCCGGTAAATCGCTTGCGCCGGCCGATCGTGGGGTCGAGCATGGTGCGGCGCGAGCGCGTACCCCGGGCATCGCCCGGTCGAGGAGAGGAGGTCGGTAATGGCCGTCTTCGCAGGGTCGTTCCACCTGCCTTCACCAGCCTCGACCAAGGGATCACCGACGCAGTGCGCGATCATGACTTCGCGGCGCCAGAGCGCCGTAACCGCGGCAAGGGCCGCTTCGACGACGACGAACCACGCTTCCTGAAGCGCGGCCGGGCGGCGACGCCCGCGCCGCTGGAATCCACCCTCGAACTCGACGCCGGGGACGCCGAACCGCACCCGGACGAGGGGGACCCCTGGTCCTCCTGGGACGCGGCCGAGCACGGCCCGGAACCGTACCCGGACTGGCTGGTCACCGACCTGGCCGCCCGGGACACCGAGCTCGGCGTGCTCAAGACCGGCAAGGAGGCGGACGTCCACCTGGTCCGCCGGGCGGTGCCGGACACCGGCCGGTCGTGCCTGCTGGCCGTCAAGCGTTACCGGGACCCGCAGCACCGGCTGTTCCACCGGGACGCCGGCTACCTGGAGGGGCGGCGGGTCCGCCGGTCCCGCGAGATGCGGGCGATGGCCGGGCGGACCGCCTTCGGCCGGCAGATGATCGCCGGTCAGTGGGCGGCGGCGGAGTTCGCCGCGCTCGCCCGGCTCTGGCGGATCGGGGCCGAGTACGGCAGCATCGCCGTGCCGTACCCCGTCCAGTTGCTCGGCACCGAGCTGATGCTGGAGTTCGTGGGGGACCCGGAAGGGGGTACGGCCGCGCCGCGGCTGGCCCAGCTCCGCCCCACCCCGCAGGAGCTGCGTGGGCTCTGGCGGCAGCTGGTCGACGCCCTGGTGGTGCTCGCCCGGGCCGGGTACGCCCACGGCGACCTCTCGCCGTACAACCTGCTGGTGCACGACGGGCGGCTGGTGATCATCGACCTGCCCCAGGTGGTCGACGTGGTGGCCAACCCGCAGGGCCCGGAGTTCCTGGCCCGGGACGTCCGGGTGGTCGCGACCTGGTTCGCGGCCCGTGGGATGCCGGCGGAGCGTACGGACCCGGTCGCGCTGACCGAGCTGCTGCTGCGGGAGGCGGGGGTGCGCTGACCCGGGTGCCGGTGGCGGCCGCCGATCCGGGCCGCCACCCGCCCCTGGGTGGGGCGCCGGGCGGAGTCCCGCCCGGCGCGGCCGGTCCTGCCGAGCCGCGCCGGCGGGGTGGGCGTCACTGGAGGTAGCGCTCGACCTCCGGGCGGGGGCGCTCGCCCTGGGCGTCCGGGTCGCCGTGTGCCTGCCGGGCCGCCCGTCGGCGGCGCAGCAGGTCCCAGCACTGGTCCAGCGACTCCTCCAGCTCACGCAGCCGGGCCTTCGCCTCGTCGTCGGTGCCGACCTCGTGTTCCTGGGCCGAGGCGCGGAGCCGGTGCTCCTCGTCGACCAGGTCGGAGATGCGGCTCAGGATGGTCTTGTCGTCCATGACCCTGAGCCTGGCACAGACCGCCGGTACGCGCCCGGATACCCGCGCCGTGGCGGGCACCAGCGCCGTGGCGGGCACCACGCCGGGGCCGGCCGGCGCGGGGCACGGCGGTGACCTCCCGACCCGAACGGCTCGGGGGTGTCACCCGCACCGCTCCGGGGTTGCGGTGCCGGCGTGCGTCCGTGCGCGGGCGTCCGGCCGCGCGCCGGACCGGTGTGGGCCGGAGGCGCGTCGGGCTGGGGTCGGCGCGGTGGGGGACGTCGGGTCGGCGTCCGACCCTGCCGCGCCGTGGCGGCCGAGCCCTCGCGGGCCGCCAGCTCGGGGTGACTGCCGGGGCCCCCTCCGATACCGAAAGCGTTAGCAGCGGCCCCCTCCTAACCTCCGGAAGTCCTCCGTGGAGTGATTGTCACCACGGGATCCTTTATGGCCGAGCATTCCCACAGGCAGAATTTCCTTCGCCTTCCCTTCCCTCGTGACGGTGCTGGATGGCATGCTCGGCACCATCGTGACGCTGGACAGCGGTTCGATGACTGTCCGTCACCACGAGGGGCGGCCGACCGAAAAGGAGCCGACGTGCCGGACGCGATGGCCAAACTCGACTCCGCTGGCTCACCGACCCGGGGCGCGCACGCCGTGCCCCTGTTCCGCACGTTGCCGGGCCTGCTGCGTGACCCGCTGCGCGAGCTGGTCCGGTTGGCGGACGCGGCCCCCGGCCAGGTGGTCCGGCTGAACCTGGGGACGCTGCGGCCGTACCTGGTGACGGAGCCGTCCCACGTGCAGCAGGTGCTGCGCGACAACGCGGCCAACTACGTCCGCGGCGGCGACAACCTGCTCTGGCGGCCGGTACGCCGGCTCACCGGCGAGGGCATCATGTCCGACGGGCCACCGTGGCAGGACAGCCGGACCCGGATGCAGCCGCACTTCACCGCGAAGCGGATCGACGGCCTGGTGGACTCCATGAGTCACGCCGTGAGCGCCGCCGTGGACGAGTTCGAGGAGCCGGCCCGCGCCGGCCGATGGCTGGACGCCGGGGTCGAGCTGGGCCGGGTCATCTGCCGGGCGATCAGCAGCGTCTTCTTCGCCGACCGGGTGTCGACGGCCGACCAGTTGCGGATCGTGGCCGCCCAGGACCGGATCGTCACGGCGCTGCGCGGGCGGCTGCTGCTGCCGTTCGTGCCGGACGTCGTCCCGGTCCCGGGCGACAGGGCCCTGCGCCGGGCCGTCGAGGTGGTCGACTCGATCATGCTGCCGCTGGTGCGGGCGGAACGGGAGCAGCCGCGCGACGGCGACGACCTGCTGGCCACCCTCACCCGGGCCCGGGACTCCGACGGGCGCCCGCTGGACGAGCGGCGGGTCCGCGACGACGTCGTGTCGATGTTCGCCACCGCCACCGAGACCACCTACGCGGTGCTGACCTGGCTCTGGCCCATCCTGGACGCCCATCCCCAGGTCGCCGAGCGCCTCTATGCCGAGCTGGACGAGGTGGTGGGCCCGGATGAGGTGATCAGCCGGGACCAGCTCAGCCGGCTCACCTACACCCGGATGGTGCTCGACGAACTGCTGCGGATGTATCCGGCGGGCTGGCTCGTACCCCGCAGCGCGGTGGCGGACGACGACATCGGCGGCGCCCGCGTCAAGGCGGGCGACCTCGTCGTCGTCAGCTCGTACGTCACCCAGCGGCTGGCCCGCCACTGGGCCCGCCCGGAGGTCTTCGACCCCGACCGGTTCGGCGCCGACCAGCCGCGCCGCAGCCACCGGTACGCGTACTTCCCCTTCGGGGGCGGGCCGCACCAGTGCCTCGGCATGTACCTGTTCCACCTGGAGGCCCCGCTGGTGGTCGCCACGATCCTCAGCCGCTACCGGTTCCGGCTGCGCGAGCGGGGCATGCCGCCGAAACAGCTGGCGGCGACCCTGCGGCCCGGCCGCGCGGTGATGGTGACCCTGACCCGGGTGCAGCGGCGGGGGCGCGGGTGATCCCGGCACCGGCCCAGGACCGCCGCGAGCGGGACCAGCTGTACGACGCCCAGGAGCAGGGCCGGGTGTGCGGCCTGGCGATGCGCGGGCAGCGTGACCTGCAGGCCCAGGCGGCGGTCCACCCGGCGCTGTTCCCGGCCGACCCGTTCGACCCGATGCTGTTCGCCAACATCTCGCTGGCCATCGCCTTCGGCGCCCCCTGGTGCACCGCCGAGCAGTTACGGGCCGCCAACCGGATCGTCCTGTGGGGCTTCGCCCTCGACTGGCTGATCGACCACCGGGCCGGCTCGCGGGACGAGGTCGACGATCTCGTGGCGCGCTGCCTGGCGGTGGCCGATGGTGAACCGCCCGCCGCCGGCGACCACCTCGGCGGGTACCTGGCCGCGGTGCAGGCGGAGCTGGACACGGTGCCGGCCTTCGCCGCCCACCGTCCGCTGTGGCGGGACTGCCTGCGGGCCACGGTCGAGGCGATGGCGCGGGAATGGTCCTGGAAGGACGCCTGGCGCGTCGGCGGCCGGTCGGCCCTGCCGGACCTCGACGACTACCTCGCCAACGCGGACAACCACGCCTGCACCATCGTCAACATCGGGCACTGGCTCTACACCGGCGACGAGGCGACGCTGGCCCACCTGGACGAGCTGGTCGCGGTGAGCAACGAGGTGCAGCGGGCGCTGCGCCTCGTCAACGACCTCGGCACCTACGAGCGCGACCTGCGCTGGGGCGACCTGAACGCCATCCTGCTGGTCGAGGACGAGGCGCAGGTGCGGGACCGGCTCGCGGCGCTGGTGGCCGACTGCCGGCGCCGGCTCGTCCCGCTGCGGTCGAGCTGCCCGCGCGAGGCGGACTACCTGGCCCGGCAGATCGGGTTCAGCAGCGGCTTCTACCAACTGGCCGACTTCTGGGGGATGTCGTGACGGCGGCACCGCCGGCCGTGCCGGGCCTCGCCGGGGGCGGAGCGGACCAGCGCGAGGCCGGCGCGGTCCGGGTCGGGGCCGGTGCGGCGGGCCGGGCGCCCGCCCCGGCGGCCGACCCGCGCGCCGCCGCGCACGAGCTGGTCGCCGCGATGGCCGCCCGCCCCGCCGGCTCGGTCTCACCCTCGGTGTACGAGACGGCCCGGGTGGTCAGCGACGCCCCCTGGCTGGCCGGCCACGTCGAGCGGCTGCGGTACCTGCTGGCCGCCCAACGGCCCGACGGCGCCTGGGGCGCCCCCGGCGGGTACGCCCTCGTGCCGACCGCCAGCGCGGTGGAGGCGCTGCTGCGGTCCCGGCGGTGGCCGGGCCCCGACGCCGCCGAGGTCGCGCGGGCCGCGACGCGGGGGCTGGCGGCGCTGCGCGACCGGCTGCTCGTCGCCGACGAGCCCGTGCCGGACACCCCCGGGGTCGACCTGATCCTGCCCGAGCTGCTCGACCGGATCGCCGCGCTGCTCGCCGACGGCGGGGAGTCGGGGCCGTCCGCCGCGCTGCCGCTGCCGCCCGGCATGACCCGCCGCCGGTGCGCGGCGGTCGGCGCGCTGCTGGCCGCCGGCCGGCCGGTCCCGGAGAAGCTGTGGCACGCGTTCGAGGCGCTGGCCGTGGACGCCCGGGCGGGCGCCGCGGTCCGTCCGGTCTGCGGTGCGGTCGGCGCGTCGCCCGCCGCCACCGCCGCCTGGCTCGACGACCGGGCCGACCCGGACGTGGACCGAGCCGCGCTCGACTACCTGATCCGCGCCGCGGGGGCGCAGGACGGGCCGGTGCCGTGCACGACACCGATCACCGTCTTCGAGCGGGCCTGGGTGCTGGCGAGCCTGGTCCGGGTCGGCGCGGCCCGCGACGTACCCGAGCAGTTGCTCACCGAGCTGGCCGCCGCGATCGGGCCGACCGGCGCGGCCACCTCGCCCGGCCTGCCCACGGATGCCGACACCACCTCCGTGGCCCTCTACGCGCTGGCCCGGCTCGGCCGGCCGGTGGCCCCCGACAGCCTGCGGGAGTACGACACCGGCGCCCACTTCTGCACCTGGCGGGGCGAGGACGGCAGCTCGGTCACCACCAACGCCCATGTGCTGGAGGCGCTGGGCTGGCATGGCCGGCACGCCCGGTCGCCGGAGCACGCCGCGGCGGCGCAGCGGGTGGCGGGGTGGCTCCTCGACGGTCAACTGCCCGACGGCAGCTGGACGGACCGGTGGCACGCCTCGGCGTACTACGCGACCGCCAGCGTCGCGGTGAGCCTGGCCGGGTACGCCCCGGCCGTGGCGCGGCGGGCGGTCGACCGGGCCGTCGACTGGGTGCTCGCCAGCCAGCGCGCCGACGGGTCGTGGGGGCGGTGGGGCGGCACGGCCGAGGAGACCGCGTACGCCCTGCACGTGCTGCTCGGCACCGGGCGGTCGGACCGCCCCGGCGTGGACGTCGCGGTGCGCCGGGCCGTCGGCTTCCTCGACGAGGACCCCGGCACCGACACGCCACTGTGGCACGACAAGGACCTCTACCACCCGGTGCTGATCGTGCGCGCCGCCGTGGTCGCCGCGCGGCAGCTGGTCCGTACGGCCGGGTACCCGGCGCGGTGAGCCTCTCTTGTGGTCGGACGGGTCACCGGCCCGCCCCGCTGTCCGGGATGGACACCGGCCATGATCAGGACTGCTTGAGCGATCCCCCGGACACTGCTACCGTGCGCCGGGTCGGTCGACGCGTATGCGGCTACCGCTGGCCGGTCAATCAGTAACTCCCCGCCAGGGATGGTTGTGATGAGTTCCCGCAGTTCGAATCTGCGCCGGAAAGTCGTGGCACTGCTCGCCTCCCTCGTGGCGCTGTGGGCGTTCGCGGCCTGGGTGACCCTCCGCGAAGGCGCCAACCTGCTGTGGGTGCAGATGCTCGACAGTCAGGTGGCGCAGCCGGGCGAGCCGCTGGTGCTGGAGTTGCAGGCCGAGCGGCGGGCCTCCGCCGCCTTCCTGGGTGGCGCCGGTGGGTCGCAGCGCGCCGAGCTGACCGAGCAGTGGCAGCGAACGACGCAGGTCGCCGGCACCTTCCGGGAGTCGGTGGACGACTGGCGGGTGGACCTCGCGGCCAGCGCGGACAGCCAGGAGCAGATCAACTCGGTCGTCACCGGGCTGGACCGGCTGGAGACGGTTCGCGAGCAGGTCGGCGCCCGCCAGGTCGACCGCACCGAGGCCGCTCGGGCCTACACCGACCTGATCGACTCGGTCCTGCGGATGTACGGCTCCCTGGCCCAGCTGGACGACGTGGAGCTCGCCCGGGAGACCTCCTCGCTGATCGAGCTGGTCCGGGTGCGCGAGCTCATGTCGCAGGAGGACGCCCTGCTGACCGGGGTGCTCGCCGCCGGTCGGATGACCCCCGCCGAGAACGCGGCCTTCGCGCGTACCGTCGGTGCCCAGCGCTACCTGGACAGCCAGGCGCGGGCCGGCCTGTCCGACGCCGACCGCAAGGGCTACGAGCAGCTGCTCGCCGGCGACACGTACACGGCCTTCCGTGGCCTGGAGGACCGGGTGGTGCTCGCCGCCCGGTCGTCGACGACGCCGCAGGTGACGGCGGAGCAGTGGCGCGCGGCGGTCGACCGGGTGGTCGAGGAGCAGCAGCGGTTCATCCTGGACGCCGGTGACAACCTCGTCGACCGGGCCCTGCCCGTCGCGGTCGGCGTCATCCTCCGGCTGGTGCTCGCCGCCGGTCTCGGTCTGCTCGCCGTCATCGCCTCGGTCATCGTCTCGATCACCACGGCGCGAACCGTGCTCGGCCAGTTGGAGCGGTTGCGGGAGGCGGCGTTCCAACTGGCCAACGAGCGGCTGCCCGGGGTGGTGGAACGGCTCGGCCACGGCGAGGAGGTCGACGTCGCCAAGGAGGCCCCGCCGCTGGAGTTCGGCGACGACGAGATCGGGCAGGTGGGCAAGGCGTTCAACGTCGTGCAGGAGACCGCCCTGCGTACCGCGGTCGAGCAGGCCGAGCTGCGGCGCAACGTCCGGGAGGTCTTCCTCAGCCTGGCCCGGCGCACCCAGGCGCTGGTGCACCGGCAGCTCACCCTGCTGGACGCGATGGAACGGCGGGAGCAGGACGCGGAGGAGCTGGAGGACCTCTTCCGGGTCGACCACCTGGCCACCCGGATGCGGCGCAACGCCGAGAACCTGATCGTGCTCTCCGGCTCGACGCCCGGCCGGGCCTGGCGACGCAAGGTGCCGATGGTCGACGTGATCCGGGGCGCGGTCGGCGAGGTCGAGGACTACACCCGGGTCAACGTGCTGCCGCTCGGCCGGGTGTCGCTGGCCGGCCGGGCGGTGGGTGACGTCATCCACCTGCTGGCCGAGCTGATCGAGAACGGCCTGTCCTTCTCGCCGCCGCACACCACCGTCGAGGTGCGCGGCCAGCTGGTCGCGGCCGGCTTCGCGATCGAGATCGAGGACCGCGGGCTGGGCATGACCGAGGAGGACCTGGCCGCCGCCAACCACCGCATCGTGGACCGCTCCGAGCTGAACCTCGCCAACGCGGCCCGCCTCGGCCTGTACGTGGTGAGCCGGCTGACCGAGCGGCACGGCGTCCGGGTCCGGCTGAAGGAGTCGCCGTACGGCGGCACCACCGCCGTGGTGCTGATCCCGCTGGAGCTGGTCACCGTGGACGACGCCGACCCGAACACCTCGGGCGGGTTCCCGGTCGGAACGGCGGACACCCCGGCGTTGGCGGCGGGGGAGGCGCAGCCGGCGGCTCCGGCGACCGTCGAGCGGCCCGCCGCGCCGGTGACGTTGACGCAGGCCCGGGACGCGTCCGCGGTCCCGGCGCCCGGTCCGGTGCCGCCCCGGCCGGCCGCCGGAGCGGCGAAGGAGGCGCCGGTGGAGGAACCGGAGAGCCTGCCCACCCGGGTCCGGGGCGCGGGCGCGCCGCCACCCGACGCCGCGCCGGCCCGCACCGCGCCGGTCGCCGCCGCGGGGGCCGTCCTGCCGGTCACCGACCGTCCGCAGGCGGCCGCCGAGGCCGCGCAGACCGACTCGGGTCTGCCGGTACGCGTACGGCAGGCGCACATCGCCCCCGAACTGCGCGCCGAACCGGCCGCTGACACCGACGGCGAGGACGACGAGGCGGCGCGACCGCCGGAGCAGGTGCGCCGCATGATGAGCTCCTACCAGACCGGTACCCGGCGCGGTCGGACCGACGCGGCGCGGCTGATCGGCGGCGCCACCACCGGGACGCGCGGTGGGACCGCCCCGGAGGCCGGCGGCGAGCAGGCGACCTGAGCGGCAACGGCGCGCGCCCGCGCGCCGGCCGCATGCTCCAGATGGACACGGCGACACCAGCCGAGAAGAAGAGGACGACGAGTGGCGCAGAAGACGGCTTCGAGTGCCGACCTGACGTGGTTGCTGGATGATCTGGTGGGCCGGGTGAAGCAGGCCGAACACGCTGTCGCCCTTTCCACGGACGGCCTGCTGATGGCCGCGTCCCAGGGGCTGAGCCGGGACGACGGCGAGCATCTGGCGGCGATGGCGGCGGGCATCCAGAGCCTGGCTCGGGGCGCGGGCAAGCGGTTCGGCGGCGGCCAGGTGCAGCAGACCATCATCGAGATGCAGTCGTCGTTCCTCTTCGTGACCGCTGCCGGGCGCAACGCGTGCCTGGCGGTGCTCGCCTCCGAGGACGCCGATGTCGGTCTCATCGCGTACGAGATGGCCATGTTGGTGACCCGGGTCGGCAAGTTCGTCGCCTCCCCGAATCGGGTGCCCGAACAGCCGACGGGGGAGAGCCAGCCGAGATGACGGCCAACGGGGAGCCCGCGGAGATCCAGTGGGTGGACGACCACGCCGGGCCGGTGGTGCGGCCGTACGCGGTCACCCGCGGCCGGGCGCGCCCGGTCACCGGCACGTTCGACCTGATCTCCCTGGTGTCGGCGACCCGTGGCGACGCGACGCCGGAGGCCGGGCTGGGCCCGGAGCATCTCGCCATCGTCGCTCTCTGCCAGCGGATCCAGTCCGTGGCGGAGGTGGCCGCCCACCTGGACCTGCCGGTGGGCACCATCCGGGTCCTCCTCGGTGACCTGGTGGCCCGCGATCTGGTGCAGGTCCGAGAGCCGCGCGCTACCGCCGGCGTTCCTGACGACAGTGTTTTCGAGGCGGTTATCAATGGACTACGGGCACTCTGAGCGGCCGGCGGGCGCGGCGCCGCTGCCCACCGCGATCAAGATCTTGATCGCCGGTGGCTTCGGCGTCGGCAAGACGACCATGGTCGGCGCGGTGAGCGAGACCCGCCCGCTGCGCACCGAGGAGGTGCTGACCGAGAGCGGGGTCGGCATCGACGACCTGTCCGGGGTGGAGGGTAAGGCCACCACCACCGTGGCGATGGACTTCGGCCGGATCACCATCAGCGACGACCTGGTGCTCTACCTGTTCGGTACGCCCGGGCAGGACCGCTTCTGGTTCGTCTGGGACGAGCTGGCGCTGGGCGCGATCGGCGCGGTGGTGCTGGCGGACACCCGGCGGCTGGCGGACTGCTTCCCGTCGATCGACTACTTCGAGGGCCGGGGCACGCCGTTCGTGGTGGCGGTGAACTGTTTCGAGGGCGCCAGGCAGTTCCGGCTCGACGAAATGCAGGCGGCGCTGAACCTCGACCCGGGGGTGCCGGTGCTGCTCTGCGACGCCCGCCGGCGGGAGTCCAGCAAGGAGGTGCTCATCACGCTGATGGAGCACGCCATGAAGACCCGGGAGGCCCGGCGCCGCGCCGGCACCGACTGACCGGCCGGTCGTCCACCGGCCGGTCGTCAACCGTCGACGTCGACCCCGGCGAGCACGACCGATCGGTACGCGGCGAGGCGTTCGGCCTGCTCGACGACCGCCCGGCGCCGGCTCTCGGGCAGCTTCGCCCAGGGCCGGACGGTGACGGTCAGCCGGCTGCCGGACTTGCGCGGGCGCCAGGTGCCGACCAGCTCGCCGTCGACCAGGACGGCGCCGGGGCGGCCCAGCACCGGCCACAGCTCCTTGGCGTGCGCCGCGTCCGGCACCAGGGTCGCCCGGTCCCGGGCCTGGAGGAAGAGGTCGAACGGGCCGAGCAGGCGGGTCGCCGGGGCGTCGGCCGAGGCCAGTGCCGGCTGGTCGGCGGCCAGCAGTGAGCGCGCCTCGCCGTCGACCGTCACCTCGACCACGTCCTGCGGCCAGCGCGCCTTGACCTCCTTGACCGGGGCGTCGAGATAGCCGGCGACGTCTTTGGGGGTGGCCGGGCCGAGCAGTCGGAGGTATGCCCGGATCAGGTCGAACCGGTCGTCGGGCGCGTCGGCCTTGCGGAAGCCGGGGATGCGCTCCAGCACCGGCGGCGACGTGCCGGGCCGCAGCTCCAGACCGGCCCGCAGGGCGGCCAGCCGGAACGGCATCTCGTAGAGGTGGGTCGCCTGGCACGGCCGGCAGAACCGCAGATAGGGCTCGGGCAGCGCCTGCGCCAGGCGGCCGGAGACCTCGCCCTTGACCGTCGGCCTCGTGACGACGGCCCGCAGCTGCGCGGCCACCTGGTCGAGGGCGGTCAGGACGCCGATGCCGGCGGCTTTCAACGGCTTCGCCGCGTCGTGGATGCGCTTGCCCGCGTCGGCGTCGGACCACGGCTCGACCGCGGCGGCCACCCGCCCCACGTCGGCCCGCCGGTAGAGGTGCGGCGCGCCGCGCACGGTCCAGAGCAGGACCAGGTCGTCGGCCGCCGCGGTCGCGGCGACCCCGCGTAGCGCCAGCGCCCAGCCGGCGCCGTCCGGGCCGGTGTCCTGCACGCCGATGTCGAGCACGGCGGTGTCCGCCGGCCTGCCCTCGGCCCGGGTGAGCTGCTGGGCCCGGGCGCGGAAGGCGAGCACCTGACGTCGATGCACCTGACGTCGATGCACCTGACGTCGATCGACCACCCGGTCACCCTACGCCGCACCCCCGACAACCGTGGCGCAGCCACAAGAAACGCCACAGGGCCCCGCCCCGCTGCTCGCGGGAGGGGGCCCTAGAAACGGTACGGCGTCAGCCGGCGATCATGCGACGCAGCACGTACTGCAGGATGCCGCCGTGCCGGTAGTAGTCCGCCTCACCGGGGGTGTCGATGCGGACCACCGCGTCGAACTCCACGCCGGTGTCGGTGGTGACCTTGACCGTACGCGGGGTCTCGCCGTCGTTCAGCGCGGTGACGCCGCTGATCGAGAACGTCTCCGTGCCGCTCAGGCCCAGCGACTCGGCGGTCTCGCCGACCGGGAACTGCAGCGGCAGCACGCCCATGCCGATCAGGTTCGAGCGGTGGATCCGCTCGTACGACTCGGCGATGACCGCCTTGACGCCGAGCAGCATGGTGCCCTTGGCCGCCCAGTCGCGGGACGAGCCGGAGCCGTACTCCTTGCCGGCGAGGATGACCAGCGGAACGCCGGCCTCCTGGTAGGCCATCGAGGCGTCG
Source organism: Micromonospora sp. NPDC050686 (assembly GCF_040654475.1). NCBI lineage: Bacteria > Bacillati > Actinomycetota > Actinomycetes > Micromonosporales > Micromonosporaceae > Micromonospora > Micromonospora sp. NPDC050686. Next base: position 76,011 of record NZ_JBFAID010000026.1, read on the forward strand.
TAGATCGAGGTCTGCTCGCCGGTCAGGTGGTTGACCGTGACGCCGCCCTCCACCCCCGGGACCAGCTGGTTGCGCAGCCGGATGTTGGCGAAGGTGCCCCGGATCATCACCTCGTGGTTGCCCCGGCGGGAACCGTACGAGTTGAACTCGTGCCGGGCGACGCCGTGTTCGGCCAGGTACCGGCCGGCGGGGGAGTCGGCCTTGATCGAGCCGGCCGGGGAGATGTGGTCGGTGGTCACCGAGTCGCCCAGCTTGGCCAGCACCCGAGCGTCGGCGATGTCCCGCACCGGCCGCGGGTCCTTGGCCATCCCCTCGAAGTACGGGGGCTTGCGCACGTAGGTGGACTCGCCGTCCCAGGCGAAGGTGTCGCCGGTCGGGGTGGGCAGCGACTGCCAGCGCTCGTCACCGGCGAACACGTCGGCGTACGCCGCGCTGAACCCGGTGGCGCCGATCGCGGAGGCGATGACGTCCTGGATCTCGGCGCTGTTCGGCCAGATGTCGCGCAGGAAGACCGGGTTGCCCTCGGTGTCCTCGCCGATCGGCTCGTTGGCCAGGTCGATGTCCATGGTGCCGGCCAGCGCGTACGCGACCACCAGCGGCGGGGACGCCAGGTAGTTCATCTTGACGTCCGGGTTGATCCGGCCCTCGAAGTTCCGGTTGCCGGAGAGCACCGAGACGACGGCGAGGTCGCTCTCGTTCACCGCGGCGGAGACCTCCTCCGGCAGCGGGCCGGAGTTGCCGATGCAGGTGGTGCAGCCGTAGCCGACCAGGTTGAAGCCGAGCTTCTCCAGGTAGGGCGTGAGGCCGGCGCGCTCGTAGTAGTCCATGACGACCTTGGAGCCCGGGGCCAGGGTGGTCTTCACCCAGGGCTTGCGGGCCAGGCCCTTGTCGACCGCGTTGCGGGCCAGCAGCGCGGCGCCGATCATCACCTGCGGGTTCGAGGTGTTGGTGCAGGAGGTGATCGCGGCGATCACCACGGCGCCGTGGTCCAGCTCGTACTCGATGCCGTCGGCGCTGGTCACCCGGACCGGGTTGGTGGCCCGGCCGCCGGCGCCGGCGGCGGCGGTCTCCAGGTCGCGCGGCTCGTCGGCCGGGTCGCTGTAGTCGTTGGCCGGTGGGTCGCTGGCCGGGAAGGACTCGGCGCTGGCCTCGTCGGCCGGGCCGTTGGCCCCCCGGGGCAGCTGCTCGCGGGCGACGCCGGGCTTCAGCTCGCGCTCACCGGTGGCGCCGTCGGCCACGTAGTCGGTCAGCGCCGAGCGGAACAGCGTCTTGGCGGCGCCCAGCGGCACCCGGTCCTGCGGGCGCTTCGGGCCCGCGAGGGACGGCTCGATGGTGCTCAGGTCCAGCTCGAGGCGCTCGGAGTACGCCGGCTCGTGGTTCGGGTCGTGCCAGAGACCCTGCTCCTTGGCGTACGCCTCGACCAGCGCGACCTGCTGCGGGTCGCGGCCGGTCAGCTCCAGGTAACGGACGGTCTCGGCGTCGATCGGGAAGATCGCCACGGTGGAGCCGTACTCCGGCGACATGTTGCCGATGGTCGCCCGGTTGGCCAGCGGCACGGCGCTCACGCCGGGGCCGTAGAACTCGACGAACTTGCCGACCACGCCGTGCTTGCGCAGCATCTCGGTGATGGTGAGGACCAGGTCGGTGGCGGTGGTGCCGGCCGGCATCTCGCCGTGCAGCTTGAAGCCGACCACCCGCGGGATCAGCATGCTGACCGGCTGGCCGAGCATCGCGGCCTCGGCCTCGATGCCACCGACGCCCCAGCCCAGCACGCCCAGGCCGTTGACCATGGTGGTGTGCGAGTCGGTGCCGACCACCGTGTCCGGGTACGCCTGGCCGCCCCGCTCCATGATCGTGCGGGCCAGGTACTCGATGTTGACCTGGTGCACGATGCCGGTGCCCGGCGGGACCACCTTGAACTCGTTGAACGCGCTCTGGCCCCAGCGCAGGAACTGGTAGCGCTCCTTGTTGCGCTCGTACTCCAGCTCGACGTTGCGCTCGAAGGCGTCCGCGCGGCCGAACAGGTCGGCGATGACGGAGTGGTCGATGACCAGTTCGGCGGGGGCGAGCGGGTTCACCTTGGTGGCGTCGCCGCCGAGGTCGCGGACGGCCTCGCGCATGGTGGCCAGGTCGACGACGCACGGCACACCGGTGAAGTCCTGCATCAGCACCCGGGCCGGGGTGAACTGGATCTCCACGCTGGGGTCGGCGGTGGGGTCCCACGCGCCGAGCTGCTGGATGTGGTCGGCGGTGATGTTCGCGCCGTCCTCAGTCCGCAGCAGGTTCTCCAGCAGGATCTTCAAGCTGTAGGGCAGCCGGTCGTGGCCCTCCACCTTGTCGATCTTGAAAATCTCGTAGCTCGCGTCTCCGACGCGTAGCTGGGTCTTCGCACCGAAGGTGTCGAGGCTCGCCACGTCGTACTCCTTCACACCAGCGACCGTGAGTAGTCCTGAGCAGTCTGTCGCACCGGCGGGGGCGTTGCCGTGCTTAGGCAACACTTACCTGCGTCGGGCTCTACAAAACCGTACGTCCGTCTTGCTATTCACGCAACCTCGTGCCACGGTTCGGGACGAGGAGGTGCCACATGATCCATCACGTCCTGCTCGCCTGCCCACGTGGCTCCGAGGATCTCTCCCGCTCCTTCTACGTCGGCCTGCTCGGCATGACCGAGAAGCCCAAGCCGCCGGCCCTCGCCGCCCGCGGTGGTTGCTGGTTCACCGGGTACGACGCCGAACTGCACCTCGGCGTCGAGGACGACTTCCGCCCGGCCCGCAAGGCGCACCCCGCGCTGCTCCGCCCGGACCTCGACGCGCTCGCCGCCCGGCTGGCCGCCGCCGGTCACCCCGTCACCTGGGGTGACGAGGAGGTCCCCGGCATGCGCCGGTTCCACACCCACGATCCGCACGGCAACCGCCTGGAGTTCCTCGCCCCGGTGACCGCCCGCTGACGGGGAGATTCCGCCGCCCGCCGCCGGGTAGGGTTCGAGGTCGGACCGGAAGGGGTGGGCGTGGTCGACGTACAGCACTGGCTCTCCGCGCTGCCGCCCGGCGTGGTCTACCTGATCGTCGCCGGGGTGATCGGCGTGGAGAGCATGGGCGTCCCGCTGCCGGGCGAGATCGTCCTGGTCAGCTCGGCGCTGCTCGCCGCGACCGGGGTGGTCGAACCGGAGTGGGTGGCCACCGCCGCGGCGTTCGGCGCCATCGTCGGCGACTCGGTCGGGTACGCGGTGGGCCGGCGCGGCGGGCGTCCGCTGCTCGCCCGGCTCGGCCGGCGCTTCCCCCGGCACCTCGGCCCGGCGCAACTCGCCCGCGCCGAGCAGAGTTTCGCCCGGTACGGCGTGTGGGCGGTCTTCTTCGGCCGGTTCGTGGCCCTGCTGCGCATCCTCGCCGGTCCGCTCGCCGGTGCGCTGCACGTGCCGTACCGCCGGTTCCTGCTGGCGAACGCGGCCGGCGGCCTGGTCTGGGCCTTCGGCACGACCTATCTGCTCTACAGCGTGGGCCGGGCCGCCGAGCACTGGCTCAAGGACATCTCCTGGGCCGGCCTGGTCGTTGCGGTGCTCGCTGGCGTGGCCAGCACCTGGTGGCTACGCCGGCGCGCCCACCGGGTGGCTGCGGTCGACACCGCCGGCGAGGCCGAGCCGGTCCGCGCCGGCACCGACCGCTGACCCGGCGCGCACAGACGCGAAAGGGCCCGACCCCGTAGCGGGGTCGGGCCCTTCGTCATGCTCAGGCGGTGTAGCCGCGGGTGGCGATCCAGTCGGCGAGGTTGTCGACGCTGATTCGGTAGGAGGCGGTGTTCGGGTTGGCGGAGTCGGCGATGGTGACGGTCTTGCCGCCGTCCTTGTAGCCGACGACGCTGATGTAGTGGCCGCCCTCGAAGCTGTGGGTGTTGCCGTCGGTGTCGGTGGCGGTGCCGGCGATGTTGGCGACCACGGCGCGGCCGTCGTCGACGGTGCGGACGATGTCGGTGCGCAGCTTGTCGGTCTGCTTGTCGTCGGCGTTGCCGGACTTGATCTCGACCGACTTGTAGACGTCCTTGCCGGTCT
>NZ_JBFAID010000027.1:0-78842 GCF_040654475.1 Micromonospora sp. NPDC050686
GAGGGTGTCGAGGTCTTGCGTCACAACATGATCATCGACACCCTCTCTTCATGCCCAGACATCGACCCCTGACATCGGAACTACTCGTCTAGGCGCCCGCCGGGGTGGGCGCGCGGCGGCCGGCGCGAGCCCGGCGGGCGTCCAGGCGGTGGCCGGGGCACACCGGCCGCGAAGGAGTGACCCGCGGGCCGGGGCTCGCTTCACGAGCGCGGGCAGCCGGTACCTCGTGCCGACTGCCCGCCGCGTCGGGTACCACCGGGTCGGGCCGGCGCGGTGTGCCGGCCCGTCCCCGATTCCGTCCGATCAGTCGTCGTCGCCGTGACCACCGTGGTTGTCGCCGCTGCGGTCGCCGTGGTCATCATCGCCACGGCCACTGTGGTCGTCGCCCGTGTGGTCGTCGCCACCTCGGCCACCGTGGTCGTCCCGCCCGGTCCCGTCGTCGCTCCGCACGGCGGTCGCCGGCGCCCGCAGCACCCGCCCGGTCGCCGCGTCCACGTCCACCCGCAGCCGGGCGTCGTCCCGGACGATCCGCACGCTCCACACCGCGCGGCCGTGCTCGGTCCCGGCCTCGACCTTCACGACCCGGCCGCCGCCGGTCCGCGCGAGCGCGACCTGGACCGCGCGGTCGTGTCCCGCCGAGGCGCCGGCCGGCACGTCACCGGCCGGCCGCGCGGCACGCGTCGCGGTCCGGGCGGCGTCGTCCCCGTTCGTCGGGTGGTCGTCGGGGCGGCCGGCGGCGTCGTCGCCGTTCGTCGGGTGGTCGTCGGGCCGGCCGGCCCGGTCGTCGCCCGGCTCGACCGTCGCGTGCCGGCCGGCCGGTGCCGGGGCGGTGTCGGCTGCGGCGGCGCCGAGGCCGAGCGCGGTGCCGGTCACCGCGGCCACCGCGCCGGTGGCCAGCAGTACGAGTGCGGTCCTGGTCATCGTGAACCTCCTGCGGTCGTTGATGACCTGAGGTTCGCGCGTTGCGGGATAGCGGCGCGCTGTGCGGACCCTAAGCGGAGGTAAAGGCGCGCGGCGGACCCAGTTCGAGGGTCACCCGCAGGCCGCCGCCGGGCCGGGGGGCGAGGGACAGCCCGCCCCCACTGGCCAGCCCGGCGCGCCGGGCGATGTCCAGCCCGAGACCGGTCGAGCCGGCGGAGCTGGCCCCGCGGCGTACCGGCCCGTCGTCGGGCCCGTCCGCCGCTGCCGGCCCGCCGGGGTCGCCCTCGGCCAGGCCCGGCACGCCGGGACCGTGGTCGGTGACCAGCAGCGTCGCGCCGCCCCCGGGCCGGGACCGGAGGGCGACGGCGAAGGCGGTGCCGTCCGGGGTGTGCGCGAAGACGTTGCCCAGCAAGGCGTCCACCGCGGCGGTCAGCTCGTCGGCCGGCGCCCGGACCGGCAGCGGTCCGGGAGGCAGGTCCAGCCGCACCGCCCGGCCGGTGTCCTCGGCCAGCACGGACCAGAACGCCACCCGGTCGCGGACCACCGCCGCGGCGTCGCAGCCGGCCGCCGCGTCGCCGTCGCGGCGCCACCGGGCCTGCCGGATCAGCCCGCTCACCGCGCGTTCCAGGGCGTCCACCCGGGCGCCGACCCGGGCCGCCTCGGCCGGGTCGGTCAGCGACTCCGCCTCCAACCGCAGCGAGGTCAGCGGCGTACGGAGTCGATGCGACAGGTCCGCCACCTGTTCGCGTTCGTCCTGCAGCAACTGCTGGATGCGTTCGGCGAGGTGGTTGAGCGCGCCGGCCACCTCGCGCAGCTCCGGTGGCCCGGCCGGCCGGGCCCGAGCGGTCAGCTCCGCCCCGGCCAGCCGGTGCGAGACGGCCGACAGCTCGGTGATCGGGGCGATCAGCGTACGAGCCAAGCGGTCGGCGACGGCGAGCCCGACCAGCAGCAGGGTGACGCCGAGGCCGGCCAGCACCAGCCAGGCGCGGGCCACGCCACGGGTCAGCTCGGCGCGCGGCACGAAGGTGCGGATCACCGCGTTGCCGTCCTGTCGCCCCCGCACCGCCACCACGATCTCGGCGCCGTCCGGACCGGCCACGGTCAGGCTGCGGCCCGCCGTCGCCGCCAGCCGGACCGCCGGGGAGCGGCCGGCGGGCGTGCCGAGCACCGTCCCGTCCGGCAGGAACACCGTCATCGGCCGGCCGGAGGTCGCCGCCAGCTGCTCGGCGCTCAGCCCGAGCCCGGCCGGGTCGGCCGCTCCGACCAGGGCGATCAGGCTCTGCGCCTCGGTGGTGGCGGCCACCAGGGCCCGCTCCTCGGCCACCCGGCGCAGCAGCACGGCCAGCGGCACCAGGAAGGCGAGCAGCACCAGGCACATGGTGGCCGCCACCAGCAGGGTCAGCCGCCGCCTCACCGGGGCGCGCCGAGTCGTACCCCGACGCCGCGCACGGTCTGCAGGTAGCGCGGCTCCCGGGCGGTCTCGCCGAGCTTGCGGCGCAGCCAGGACAGGTGCACGTCGACGGTCTTGTCGGCGCCGCCGTACGGCACCTGCCAGACCTCGGTCAGCAGCTCGCGCTTGGTCACCACCTGCCCGGGGCGCCGGGCCAGGTAGTGCAGCAGGTCGAACTCGCGGGGCGTCAGGTCCAGCGGTTCGTCGGCCAGGCTGGCCAGCCGGGCCGCCGGGTCGACCCGCAGGTCGCCGACGACCAGCACCGCCGGCTGCGGCGGCCCGTCGCCGCCGCGGCGCAGCACGGCCCGGATCCGGGCGTCGAGCTGCGCGGCGGTGAAGGGCTTGACGAGGTAGTCGTCGGCGCCGGCGTCGAGGCCGAGCACGACGTCCCGGTCGGCGTCGCGGGCCGTGGCGATGATGATCGGGACCGGGCTGACCGCCCGGACCATCCGGAGCAGTTCCACGCCGTCGCGGTCCGGCAGGCCGAGGTCGAGCAGCACGAGGTCGGGACGGTCGTCGAGGACGGACTGCAGGCCCGCCATCGCGGTCCCGACGGCGGCCACCGCGTGTCCCCGCTCGCGCAGGGCCCGGATCAGCGTCGTACGGATCGCCGGGTCGTCCTCGATGAGCAGCAGGCGGGCCACGCCGGCAACGCTAGCGCCACCCCGCCCCGCGCGGCAGGCCCCCTGACCCGGCCTGCTGGTGGAGTCGACGAATTCGGGCCGGACGAAGGTGTCTTCGGGTCACTCGCCGGTGGGGTCGCGTTCGGCGGCCAGGCGCTCGCATCGTTGGCTGCCCCATGCGCCCAGCGGGCGAAGGGCTTCGTTGAGTGAGCTGCCATGTTCGGTGAGGGAGTAGTCCACTCTGGGCGGTACTTCGCGGTAGACCTCACGGTGGATGAGCCCGTCCTCCTCCATCTCACGCAGGTGCTGGATGAGCATCTTCTCGCTGACGCCGGCGAGGCCGCGCCTGAGTTCGCCGAAGCGGCGGGTGCCGTAGTTGTTCAGCTCCCACAGGATCAGCGACTTCCACTTTCCCGAGACCACGTCCATCGCGGCGTCGATGCCGCAGACGTAGGGGCCGCGCCTGGCGTTCGATCCCATCGAGTTCCCCCCCAGTGCTGGACACTTACCAAAGAGTAAGTATTGAACAAATTAGTGGGTACTAGCCACCACGAAAGTACCCGCGGACGATGGTGATCGGCGCGCCTCTCATGTCACCGAGCAGAACGAAGGAACATCTGATGACCACCAGCACCACCGTCCTGGGGTTGGGGGCGATGGGCACCGCCCTCGCCGGAGCTGCCCTCGACGCCGGCCGACCCACTGTCGTGTGGAACCGCAGCCCACGTCGGGCACAGGCCCTTGGCGGGCGCGGCGCCGTCGTTGCCGGCAATGTGGAGGAGGCGGTGGCCGGCGACGGCGTGATCGTCGTCTGCCTGTTCGACCACCGGTCCGTGCATGACGTGCTCGATCCGGTCGCCGCGGGCCTGTCCGGGCGTACGGTGATCAATCTGACCACCACGACGCCGGACGAGTCGCGCGAGCTCGCCGCCTGGGCCGCCACGTGGGGCATCGTCTACCTCGACGGGGCAATCGTGGCCGTCCCGCAGATGATCGGCGGTCCAGGTTCGGCGATCCTGTACAGCGGCTCGGCCACCGCCTTCGAGCAGCACCGGCCGCTGCTGGACCGGTGGGGCGCCAGCAGCTTCTTCGGGCCGGACGCGGGTCTGGCCGCGCTCTACGACATGGCGATGTTGACCGGCATGTACACGATGCTCGCCGGCTTTCTGCACGGCGCGGCGATGGTTGGCGCCGCGGGCGTGTCGGCGACCGAGTTCGCCGCGGTGCAGGTGCCTTTCCTTGCCGCCATGACCGGCCAGCTGGCTGGCTTCGCCGCGACGGTCGACGCCAAGGACTACGCCGGGCAGGGCCAGCAGAGCCTGCGGTTCACCGAGACGGCGCTGGCCGCACTGCTGCGGGCCACCGCCGAGCAGGGCGTCGCCGTCGAGGTACTCCGGCCGGTGCACGACCTCGTGCAACGCCAGATCACCGCCGGATTCGGCGACCACGGCACCGCCCGCATCTTCGAGGAACTGAAGGGCCCGCGATGAGCAGCACCGACACATCCGCCCCGGTCACCGTGATCGGCCTCGGGCCGATGGGCCGGGCGATGGGCGCCACCCTGCTGCGGGCCGGGCATCCCGTCACCGTGTGGAATCGTACGCCCGGCCGTGCCGACGACCTTGTCGGCGCCGGGGCCGTGCTGGCACCCACACCTGCCGACGCGGTCGCTGCCAGCGGCCTGACCATCATCAGCCTGACCGATTACCTAGCCATGTACGACATCCTCGCCCCGGTGGTCGACGACGAGCGGCGACCTGCCGCACTGCGCGGCAAGGTCCTGGTCAACCTCAGCTCCGATACGCCGGAGGCGTCGCGGCGGGCCGCGGCATGGGCCACCGGACACGGCGCGGGTTTCATCACCGGTGGGATCATGGTGCCCGCTCCCGCGATCGGGAACCGCGGCGCGTACGTGTTCTACAGCGGGCCGGCGGACGTCTTCGACCCGCATGAACCGTTGTTGCGGGTGATCGGCGAGCCGAAGTACCTCGGCGCCGATCCCGGCCTGGCCCAGTTGTTCTACCAGGCTCACCTCGACGTGTTCCTGACCGCCCTGTCGAGCCTCCTGCACGCCACGGCTCTTGTCACCGCCGCGGGCGTCCGGGCGGCCGACTTCCTGCCCGGCGTGCTGACCACCCTCACCGGCATTCCCGCGATGATCGGCGACGGCGCGCAGCTGGCTCGACAACTGGAGGGCGGCGAGCACCCCGGCGATCTCAGCACCGCCCGGATGATGGGCGCGACAGCCGACCACATCGTGCGGACCAGTGCGACGTTCGGCGTCGACGTCGCCCTGCCGATGGCGGTCAAGTCGCACTACGACCGGGCGATCGCCGCCGGCTACTCGACCAGGAACTGGACCGCGCTCTACGAGGTGATCAAGGCCGACGGCTGACTTTTAGCGTTCCCTTGTGCCGGGCTTAACCATCGGCCGGGCACAGTAGGGGAATGGGCCGTCGAAGTCTGTTCGTGACCGTGGGCTGGCTGGTCGCCGCCGTCGCGGCCACCGGCGCCGGGTTGGCCGCCGTCCGGGTGATCGGCGACGGGATCGGGGCCGGGCAGTCCGGGCACGTGGTCAGCGCGGACCAGGTGGCGCGGGAGTTGGCGACGGCCACCGGGTCGCCGGCCCCCGCCGCCACCCCCGCGCCGTCGCGCACCGCCGCGCCGGGCGGTACGCCGGGCGCCCGCCCGCCGTCCGCCGTCCCGACCGCGGCGGCGGCCCGTACGGTGCGCTCCACCCCGGGGGGCACCGTGATCGCCGCCTGCACCGGCTCGATCGTGCGGCTGACCACGTCGCCGGCCCAGGGGTTCCGGGTGGAGCGGGAGGACGGCGAACCGGACGACCACGCGCGGGTCGTCTTCGCCGGGGGCGGGGGGCGGATCGAGGTCGACGTCCGGTGCCGGGCGGGTCAGCCGACCGTGACCTGGAAACGGGACGACTGACGGCCGCCTCAGCCGGGCACCGGTCCCGGCGGCCGGCCCATCGCCGCGCCCAACTCGGCCCGGCTGGAGATGCACAGCTTGCGGTAGACCCGGGCCAGGTTCGCCTCGACGGTCTTCGGGCTGATGAACAACGTGTCGGCGATGGCCCGGTTGGTGCGCCCCTGCGCGGCGAGCCGGGCCACCCGTTCCTCGGTCGCGGTGAGGGCGGTCGGCGCCGGGGCGCGGCGACCGATCCGGGCCAGCTCCGCCTGCGCCCGGTCGGCGAAGGCGACGGCGCCGATCGCGGTGAACTCGGCGGCGGCGACGGACAGCGCGGCGCCGGCCTCCCGCCGCCGGCGGGCCCGCCGGTGTGCCCGGCCCGCGACCAGCAGGCAGCGGGCCCGGTCCAGGGGCAGTACGTCGGCCGGCACGCGAGCCCGGGCGGCGGCCAGTTCGGCCAGCTCGGCCACCGGGTCCGCGCCCGCCGCGGCGGCCACCAGCACCCGGCTGCGGGCGAGCCCGAGGATCGTCCACGGCCGGGGCAGCCGCTCGTGGCGCCGCGCGAGTCGGGCCAGTGCGGCGCCGGCGGTGTCCAGGTCCCCGGCGCCGACGCACGCCTCGATCCAGTCCGGCTCGAAGCGCTGGGCCAGCGGTTCCGCGATGCGCGACCCGTCCAGTTCCGCCGCCAGCGTGCCGTACGCCGCGGCGGCCTCGCTCATCCGGCCCGCCGAGAGGGCGACGAACCCGGACAGCTGGAGGTGGATCCGCCGGCTCCAGGCGTCGTCGAGTTCCGCGGCGCGGCGCAGGCCGCCCTCGGCCACCGCGCCGGCCTCGGGGAGCCGTCCCCGGTAGGCGTCCAGCAGGCCGGCCAGCCAGGTCTCGCCGACCAGGCCGGTGCCGAGCTGCTCGCCCAGCTCACGGGCCGCGGCGATGTGCTCGCCGGCGGTGGTGAACCGGCCGGCCAGCAGCTCCGCCTCGCCCAGGTGGGTGAGCATCTCGTGCTGCCACGGCTCGTCGCCGCGGGCCACCGCCCGGCCCAGCATGTCGTGCAGTCGGGTCCGGGCCCGTACGTGCTCGTCGGTGGCCCGCCACCAGATCGCCGGGATCGACCCGGCGAGCCAGGACGGCTCGCCGGCCTCCAGCGCCAGCCCCCGGTCGAGCAGCTCGGTGCGGGCCGGACGCCCGGCGCGTACCTCGTGGAAGAAGAGCAGCAGCAGCGCCGCGGCCAGCAGGGACCGCTCGTCCGCCCGGTCCGACAGCTGCCCGATGGCCGCCTCGGCGTGCCGGCGGGCGGGTTCCGGGGCGTCGTGGAACAGGGTCAGGTGGGTGTGCACGCGGCCGGCCAGCCGGGTGTCGTCGCCGGCCGCGGCGAGGGCGCGCTCGGCCGTCCGGACCGCGCCGGGCAGGTCGTCGACGCACCAGGCGACCGTGGCGCGCAGCAGCAGCGCCTCCGCGAGCGCCGGCCCGGCCAGCCGAGTGGCCGCGGCCTCCGCGCCCACGCCGGCCGCCGCGTAGTCGCCGCTGTCGAGGTGACACTGCACCGCGTCGAGCAGCCGCCGGTCCCGGTCCGCCGTCGCGTCGGGCGGGGTGAGGTCGGCGGCCCGTTCGTACCAGGCGGCCGCGACGGCGGGCGCGCCACGGGCGCGTTGTCGCGCCGCCGCGGCGGCGAGTTCGGCGGCGACCGCGGCGTCCGGGGCGGCGGTGCACCGGGCCAGTTGGCGGGCCCGTTCGTCCGGGTCGGACACCGCGTCGGCGAGGATCCGGTGCAGCCGCTGGCGGACCCCCGGCGGGACGCCCTCGCGCACGGCGGCGGCGTAGAGCGGGTGGGTGAAACCGATCCGGCTCGGGCCGACGCCGAGCAGTCCGGCCTCCTCGGCCGCGTCGAAGGCGTCCGCGGGCACCCCGGCCCGGGCGAGGTCCGGCAGGGTGGGCACGGTCAGCAGCGCGGCCAGGCGTACCGCGTCCCGGCTGCCGGGGGGCAGCGCGCCGAGGGTGCCGGCGAGCAGCTGCCGCATCGACGACGGCACCGGCAGGTCCTCGCCCGGCGACGGCATCCGGGGCAGCCGCAGCACGGCCCGGGCCAGCTCGATGGCCAGCAGCGGATTGCCGTCGGCGTCCCGGACGATGCGGGCGAGCAGCGGCCGGCTGAGCGTGCCGCCGAGCCGGGCCCGGACGATGTGGTGCAGCGCCCCAGCGCCGAGCGGCGGCACGGCGACCCGGCTGGGCGGCCCGGCGGTGTGGTCGTCGTCGAGCAGGAGCGGGGTGTCGGCCGGGTCGTCGCCGTGGGTGCGGTGGGTGATCAACACCTGTGGCCGGCGGGTGAGCCGGCGCAGCGCGAACCGCAACGCCCGTTCGCTGGGCGGGTCGAGCCAGCAGGGATCGTCGACGGTGAGCAGCACCGGGACGTCCCCGCCCGCCGCCGACTCGAGCAACGAGCGGGTGGCGGCGCCGACGGCCCGCTCGTCGACCACCCCGTCGGCCCGGGTGGCCAGCAGCACCACCTCGGCGGCGACCCGCTGCGGGGGCGGCAGCGCCGGCACCCGGGCGGCCAGCGGCCGCAGCAGGTCGGCGAGCGCGGCGTACGGCAGCACGGCCTCGGTCTCGGTGGGCGCGGCGACCAGCACGAGCCAGCCGGCCTGCTCGGCCCGGGTGACCAGTGCCCGCCACAGCGCCGTCTTGCCGATGCCGCTGGGTCCCTCGACGATCACCGGGGATGGGCCGGCCAGCGACCGCCACGCCTGCTCGACGGTCGCGTCGCGGCCCACCAGGGTGGCACTCATGGCGGCATGGTGGCACGAGCGTGCCAGCGCGCCCAGTGACCCGCCGGTTCACGTCGGGGGGTGTCCGCAGGCCGGGACCTTCGGGGTGATCTCCTCGGCGCTGTGGATGGCCTGGCTCCACTTGGGACCGCTCTCCGTCGGGATGGGCGGGATGACCGGCGCGCGGGAGGGTTGCAGCAGGCTGAGGAACTTGTTGATCACCTTTACGACGGGTTCGAGGATGCGGAAGCCGATGCCGAAGGTGGCCTTCACCCCGATGGCCACGCCCCGGCACTGCGCGTACGGGGCGCCGAGCGCCGAGCCGAGGGTGGAGCCGTAGGAGGTGGTCAGCTCGAAGTAGACGCCGGCGCTGAACAGGAAGGCGGAGATGCCGACGGTGAACCGGACGCCGTGCCGGACGACCAGCCCCATCACGCCCACGGGCACCCCGGTGAGCGAGTTGAGCAGGCTGGTGCGGCGCTGAAACTGCTTGGTGACCCGGGGGCCGAAGGTTCCGTTGGCGTAGCCGAAGCCGAGCTTGCCGGCCAGCGAGTACTCCCCGCCGCCCTTGACGGTGCCGAGCTTGGCCCCGAAGGCGGTGGCGACCTCCAGGGTCTGGCTGACCGTGAACGACAGCGGGATCCCGGCCACCTGCCCGATGGGGAACGAGAAGTCGGCCGCGATGGGGAAGGCCTTCTTGTGGTTCCTGCCGTCCCGGATGCCGCCCTCGAAGTCGACCTTGATGCCGAACCCGCCGCTGATCTCCAGTTCCGCCCGGGTCACCGTGCCGGCGCCGATGGCGAGATGGAAGATGGCGTCGGGGCGCCGGAAGGTGAGCGTGACCGTGCCGAGGAGGCGCACCCCGCCGTCGTCGTAGGTGAAGTGGGCGCCGACCCCGTTGGTGCAGCAGCTCGAGAAGACCCGGTAGCCCTGGGCCCTGGTGGCCGCCTTGCCGTCCCGCCCGGGTGGTGGCTGCACCGGCTGGGCGGCCGGTGCCCGCAGCAGCCCACCTCGCATCGGGCGGCTGCGGCCGAAACTGCTCGGCGTCGCCGGCGAGGACTCGGCCCAGGACGGGTCGCCCGCCGGATAGACCACCGGATCGTCGAGGGTGATCCCCTGCTTGGCGAAGGTGCCGTCCCGGATGACCTCGGTGATGTCCACCGGGCCGATCGTCACCAGCAGGTCGCCGCCGTCCTCGGCGATGTCCAGCACCCGGCCCACCCCGCGCCCGGTGACGAACATGACCTTGCCGGGGGCGAGCTGGTCGGCGTTGCGGGCGCGCCCGTCGATGCGCCAGGTCAGTCCGTCGGAGGTGACCGACCGGATCGAACGGCCACCACCGCCGACGAGGACCACGTCGGGTTGCAGCGTGACGTCCGGGTCGGGGGCGGGGGCGGGGGCGGCCCCGTACCTCAGGTCCTCCTCGCTGGCGGCCGGTGCACCGCCGGACCGCTGCGCGGCCGGGAGCCGGTCGCAGCCGGCGAGCGCGACGGCGACGGTGAGCACGGCGGCGAGCAGGGCCCGTCCCCGGCGGCGCGGCACCGGTGCCCTCACATCCGGCCGGCGACGGTGCGGGCGAGGGTCTCCAGCGGCCGGCGGTTCTCCTCCGGATCGGTGAGCCGGGTCAACCGCACCGCCACCCAGAGGTCGCCCTTCCGGATGAAGAACGCCTCCCCGGTGAGGTGGGCCTCCTCGCCCAGCCCCGGCAGCGGCCGGATCTCGTGCTTGAGCTCGCGCTCGATGTCGAGGTACTTCTTCACGCCGTCGCCGACGTACACCTCGACCTGGGCGGTCGGGCCGGTCACCGGGCCGGTGTAGGTGCAGGTGTCGCGCACCGGGACCGCGTCGTTCAGCTTGGTGCCGGCCAGCTTCTCCGCCTCCGCCTTGGAGACCAGGGCACACGCGTCGGGCAGCTCGGCGGGCGCCGCCTCGCTCGGCTCCGCGGGGGTCGGTTCGGTGTCCAGCGGGTCGGGGGAGGTGGGTGCGGCGGGTGGGGCGGCCGCGGGTGTGCCGGTGGCGGGGCGGGTGCAGCCGGTGACCAGGACGAGCGCGGCCAGCCCGAGGGCCGCGAGGCGCGTGCTACGCATGTCGGGATCCCCGCTCAGCTCGGGATCGCCTCGAGCAGCCGGCGCAGCCGCTGCTCGTAGCCGGCGACGTCGATGCTGAAGCTGCTCATGGTGACGGTGTAGCTGCCCTTGTCGGTGATCATCACGGCTTCCCCCTCGATGTCCTTGGCGGCCACGTACGCCCGCACGCCCCGGTCGACGTCGGTCACCCGCTCGAACCGCTTGCCGGCCTGGTCGTGCTGGTAGTCCCAGGTGGCCTCGCCGGCCAGCCGGGACGCCATGGTGATGGTGAGGCTGGCCACGCCGCGGCCGTCACCGAACAGGCAGTTGCCCTGGTCGGTGAGGGCCAGGCCGGCCAGCTCGGACGCCTGCTCGGCGGTGAAGGGGCACGCCGGCACCGGGTCGGGCTGACCCGCGGCCGGGGCGTCGCCGCCGCTGTCGGCGTCGACGGCGGCGTCCCCACCCGCGGGCGGGGTGTCGGCCGAGCCGGCACAGGCGGCGGGGAGGAGCAGGGCGAGCAGCAGCAGCGGCGCCAGCCGGCGCCGGCCGGCCCACGGGAGGCGGCCGGGGGCAGTGGGTGCGCCGGTGCGGGACGGCGTGGGCAGGTGACGGGCCATGTGACTCACGCTAGGGCGGCGGGCCGGTGCGGGAATCGGGTGATTCCCTATGCCGTCACCGGCCGGCCACCCGCCCGGTCAGAACAGGGTCGACGGCCCGACCGGGGCCGGTTCGGGCAGCGGGGCGACCGCGGGCAGCCGGGCCCGGACCTGCTGGTGGAACCGGCGGGCGAGCTCGGGCGCGTCGGCGTTGTCCGGGGTGTGCACGAACACCGTCGGCGAGCGTCCCTCGCGCAGCCAGCCGGTCACCACGTCGAGCCACGGTTGCCAGCCCTCGACCGTGCGCGCCGGGTCGTCCCGGCCGAGGTACCGGACGACCGGCCGGTCGGTCAGCGCGCGGGTGCGCAGCGGGGTGCGGGGCTTCTTCAGCCACGACTCCCGCTCCGCGTCGCTGGTCGGCGGCGTGCGGAAGAACGCGGTGGTGTCGAAGGGGATCCACTCCGCGCCCACCGTGCCGAGCGTCCGCTCCAGCGCGCGCACCGCCCCGGGGTCGTCGAAGAACGCGGGGTGGCGGACCTCCACGGCGTATCGGTGGGTGGCGGGCAGCCGGCGCAGAAAGCCGGCCAGGGCCGGCACGTCGGTGGGACCGAACGAGGCCGGCAGCTGGATCCAGAGGGCGTGCGCCCGCGGCCCGAGCGGCTCGATCGTGTCCAGGAACACCCGGAGCGCCTCGTCCCCGCCGGTGAGCCGGTGCTGGTGGGTGACGACCTTCGGCAGCTTGAGCACGAACCGGAAGCCCGGGTCGGTCTGCTCCGCCCAGGAGGCCACCGTCTCCCGGGTCGGCGTCGCGTAGAAGGTGGTGTTCCCCTCGACCGCGGTGCACCAGCCGGCGTACCCGCGCAGCCGCTCCCGGGCCGGCAGGGGATGCGGCAGGAAGCGTCCCGGCCAGGCCCGGTGCGCCCACATCGCGCAGCCCACGTGCAGGCGCATCCGCCCCTCCCCGGTGCCCCGGCGCGGACGGCCCGCGCCGCCGGTACGGTATCCGGCCGGCCCGGGCGATTCCCGGACGCACCCGTCAGGCCGGGGGAAAGTCATTGGTTCCCCCGCCGGGGTCGCCTATGGTTGTGCCCATGTACCTGGCCGGGCTGCCGCTGCGCGCCGCCGTCACCACGGCGGCGCGTCCCGCCGTGCCCGGCCGGCGCCCCGTCGTGCCCAGCCACCGGTGGCCGAGTCCCGTCCCCACCGGCCGTGGCCCCCCGGGATCCTCCCTACCTTCCCGGCGCGGCCACCAGGGCGAAGCTCACGCAGCTTCGGCCCTTTTTCTTTTCCCCGAGAGGATCCCGAGATGAGCACTGACATCCGACCCACCGCCGATCCGGACCGGTACCACGAACTGCGGGCGGCGCTGGCCACCGAGTTCGAGACGCAGACCGCCCGGCTGACCGAGCTGACCGCCGACACCGGCGACCCGGGCGAGGCGCACACCCGCGACGCGCTGCTCTCCGCCACCCGGCAGAACCTGGCGCAGATCGGCGACGCGCTGCGCCGGATGGCCGAGGGCAGCTACGGCAGGTGCGAGCGCTGCGCCGGGCAGATCCCGGCGGAGCGGCTGGAGATCCTGCCGCACGCGGCCCTCTGCGTGCCCTGCCAGAGCAGGCGCTGACCCGTCTCGGCCCGGCGGCGGACCGCCCCCGATGCCCGGTGCCGGCACCGGGGGCGCGCCATCGCGGTCCCCGGCCGGGGACCGCCGCCCGGGTCAGCTGGTGGGGAAGTTGTCCGGGGTACGGATGCGCTCGCGCATGAACGCCCCCGACGGGGTGAGCACCGCGGTGCCGGCGAACGTGCCGCCGGAGCAGGTGCCCGGCTTGAAGGCGGCGCTGCCCTCGGCCGCGTCGGAGTACGTCCAGTTGGCGTAGCTGATCTTCAGCCGGTCGAGCAGGTCGAGCCAGGCGGTGCTGCTGGCCGTGTCGACGGCGCCGTCGCCGGTGTAGGTGACGGCCCGGCCGTACGCGCACCTGCCCGGAGGTTCGACACGGCGAGGCGCGGGAGCGCTCCCATAGGTGAGCGTAGATTGGTCGTGCGCCCGGTGCAACCGGCCGGCGGCACCTGCCCGCGGGCCGGTCCCGGCCGGCCGCGACCGGTGCCCGCTGCGGTATATCGTCGGAGGTCGTGACCATCCCCGAGCTCACCGCCCCCGAGATCACCGTCGCCACCCCGGCGGACCGCGCCCGCGCGCTGGAGTCACTGGTCGCCGCCTTCGCCGCCGACCAGGTGCTGCGGCACCTCTTCCCGGACGACACCAGCTACCCCCGGTACGCCGCCGCGTTCTTCGGCCGGCTGTTCGACAAGCGGGTGGGCCACGGCACAATCTGGACCGTCGGGCGGGGCGCGTCGCTGGCCATGTGGGACCCCCCGACGGCGCGCGACGAACCGTCGGCCGGCTCGCTCGCCGCCGAGCTCCCCGCCGCCGTGCTGGCCCGGGTCGACGCCTACGACGAGACGGTGCACGCCGCGCTGCCGGCGGGCCCGTACTGGTATCTCGGTGTGCTGGGCACCCACCCGGCGCAGGCCGGCCGCCGGTGGGGCCACGCCCTGATGGCGGCCGGGCTGCGCCGGGCGGCCGCGGACGGGCTGCCGGCGGTGCTGGAGACCAGCAACCCGGCCAACGTCGAGGTCTACCGCCGGGCCGGGTGGGAGGTGGTGCGCGAGGTGGCGTCCGGCCCGCTGCCTGTCTGGATCATGCGGCAGTGAACTCGGCCGCGCCGACCCGAGGACTTACGTCCTAGGACGCTCCAGGGGTGGTGACGCGGCCTGACCGCGGGGCTCCCGCACCGACCCAAACGACCGTTAAGCTGACGGGGTGGGAACCGACGAGCTCTACCCGGCCGACCGGCTGACCGCCGCGCGCCGCGCCACCGCCGCCGCCGGCCTGGACGCCCTGCTGCTGACCCCGGGGTCGGACCTGCGCTACCTCACCGGCTACGACGCCCACGCGGGGGAGCGGCTGACCTGCCTGGTGCTGCCCGCCGAGGGCGAGCCCACCCTGATCGTGCCGACCCTGGAACGGCCGGCCGCCGAGGCGTCACCCGCCCCGGGCACCGGGGTGCGCATCGTCGACCACGCCGACGGCACCGACCCGTACCCGCTGGTCACCGCCGCCCTCGGCGGCCCGGTCGGCGCGGTCGGGCTGGCCGACCGGATGTGGGCCGAGCAGGTGCTCGGCCTGCGCGCCGCGCTGCCCGACGCCACCCAGCGGCTCGCCTCCGAGGTGCTGCGGGAGCTGCGCATCCGCAAGTCCCCAGCCGAGGTGGCCGCGCTCGCCGAGGCCGGCGCGGCGATCGACGCGGTGCACGAGCGGATGGGGCAGTGGCTGCGCCCCGGCCGCACCGAGGTCGAGGTGGCCACCGACATCGCCGCGGCGATCCGGGCCGCCGGCCACCTGAGCGTGGACTTCGTCATCGTCGCCGCCGGCCCGAACGGGGCCAGCCCGCACCACGGCACCTCCGACCGGCCGATCGGCGCCGGCGAGCCGGTGGTGGTCGACATCGGCGGCACCATGCCATCGGGCTACCGCTCCGACTGCACCCGTACCTACGTCGCCGGCGGCCGGCCGCCGGCCGAGTTCACCGACTACTACGCGGTGCTGCGGGAGGCCCAGCGGGCCGCGGTGGCGGCGGTGCGGCCCGGGATCACCGCCGAGGCGCTCGACGCGGTCGGCCGGGACCTCATCGCCGCCGCCGGGTACGGCGACGCCTTCCTGCATCGCACCGGGCACGGCATCGGCCTGGACGGCCACGAGGAGCCGTACGTGGTGGCCGGCAACCCCCGGCCGATCGAGGCCGGGATGGCCTTCTCCATCGAACCCGGCATCTACCTGGCGGGCCGGCACGGCGCCCGTATCGAGGACATCGTCGTCTGCACCAGCGACGGCGGGCAACGGCTCAACACCACCCCCACGGAGCTCATCGCGCTATGAACGTCGACCGGATCCTCCCCACCGACGAGGCCCACGACCTGCTGGACCTCGCCACCGAACTCGCCGACCGGGAACTCGCCCCGAGGGCCGCCGGGTTCGAGCAGCGCGCCGAGTTCCCCCGGGAGGTGCTGCGCACCCTGGGCCGGGCCGGCCTGCTCGGCCTGCCGTACGCCGAGGAGCACGGCGGCGCCGCCCAGCCGTACGAGGTGTATCTCCAGGTGCTGGAGATCCTGGCCAGCCGCTGGCTGGCGGTGGCCGAGGCGGTCAGCGTGCACACCCTGTCCTGCTACCCGGTGGCGCAGTTCGGCACCGACGATCAGCGCAAGCTGCTGCCGGACATGATCGGCGGCGAGCTGCTCGGCGCGTACTGCCTGTCGGAGCCGCAGGGCGGCTCGGACGCGGCGGCGCTGACCACGAAGGCCGTCCGCGACGGCGACGACTACGTGGTCACCGGCACGAAGGCGTGGATCACCCACGCCCGGGTGGCCGACTTCTACAACATCTTCTGCCGCACCGGGGGGCCCGGCCCGAAGGGCATCTCCTGCCTGCTCGCCGACCGGAGCACGCCGGGCATCCACCCGCAGGCCGCCGAGCGGACGATGGGCCTGCACGCCTCCCCGGTGGCGCAGATCGCCTTCGACGACGCCCGGGTGCCGGCCGGCCGGTTGATCGGCGGCGAGGGGGCCGGCTTCACCATCGCCATGTCCGCCCTGGACTCCGGCCGGCTCGGCATCGCCGCCTGCGCCGTCGGCCTGGCCCAGGCCGCCCTCGACTACGCCGTCGGCTACGCGAAGGAACGGCAGCAGTTCGGCCGGGCGATCATCGACTTCCAGGGGCTCGGCTTCAACCTGGCCGACCACGCCACCCAGATCTCCGCGGCCCGCGCCCTCGTGCTGGCCGCCGCGCGGCTGCGCGACGCCGGCCGGCCGTACTCCATCGAGGCGGCGAAGGCGAAGCTGTTCGCCACCGACATGGCGATGCGGGTGACCACCGACGCGGTGCAGGTGCTCGGCGGCGCCGGTTACGTCGCCGACCATCCGGTGGAGCGGTACATGCGGGAGGCGAAGGTGCTGCAGATCGTCGAGGGCACCAACCAGATCCAGCGGCTGGTCATCTCCCGGGCGCTGGCCAAGGGCTGAGCACGGCATAGCGTCTCTGATCTCCGGACCCTTTCCCGCCAGGTTGTGGGGCCGGGTGGGGGAGGGTGCCCTGCGTCGCCTGGGCGCGGGGCGTGGTGGCTTGCGTCGGGTTGGCCCGGTCTTCGACCGGTCCCACCGGCTGGCCTGGGAGGTGGTGGGGGTGACGACAGCTGCGGCTTCGAGGTTGTCGACCCAAACGGCATCTCCGGCCGGTAGCCGTAGGGCGTCCGACGAGGCACAGACAAGGCCGCCGGGTGCTGACGCGCCTGACTAGTACGTGACGCGCACGCCGATCTCGGCCCAGGTGAGGCGGCCGACGATGCCGTCGGCGGTGAGTCCGCGCATGCCCTGGTACCAGCGCACGCCCGACTCGGTCCTGGCGTCGAACTCGGTGGACGCCGGGCCGCACCGGCGGGCGCCGACGAACCGTTTGATGAATGCCACGTCCTCGCCGCTGCTGCCGGCGCGGATGGTGCGGGACCCGGGCGCCCGGCCGGGCTGGGGGACCGGCGGCCGGGTGGCCGTCCGGAGTGTGGCGAGGGTCGTGGGCCCGACGATTCCGTCGATCTCCAGCTTGTGGGACTTCTGCAGGGACCGGACCCAGGCGGTGGTCTTCGGGCCGAAGACACCGTCGGCGGTCAGGCGGGCCCCGACCCGGTTGGCCAGCGTCTGCAACTCCCGTACGTCGCTGCCTCGGCAGCCGGTGCGCAGGATCCGGTCACCCAGCTTCAACACGGTGGCGGCGGCGATGCCCCAGGGTCGGAGGCTGTCCTCCAGGGCCCGGGAGTGGCTGACGCTGACGTGCAGGTGCTTGTTGTGGGGGTTGAATCCCATGTAGCGGGCCGGCCGGAAGCCGCGCGTGCTGCTCCAGATCGTCCGGTTGTAGATGACGTACCGGGTGGACGGGTGGGCGATGCACTGCTGGACGACGAGAAGCGGGTCGATGCCGTCGATGTCGAAGTCGGCGGCGTTGACCGAGTGGTCGTCGCCGTCGGGGTTGTGGTCGGACTTGCGGAGCCGGTGGGAGGCGTCGCCGATCCAGCCGTCGGAGGCCTTGTCGCGGTGCGGCCAGCGCTCGTTGATCTCCTCCCGCAGGACCCGCAGTGCCGGAGCCAGGTGTACGGGCATGGTCAGTTCTCCTCCTTGAGCGCGGCGGCGAGGTCGATCTCCACGGTCTCGCCGATCAGGTTCTCCGGGTCGTCGTCCTCTTCGAAAGTGCTCACCAGGTACTCGAGGTCGGTGCTTGCGGTGTCCATCTCGGTCCTCCTTGGGTCATCACCCGGGCGCGGAAACCGGTGCGGGCAGACCGGTCGGTAGATGGCGCCGGCCGACGGACGGTGTCCGGCTGCGGCTCGGCAGCGACGGGCGTCGGGGCCCACCTTCGGAAACGCGTTGAACGCCGGCAAGCGGAGAGTCGGCTATCGGCGTCGATGTTGGCCGTCTGGGCATCGGTGTCCGCCGATCGTCGTCGCCGAACCGGAGAATGTCTCACGGCGGTCGGGATTCCGTCTTGCGGGACACAGGCGGCCTGGTTGATGACTCAGCCTTTCGGCTTCGGCATTCATTAGCCCGGGTCAACCAATTGGCTGGACATGCCGCCCCCAACGGCCACGTGGTGCTGGCGCTTCGGTTCGTGTCGGTGCCAGCACACGCTGCACCGTCCGAAGGGCGACAGATTCTCGCGACCAGCCAGCCATAACCTCCGGGAACTCCCGCCGCGACACCACATCCGGGCGGGTGTTGAGGGGGGACCATGCACTCATGTGAACGGCACGCCGCCGGCCACCGAAGGGCCACGTCGTGACCGGCGTCGCGACGGCGGTCGCCGCCGCCGGCCTGGAGACCGACCATCCCGGCTCGACCCCGCCCATGACCTACAACGTGCTGCTGCGTGTACCGGCCGGCTCGGCCGCCGGCACGCCGACGGTCGTGCAGGGCGCCCTGCAGAACACCGTCGGAGGGCGCCGCACGCCAGCGCAGCGACCCACGCTGTCGGTGTTCCTCTGCCCGGGCGCGACACTGCGCGGCATCGCCTACTGGCTGCTGCGAACCATGAAGCCCAGCGGCGCGCCGGACACGACCCCCTTCGACGAGATGTGCCTGGCCCAGGCCCTGTGGGGCTGGAACCGCGACTACCTGGCCGGGCTGGGCGGCGCGAGCGCCTGGCGTACCGGGCTGTGGCTGCCGCTGCCGGTGGAGGTCACCGCGGGCGGCGCGCAGTGGGTCACCGACTGGGGGACCGTCGGCGGCTGGGCCGCCCGATTCCCGGCCGCGGCGGCGGTGCCTCTGGACGCGCCCGCCCAGCACCTGCCGCTGCCCGACCCCGCCGCTCTCACGGCCGAGGTGACGGCCCTGCGGGCCGGCCGGGACACCGACGACCTGGCCGATGCCATCGAACGTGACCTGGTGGGCAACCCGTTCGAAGCGGTTTTCCGGATCGTCGAGATCCTGCGCCAGGTCGCGGCCGACGACGCCGACGACGCCGTGGACCTCGCGGCGGAGGTGACCGGCCGGCTGACCGCGGCGGAGCTGGCGATGCTGGCCGGGGTGAGCGCCGGGCACGGCCTGCTGCGCCGCCTGTGGTTTCTCGTCGGTTCCAGCAGCGATGGGGACGCGCAGGACGCCCGCGACCTGCTCGGCCCGGCGCTGGGCCTGACCCGTACCGGATCCGGCGCCTGGCAGCCCCCGGACGTGATCGGCCCGACCGTGATCCCCGACGAACTCACCGCCGTTCCACCGTCCCCGCCGGTCAAGGGCAAGAAGCCGGCCCCGCAGGGGCTGGTGGCGCAGTCAAAGGTGGTCGGAGAGAACCCCGGCGGACGGCGCACCATGGTCCTCGGCCGCGACCTGTGCCTCGGCTCCATCGACAGCCACACCCAGGACAACGGCACCAGCTGGAGCGGGCCCGCCTACGGCGGCCGACTCGACCCGCCGAAGTTCATCCAGACCAACGCCGCGGCGATCGGGCTCACCACCACCGCCGAGCTGGCGCGCCTGCGGGTCGTCGAGCTGATCGCCCCGAACGAGGGTCGGCTCGACGCCGCCCGCGCCGCGGACAAGGGCACCTTGTCCACCGGCATCCAACAGTGGTCCGCGCACCACAACGACGAACTTCCGGTGCTGCTGGCCCGGTTCAAGCACATCGCCCCCGACCACTACGACCTCTTCTTCGGTATGTACGGGCTGCAATCGCAGCCGTGGTGGCCGGTGGACGAGAAGGAAGCGGACGTCGCGGTCGCCGACCCGGCGCAGGTCCGCGTGGCCAATCCGGAAGCCTTCGACGGCGACGGCAACGCCCGACAGGGCAAGGAGTACGCGCTGCGCTACGCGACGCTGTTCCGCGTGCCGCCCGGTGGTGGCCGTCAGCGTCTGCCCGAGCCACCCGAGGAAGTCGTCGAAGTCCTGCCCCGACACGCGTTCTTCGGGGTGAGCGCCAAAGGCAAGGCCTACACGATCGCCCCCGAATGGTGCGGTCGCATCCGCCTCGCCTCGCTCTGCTCCCTGCACTACAACGTGGTGCAGGTGTGGACCGCCGTGTGGCGGTTCGAACGCCTCGCCAGCCAACCACTGCGCAAGGCCAAGCTGACCGTGCGCGGCCGCCGGTACCGCATCCGCGACTTCGTCAGCTCTGAGTACGCCGCCGCCCTGTTCATCGACCAGCACATCAACTCCCCGTCCGGGGTGACCGGGGCGATCGACCGGGCGATCAACCGCACCGAGCGCGCCATCGCCCGGATGCCCGAGCCGACACGCACCGAGATGCGGCCCTTCGACGAGGGCACCTCCGCGCCGCTGCGCCCGCCGTGGCTGCGGCTCTTCCAGATCAACTACCTCGCCGAACGCAAACTCGAAGGCAAGGCCACACGGGACATGTTCATCACCGGACTGCACGACCGCTTCAACGACAACGCCTGGGCCGGCCTCGACCCGGAAGCAGGCACCTTCTCGGGGTGGGTGGGACCATGATCAACGTTGCTGGACTGCCCGCCGAGGTCGCCGATCTCGGAATCGCGTTGGGCCTGCTGGCCCCCGCAGGCGGCGGTGTCCGCCTGGTCGAGGAGTTCTTCGCCGACCCGTGGGCACGCGTCGGGAAGCTCGTCGCCAACGACGTGCAACGCGCCGCACTCGTGCGTGCGATCGAGGGGATGCTGCCCGCCGCCCAGCCGCGCTTCCCGTCCCACGGCGCGGGGCAGCTCGCCGGGCCGGTCCGGCACGTGCCGCTGCTCGAAGAAGGCGGCAAGGGCCAGGTCTACCTGGTCGTCGAACGCGCCGGGCTGGCCAAGACGGCACCCCTGACGCTGGCCATCGCCGCCGAAGCCGGCCCGGTCGCCGGCGGACCCGCCGTCACCGCACGCGTCGACCTGCTCGTCGCCGCCAGCGGCGCCGTCACACCCGTCGCGGCCAGCAAAACCCACCCGATCCGACTGCGGGCGCAGGCTCCGCTCGGCGACAGCGGCGCCAGCGTCGAAGCCGCCGTGCTGCTGGTCGCCCCGCCCGACGAGACGCTGAGCCGCGTCACCGTCACCGTACGGGGCCTGCCCGGCACCACCGAACCGCTCGTGCTGGACCCGGCCACCGGCAGTGCACAACTCGCCCTGCTGGTCACCGCGCTGCTGCGCTACGTCCTCGCCGAGGTGGGCGACGACGTGCCCGCCCCCGTGCAGTTGGTCGCGACCAACCTGCCCGGCCTGCTCGGCCTGGCCCCGGGCCTGGTCCCGCTGCCGCTGGGTGACCTCGCCGCCGACCCGGCGGCCTTCCGCACCTGGCTGGCCGCCCTGGTCGCCGCCCGCACCCCCGACGGCGCACCCGGACTAGTGAACTGGCTGGACTCCGTCGCCGGGCTGCTCGGCGCCGACCCGTCCAAACGCACCGACCTACCCACCGACGCCGACCCGCTGCTCATCCCGTTGGTGGCCGGGCCGCCGTCGGTCGATCTCACCGTGGCCGTGCGCACCCACCCGGCCACCGGCGCGCCCTCGCTCGTGCTCGGCGCCCGCGTCGCCTACCGCGGCACCGGCGCCCTCGACGCCACCGTCCTCGGCGACGCCGTTCTACTCGTGGTGCCGCTGGCCGGCACCGCAACGACCAGTCTCTTCGAACGCCTCGACGTGCTCGTCGCCGCGCCGGCCGCAGCCGGCCGCCTCTACCCGGCCGCCGGGGAGCCCGCCGGACCCGTCCAGGTCGGTGGGCTACGCGCCGGACTGCGCTACCGGGCCGCCACCAAGACCATCACGCCCCTGCTGGAACTGCGGGACGTCACCGTCGCCATCGGCGACGAACCCCACCACCTCGACCTGGTCGACCTCACCGACGCCCGCTCCCTGACCGCCGCCGCCCAATCGCTGCTCGAAGACGCCATCGAGCAGGGACTCGGCACCGCCGCCGGACCCGTCGACGCGCTGCGGCGCCTCCTCGGCCTCGGCACCACCCCCGGGATCGACCTCGGCCTGCTGACCACCGCACCGACCCGAGCGCTCGCCGCCCACTACCGGCGGCTGCGGCAGGAACCCGACGGCTGGTCCGGCGTACTGGAGGACGTGGCACGCCTCGTAGGTGCCACCGCGCCCGCCGCGACCGGCACCGGCAGCCCCGCAGACCCGTGGCGGGTCGCCGTGCCGGCGTTCGCCGCCCTGCCCGACGCGCCCATCGCGCTGGAGCTGATCTGCTGGGACTCCGGCACCCCCATCGCCCCCGTCCTCGAACTCGGGTTCGGCCTACGCGGCGGCGCGCACCTCGACGCGTCGCTGCCCTGGCGGGTCGACGTGCGCGCCGGCCTCGCCACGCTCCCTCTCGACGGCGCCGCCAGCCCCGCCTGGCTGCGCGCGGTCACCGCCACCGTGGCCTTCGACCCGCCCGCCCTCGCAACCGACATGCCGGTGCGGGTGTCCACCGACGGAGTACGCCTCGACGTCGGCTGGTCGCTCGGGTCGGCCGTCACCGTCAACGCCACCATCGACGACCTCGCGGTCACCGTGGACGGCCAATCCCATCACCTCGGCGACGTCGTGCTGCCCCCCGCCGGACCGATCGACCCCACCGCCGCCGACCTGGGCCTCGGCATCGACCCAGAAGCGCTGTGGGGTGCCGCCCGCGCCCTGCTGGCCAGGGCCGCCGAGTCGTGGGCCGGCCCCACCGCCAGGGATCTGCTGGCCCTGGTCGGCATCGCCGGGCCGGCGACCACCGGCCCGTTCGCCGCACTGCCGCCGCTACTGCCGCCCGACCCGGCCGACCTGTCCACCCTGCTGGCCGACCCGGCCGCCGCCCTCCGCGGCTGGCTCACCCGACTGGCCCGCGACGAAGAAGCCCGCACCGGCGGGGGAGTGCCCTACCTGCGTGCCCTGCTGCAGCTCCTGCAGGCCGCCCTGACCGACCGGCTGCCCGCCCTGCCCGGCCAGCAGCTGCCACCGATCGACCTGCCGGTCACCGGCGGCGGCACCCCCGCCGTGCCGTGGCGGGTACCGATGCACCGCTACGGCGACGACGCCGTCGAACTGCTCACCTGGCTGGAGCCGCAAGGCCCGCCGGCGCAGTGGGCCATCGCAGCGCTGATCGACCGGTTCGGGTCCGACGACCAGCAGGACGCTACGGCCGACCAGCCGCACCTCACCAGCACCGACGTGCTGGAGACAGCCGAGATCGCCGGGGCGTACCTGCCCTACGTCGCCGACGCCCTCGCCGGCGTGGACGCCGCTCACGCCGCCGCGGCGCTCGCCGCCCTGTCCGGTGTGCTCGCCGACGGCGACGGTCTCGTGCCCGCCGACGCGCCGCTGCCCGCCGAACCCGGCTGGCGGGCCGGCACCCTGGTCGCCGCCACCCACGACACCCTCACCACCGCGCCCGGCATCGTCACCCAGCTCCGCGACGAAATCACCGCCCGCACCGCCGCAGGAGGCGACGACTGGGCCGTGCTGCTGCTCGCGCCGCCACTGGCCGGCACCCGCCCGTGGGACGACCTGCTCGACGGCATCCCGACCAACCAGATCGCCACAGTAAACCTCCGGGTGCCCGGCACCCCACCGGACCTCGTCGACCTCGCCACGCTGCCCGCCGCCCGCTGGTACGTCGTCGACCTCGCCGACGACGGCACACTTCCCGCCGCCACCGCCCTGGCCGCGCTGCGCCACGTTCACGACGCGGTCCGCGCCGTGCGCCCCGGTGTGCGCACCGTCCTCGTCGGGCACTCCTACCTCGGCCTGGTCGCCCGGCAACTCGCCGCCGCCGTACCCACCCAACTGCTCGGCCTCATCACCGTCGGCACCGTGTTCGACGGCGCGCTACTGCCGATCGACGCGCCCGCAGTCGCCGACGGCGTGCGGCTGGCCAGCATGCTCGCCCCGGAAGGCCTACCGGCCGCACCGCTGCTCGACGCCGCCCTGGACCTGCAGCGCCGGCTGCTCGACGGCTACACCACCCTCGAGCCAGGCCAGCAGGCGCGACCGGCGCCGCTGCCCGCCGCCGCGTTCGCCCGCTGGCCCGCCACCGCCGTGAACCTGCAAAACGTGCCCGCGCTC
Organism: Micromonospora sp. NPDC050686; assembly: GCF_040654475.1. NCBI lineage: Bacteria > Bacillati > Actinomycetota > Actinomycetes > Micromonosporales > Micromonosporaceae > Micromonospora > Micromonospora sp. NPDC050686. Next base: position 23,925 of record NZ_JBFAID010000027.1, read on the forward strand.
GCACTACAGGGCAGCCTCGGCGACGTCGACGGCAACGGTGGAGCCGGACACCTGCACGCCGCGCTCGTCGCCGCGCTGACCACCCAGACCATCGCCGGCGCCGGCCCCGCCGACCTGCCCACCCACGCCGTCGCCGCGCTGCGCCTCGCACTGGACCTCGGCGCACCCGTCGCCGGCGACCCCGACGTCGACGTGGACGTACGTCTCGGCCTCGGCGCCGTCGCCCTCCACGCCGGCACGGCCGACGCGCCGTCAGCGCAGGTACGCATCCAGGTCGCCCGACCCGACGGGTGGCTGCTCGGCGGACCCGGCACCGGCACCCCCCTTCCCGCCCGGATCCGGGCGCTGACCGTGCGCGCCACCATCCGCGCTGGCGAACCCGGCCCCGTCACCGACGTCGAGGTGATGTTGCACGACGCCGCCCTGCGCGGCGACGCCTCCACCTCCGTGAACCTGCTCGACCCGCGCGCACCGGAACTCCTCGACGCGCTGGTGCAGGAACTAGACCGGGTCGCCGCCCCCAACGGACGGCTGACCCGCCTGCTGACCGAACTCGCCGCCCTCGGCGTCATCCACCGCGCGGCACCCGGCCGCCCGGCCGCCGTGCTGGCCGACGCGATCACCGCGCTGCGCACCGACGCCACCGCGTGGCTCGCGCCCAGGCTGCCGGCCCTGGTCGACCGGACCGCCGGCCTGCTCGGCCTCGTCCGCGCCCCGAACACCGCCGCCGGCGCAGGCCCCTGGCGGCGGCGCTTCGACGGCCTGCCGGTGGAACTGGTGCTGCAGGCGCAACCGTGGCGGCTCACCGCCCGCACCACCGGGGCAGGGTTGCGCCTCGGTCACGCCGCCACCCTCACGGGATCCACCACCGTCGCGCTGGCCGACCCGACACCGCAGGTGCAGGCCGTCCTCACCGTCGGCGGCGTCACCCTCACTCGCACCAACGCAGGGGTGTCGCTCGCCGCCCCGTGGCTGACCGAACCGGTCGGGCTGCTGCCCGCCGCCCCCGACCTGTCCGGGCGGCTCGCCGCGCTGATGCCGCGGCTGCTGGTTAACGCGGCCATGGGCGTCCTGCTCGAACAGGTCGCCGGCGGCCACATCCGGGTTGCGTCCCTCGACGGCCTCCTGACCGACCCCGCCGGCTGGCTGCAACGCACCTTCGCCGGCACACCCGGCGCACCCCCGCAGGCGGGACCGCTGTCCGACCTGCTGCGGCTCGCCGCCGCGCCCCTCGGACTGGCGACCGACCCCACGCACGCCCTCACCCTGCCCGGCGGCATCAACCTCGACCTGCTCGACGTCGGCCCACCCGACGCGCGGGCGCTGCGGCTGCGGCTGGCCACCGACGAACCGATCGAGCTGTTCGATGCCGGCACCGCACCGGCCACCCTGAACCTGGCCCTGCACCTGGACGTCGACGCCGCCCGACAGGTCCAGCCCGGCGGTGAGGTCACCCTGCACCTGCAGCTGCCCGGCGACTGGGATGCCCTCATCGTGCGCCTCGCCGCCGACACCGCAGGCCTGTCGGTGGCGGTCACCCCAGCCGCACTGGGCGCCACCCTCACCCTGCTGCCCACCGTGACCGGCATGGACACCCTGGTGCAGGCCGCCGGCTCGCGGCTGCTACCCGAAGTGCTCGACCATCTCACCGAAGGCATCCGCGCCCGCAACCCGCACCCCGCCGTGCTCGACGACGTCCTCGACGTCGCCGAAGCGCTCGGCGTCTACGACCCGCAGGCCGCCCCGCACGGCTTCGCCGCCCGCGCCGGCGCCCTCGCCGACCTCGCCGACAACCTCGCCGCAGGCGGCCTCGCCGCCGCCGGTCCCGCCGCGGCGTCCGCCGCCGTCGCCGTGCTGCGCCACGTCCTCGGCGCCGCGCAGGTGCCCGACCCGGCCGCCCCCGGCCAGGTCGCCGTCCGCGTCGGCGTGCTCGGCGGCACCGTCGAACTGCGCACCGACCTGGCTGCCCCGCGCCCCACGCTGGGCCTGGCCGTGCGGGGCGTCACTGCCGGCGCGCTCACCGCCGACGTGGTCGTCGGCTACACCCACCCCCACGTGACCGCCGAACTGACCGCCCGGGCGCACGTCGACACCGGTCTCGGCGTGGCGCTGCGCGCCCGGCTGTCCGCGCAGGCGACACCCGACGGACTGGCCGTGCGTCTCGGTCTGCTCGGCACCGACGACGCCGGCACCGGCGAGGTGGCCGTGCAACTCGCGCCGACGGTGCAACTGCCCGGACCGGCCGCGCTGACGCAACTCGCCCAGCGGCTGGTCGTGCCGATGGCCGGCACCCTCGCGCTGCGCGCCGCCGAGCCGTGGCTGCGCCGCCCGCTGTGGCCCGGCGGACGCACCGCCGCGCAGATCCTCACCACCGCCGCCGTGGCCGTCGACACCGCAGACGGCATGCGGATGGCCGCCACCCTGCCCACCCCCATCGGGCTGCTGCGCGGCACGTTGGACGCGGTCGCCGGGGTGCCGGTACCGGTGCCCGGCGGGCTGGCCCTGTCCGTCGTCACCGACGGCTTCCGCTACGGCATCGTCGTCGGCGGCGAACTGACGCTGCCCGCCGGCGGCACCGCCGTGCAACTGCGCTTCGGGCTGCCCGACACGCTCGACGTCGGCTGGGGACCGGCCGGCCGCGGCGTCGGCCTGCTGCTGCTGGACCTGACCAACACCGCCGCCCCGCAGCTACGTCCGGTGCTGCGCCTGGGCGGTCTGGGCATGCGGGTGGCGGCCGCCGCGCCCGGCAAGGCCCTCGTGGAAACCGGCGGGTTCCGCCTCGGCGCCGCCGCCGCCCATATCCGCGCTGACCTGGCCCTGACCGGCACCACGGCCCTGGGCCGGCCCACCGTCGTGGACGGCGCCGTCGTCATCGAGAAAATGGGCTTCCCGATGGCTCCCGGCGGCGGCGGATCCAACCCGGTCGCCGCGTCGCTGCTGCAGACCGGCGGCGGCGGTGACGCCACCCCCGCCAACCCGCCGATTGACATGCTGGTGGCCCGCGGCGCAGGCCGCTGGCTGGTGCTGTTCGGCGGAAAAACAGAAGCCCGCTTCGACATCAACCGCAGCTACGGCCCACTGCACATCGCCGAACTGGCGCTGCTGTACAAGGCCGCCACCTCCGGGCCCGGCAAGGTGGGCGTGTCCGTCGACGGCGGCGTCGCCATCGCCGGCCTCACCCTCGACGTCGACGACCTGTCGCTGCTGGTGCCGCTGCGCAACCCCACCGACCTCAACGCCTGGGAAGTGGACCTGACCGGACTGTCGCTGTCGTTCACCTCACCAGGAGTCTCGATCGCCGGGGGACTGGTCAAGGTCACCGGCGCTAACGGCGTGCAGTACGACGGCATGCTGTCAGTCGACCTCGCCGGCCGAGGACTGACAGCGGTCGGCTCCTACGCCCGGCCCCGCGACGACCTCGGCCAGTTCACCTCCCTGTTCGTGTTCCTGTCCGTCGGCTTCCCGCTCGGCGGCCCGCCCTACCTGTACGTCCTCGGCCTCGGCGGCGGCGCCGGCTACAACCGCAAACTGCTCGTACCCCGCGACCCCCAGGGCGTCACCGCGTTCCCGCTGATCAAGGCCATCGACGACGGCGGCTTCGAAGGCACCGGTGGGCCGATGGGCGCACTGGCCCGCATGTCCCGCGACATCCCGCCGGCCCGCGGCGCGTTCTGGCTCGCCGCCGGCGTCAAGTTCACCACCTTCCAACTGCTGCACACCACCGCCCTGGCCTACGTCTCCGCCGACCGCGGCCTGGAAGTCGGGCTGCTCGGCCTGATGCGCATGGCGCTACCCGACTCGCAGGCCGCGGTGATGAACGTCGAACTCGCCCTCGCCGCCCGCTACAGCACCGTCGACAAGGTCCTGTCGGTGCGCGCCGCCCTCACCCGCAACTCGTGGCTGCTCAGCAAAGACTGCCAACTCGTCGGCGGATTCGCCTTCATGGTGTGGTTCGACCGGCCCGAAGTGCTGCTGTCCATCGGCGGCTACCACCCCCGGTTCAACAAACCCGCGCACTACCCCGACGTGCCCCGCGTCGGATTCCACTGGTCCGTCGGCGGCGGCGTCGTCGTCAAGGGCGACGCCTACTTCACCCTCACCCCCTCGGCGGTGATGCTCGGCGGACGCCTCGAAGCCTCCTACGACCGCTCGCCCGTGCGGATCTGGTTCGTCGCCGCCCTGGACGTGATCGTCCGCTGGGACCCGCTGAGCTACGACGCCACCATCGCCGTCAGCGTCGGCGCCCGCTTCACCATCAAGGTGTGCTTCTTCGCCTGCGCCCGCATCAACGTCAGCGTTTCCCTCGGCGCACGCGTGCACATCGAAGGCCCACCGCTGCGCGGCACCGTCACCGTCGACCTGGCCATCGCCTCAGTGACCGTGCGGTTCGGCAAGACACAACTGCAGAACTACCCCGACTGGCTCCAGTTCGCCACCAAGTACCTCGGCGGCGGCGACGCCGCCAAACCGGCCACCGCCGCGACGGTGACGGCCGGCAACCTCCCACCCGCGATCGGCAGCCGACCCGACGGCACCCTCGAACACCCCTGGTCGGTGGCACCCGAGTTCGCCGTGCGCGTGGAGTCACTGATGCCGCTGGCCGCCTGGCAACTGACCGACAGCGGCCGCCCCGCCGACCCTACCGGCGGACGCACCGTCGAAGTCGTGCCGTCGGGCAACAAGGTCGGCCACGTCAACGCCACCATGACCGTCACCGTCGAACAACGCAACGGCACCACCTGGAGCGCCGTGCCGGCGACCCAGGTGCAGGCGCTGCGCGCCGCCACCGCCACCACCGGATTCCCGGCCGGCCTGTGGGACGGCAACCTCGCCGGAGACCGCAACAACGGCTCCCTACCCACCATGATCCAGGCGCTGTCGTCGGTGAACCTGGCCGCCCCGGTCACCGTCACCGAAGCCACCGGTGCGCTGGGCGACGTGCCGCTGGCCACCATGATCGAAGAGGAGCAGCAGCGGCACCTGCCGCTGTCCGTCACCGCCGCCCCAACCGCCGCACCGTCGATCCTGCGCCGATCGGCCGCGATGGCGTCCCGACCCGACACCACCGTGACGGCCCTGCGGGCGGCCGCCCCGACCGGCCCGCGCCTGCGCGCCACCGTCTCCGCAGACCAGCGGCGCCGCCCCACCCGTTTCGCCGCCGCCCAGGCCCGCGCCGCCCAGGCCCGCGCCGCCCAGACCGGCGGAGACGCCCTACCGACCGGCAGCACCCAGATCTGGGAGACTTCCGGCGCACCGGCCCTGCGGCTGCGCCTCGACCAAGGCGCCACCCCGCTGCGGCTGGCCACCTTCACCAGCAGCGGCGCGCCCGTCAGCGACGGCCCGGCCCGGCCCGGCGCACGGGTACCGGCCGAAGCCGCCCACGCCGTGGTGACCCCCGCCGCCGGCGACACCGCTGGCTGGACCGCCGACACGCCGCTGGTCCCGGTCACCGACGGCGTGCTCGTCGCCCCCGGCGCCACCATCCTCCTACCCGGACCGTGGCGCCCGCCGGCCCGCTACCGCCGCGCCGGCGACCACGTCCCGGTCCCCGCGGCGCTGCTGACCGCCGCCGTCGACGGCCTCGTCACCACCCTGCCCGCCGCGACCCGCAGCGTCGTGGTGGCCCTGGAACCGGCCGCCGCCGGCGCCGAACTCGCCGACGTCCGCGTCGACCTAGACGGAGTACGAGTGAGCAGCCGCGAGAACACCGCCCCGAACCGGATCCTGCTGACCGTCGACCCCGAACCCGGCGCACGCACCATCTCGGTGCAGGTCGTCGCTGGCGACAGCTGGCGGGTGTGCGCGGTGATCGGCAGCCGCGACGACGCCGTCGACCCGTACGACCCGGCCGCCCGCGCCGAGCTGATGCGGGTCGCCGCCCCGCACGCCACGCGAGACACAGTCCAACCAGGAAGTCCCCGCGAGCCGCTCTCCGCCGCGGCGCGGCCAGCGGCACGGCGCACGGCAGCCGCCGGAACCGAACCCGCGCCGGCGGTACCGGCACCCACGGCGGCCTGGGTCGCCTTCGACCACGACGAGACGGAGGCGTGATGCCCGAGACCCCGATCGCGGTGGGCTCCATCCGGCTGCACGACAAGGTGACACCATCGCTGACCGCCGGCATCTACCGGTTCCGCAGCTCCCTCGACGTGCGTCCCACCACCGACCCGAAGACGCCGCTGACCGCGCTGCCGCAGCACGCCACACACGTGCAGGTGGGCGCGCCGCGGCTCACCCTGGACACCACCGAGGTCACCGCCCAACACCCACCCCGCGACGCGGTCGGGGCGTTCGGTGACCGGCTGCCGCACGTCGTGCTGGGCCGCCGCACCCTGCCATGGGAGCGGCGCCTCTCCGACGGCACCCCGTGGCTGGCGCTGCTCGTCGTCCGACCCGACGAGGCCACCCTGGTGACCGGGCCGCTGCGCACCATCGTCGGCGAGACCGTGTACGCCCGCCTCAACGCCGCCGAACCCGTCGACGGCAACCGCACCGTCGTCGGGCTGCGCGCCAAGGACCTGCCGACCTTCCGGGCCCTGCTGCCCACCCGCGCCGACGTGGGCCTGCTCACCCACGTCCGCCAGGTCAACATCGCCGACACCGCCCTCGCCGGACACGACGACGACGGCTGGTTCGCCGTGGTCACCGCCAACCGGATGCCGCTGGGCGCCACCACCCCCACCACCTACACCGCCTGCCTGGTGTCCCTCGAATCCCGCGACGACGCCTGGTCCACCACCACAGGCAACCCACCCACCCTGATCGTGCTCGCCTCCTGGCCCTTCACCACGAGCACCACCGGGGGAACCTTCGAACACCTCGCCGCGCACCTCGACCTCGGCGCCTACGGCACACCGCCGATCGGCGCCGCGGCCATCGTGGACAGCGCCGGCTCGCTCGGCCTGACCGGCACCCGCCGCGACGGCACACCCACCACCATGGGCTACCGGCCCCCGCTGCTCGGGACGGCACCCGACCCGCTACCCGACACCCCCGGCGACGTGAGCGCCGACGCCGCCTTCGAACTCGGCCGCCTCCTCGCCGCCGCCGACGGCCGGTTCATTCGCGACGTCGTCGCCTGGCACCGCGCCACCGACGACGCCGCCCGTACCGGCAACGCCGCCACCGTCCGCACCGACAGCGCCCGCTCATACGTCGCCAGCGCACCGACGACGCTGCGCCGCGCCGCCGCCACGACCGCCGACAGCGACCCGCTGGCCGCGCTCGGCGACACCTTCGCGCAACGGCTGCTGTCCCGCACCACCCGCGCCGACCTCTGGCAGGCCCACCCGGGCGGCGCCAGCGTCATTCCCCGCCAGCTGCCCCGCGAAGGAGAACCGTCGTGACGAGCCCGATGTCATCCGGCGCCCGGCTGCTCGCCGAGCGGCTCGGCACCCTCCTCGGCGCGCCCGACCCCACCCCCGACCCGCAAACGCGACACCGCGCCTTCGCGGCGACCGCCACGGCCACGGCCGACAGCACGGCCACGGCGACCGCGGTGCCGCCCCTGCCCGCCTACGTCGAGCACCTGCTGGCCCGCTGGAGCCTCCTACACGACCTGCCCTTCCGCTACCTCGTGCCCGACACCCGCCTCCTGCCCGCCGAGTCCATCCGGTTCTTCCGCCTCGACACCGGCTGGCTGGAACAGCTGCGCGCCGGCGCGCTGGCCGTCGGAGGCGACGGCACGAGGGAACGCGCCGCCACCCGCAGCCTGCTGCCCCACGTCACCGCCACCGTGACCGCACAGCTGCCGCTGGTCCGCGAGGTGCAGCGCAACCGTATGTCGATCCCCGTCGCGGCCGACCTGCTCACCGAGGCACGCCTGGCAGGCGACCTCAACGCCACGGACGCCGCCGTTCCGGTCACCGGTTTCCTGCTGCGCTCGGCGCTGGTCAGCGGCTGGCCGGGCATGGAACTCCGAGCCTGGTCCAGCGACAACCCCGCCGACGTGCCGCCCGGCGTCGACCCGGACGTCCTGGCCCGCAACAGACCCGACCTGGTCGTCGAACTGCTGCGCCTGGAACGGCTGTCGCCGTCGGTGCTCATCGCGCTGTTCCGCGGCGCCCCCCGCCTGGTGTGGCTGCAGGAACCACCGCAGAGCGTGCAGTTCGGCCTGGAAGCCGCCGGGTCCGGCTGGCAGGTCCCGATCCGCGACACCGCAGGACGCGACGTCGGCCTGGTGGCGGTGCCGATGCGTCCCGCCAGCCCCGTCCCTGGGGTCGTGGACGTTGAACGCCTCGCCCGCGCCCTCGACGCCGCGCGCCCGCTGCCCCGCGCGCGCGGTGGCGCCGCGGTGGCGCTGTCCCTGTTGCAGGCCCCGTCCCGGCAACGGTTCGGCTCCTCCACCCCACCCTCATGACCCGCCGCCCCATCGACCACCGCCGGGCCCCGGCTACCGGCCGGCCCACCCCGATCAAGGGAGCCTCTGGGTGACAACTCTCCTCGTCCCGGTCGCGCTCGACGTGCTGGTCGTCCGGGAAGCCACCGCCCCGTCCGACTGGGCGCGCACCGCCCTGACCCGACCCACCCCGCCGGCCAGCGGCCGCGTCCAGCAGGATCTGCTGCCCGAACCGTTCAGCGCCCGCGACACCGCCCGGCCGCCCGGCGCGCACCTGCACTGGAGCCTGCCCGACGGCCTCACCCGCGGCGTCGCCGACGACACCGGGGCAACCACGTTCCCGCCGGTGCCCGACCGGTGGCTGGTAGTCCGGCTGTCCGGCCCGGCCACCCCCGGACCCCGCGCCGTCGAGGCGTGGCTGCTGCCATACGCCGGCCTGATCGACCCGATCCGGGTGAACGCGGCGCTGACCGGACCCACCCTGCCACCGTCCGGCCCCGCACCCCGCTCACCGCTGACCGCGCTCGGCCACGGTGACCTCGGCTGGGCCGGCTACTACGACAACGTGACGAACCGGTTCGCGATGCACGACGACCTCCTCGACGTCACCGGGCCGGTGGCCTACCTGGTGCTCGGCTGGTACACCGACCCCACCCGCGACCCACTACGCGTCACCGGCGAGGTGAGCCAGCAGAAAAGGCTGGAGGACCTCGGCTGGGAAATCTTCCCCACGCCGCCGGAAGACCAACCGCTGCTCGAACGGTCCGTCTACCACGCCGCCGCCGTCTCCATCGGCTGGCCCGACCCCCACTGGTCCGGCGACGGCGGCCTACTCGGCCGGGAAACCGACTACCGCCCCACCGCCGACCAGGTCGCCCTGGCCCTGGGGGAGACCCTCGCCGAGGCACTCGCGGCCGTCGCCGCCGAACCCGACGACCCGACCGACGCCGCCCGCATGATCGAGGCGCTGCTGCAAGGCGCACTGACCGACGTGACCGCCGCCGACGGCCCCGCCCGCCTCGACGCCGGACTGCACCAGAGCCGCTTCGGGTCCACCCCGGCCACCGCCGGCAACGAATACATCTGGCAGCCGGCCACCGGCACCACCGGCGGCGGATCCTTCGTGCAGGTCGAACGAACCCGACCGCGGGTATGGCACGCCCTGGAACCCGCACTGGTAGTCGCCGGCGGCGGACGCAGCCCCAAACACGGCGCCGACGGCCGCTACTCCACCCTCGGCAACCTGCTGTGCCGCCTCGACGACACCACAGTGCGCGGGTTCGGCGTCGCCGGCGGCGACCCCGGCCGCGGCGCCGCCGTGCTACCACCCAACCCGCTGGCCGGCCTGCGCCCCGACTACGGCGTCCCACCCGCCGCCACCGGCCTGCTCGTCGAACTCGCCAGCCTCGACCCCGGCTCCGCCCCCGACCTGGCCGCCTCCACCACCACCCAACCCTCACCGGTCGCCGCGGCCCGAGCCGCCTGGTGGGCGTCGTTCGACCCCGACGTGGCCGACCCCGCAGCACCACCACCCGGCGCCGTCGTCGACGGCCACCTACCCAGCCCCGTCGGGATCACCCCACCGAGCCGGCCGTGGAACCCGCTGCTGCTGGAATGGTCAGCCACCTACCTGCCCTCGCCGCGCGGCGCCCACGACTGGCCGCTCGGCGACATCGACTTCGACCTGCCGAAGGTCGTGACCGCACCGAACACCGGCCGCGCCCTACGCGGCCGGGTGATGCTGTCCGCGTCAGCCGCCGCCCTGCTCGACGGCACCATCGACGCCGACGACGCCGAACGCGACCTGCTCTCCGGTGAACTCGTCGGCATCGCCGAGCAACTGCGCCGCGACGCCACCGGCCTGGTCGTCGACGCACCCAACGCCGCCGACTCCGCGCAACCCCCGCAGGCCGACCGCGCACCGGACTTCGTGGCCCTACGCGCCGGGTTCCTGCGCCTGGACCGGGCCCGGCTCGTCGACGGCTACGGCCGCTACCTGCAGGTCCTCGGCGCGGACGTGACGCAGCCCGCGCCGGTGTCGCACGGCGTGACCCTCGCCGTGCCCGGCCACCCCAACCTGGCGGCCCTGCGACCACGGTTCACCGCCCCCGCCCGGGTGCTGCTGCGCTTCGCCGACGCCGCCGGCACCCCCCGCGACGCCGACGCCGGCGTCAGCCCCGTGTGCGGCTACCTGGTGCCGTCCCTGGTGGACCGCACCCTGGAGTTCTTCGACGACAAAGGCAGCGGCTACGGCCGGCTACGGCCGGACCCCGAGACGATCACCGCCTGGGAGGAAGACCCCGGCCGCCCGGCGACACTGGGCGCCCCACCGAGCCGGTTCCTGCCGAACCCGCTGCTGGCCCGCTTCGCCGACCGGATGCTCGCCGCCGACCACGCACTGGCCACCGCCCGCGCCGGCGGCCACCCCGCCGGCACCGCCCAAAGCGCCCTGGAGTCGCTGCTGCGGGTCCTGGACACCACCCGCTGGACGGTCGACGTGACCGGCCGCGCCGGCGACGAACACCTGGCCCTGCTGCTCGGCCGACCGGTCGCCGTGGTCCGCGCATACCTGAAAGTCGAGGTGGAAGATCCCCGCCAGCCACCGGAGAACGCGACCCGCGGCGTGCCCGTGCGACTGGGCAACCTGTCGCGGGCCCAAGACGGACTGCTCGCCTACTGCGTCGGCGACGACATGGACCGGCTGCACCTCGTCGACCCGGCCGTCGCGCTGCTGGCACCCGGACTGCCCGACGACAGCGGAGCCGTCTCCGCGCCAGGCGCGGATCCGCTCACCTCACCGTACGTGGACACCTCCGGGGTGTTCACGGTCAATCCGGGCGTGCCGGTGCCGCTGACCCTGCTCATGGTGCCCGGCTCAGACGTGCACGTCACCGTCGGTCTGCTCCCGCAGAAATCGGTGGGGCTGCTGCGGGAATGGACCGCCGCGGCACTGTCGCGGCTGTCGCCGGCGCTGCGCTACGGCCCGATGCTGCACGACCTGGAAACCATCCGCCTGCCCCTGCCCCAGGACGTGCGCGGCTCCTGGAACTGGCACCGCCGCGACCAGCCCGGACAGTGGCGCTCCGACCCCGTCGTGCCCGCCACCCCCGACGCGCTCATGCCCAACGAACCCTCGGTGGCCAGCGAAGGCTGGCTGCAGGTGACCCTGGCACCCGACACCCAGTACTACGACACCGCCGTGCCCGTGCGGGTCAGCTGCGTGCGCACCGCGAACGGCACCACCCTGGCCGTCGGCGGATACAACGCCGACGGCACCCACTTCCTCATCCCGGTGCCCGACGCGATCGAGCTGATGGGAAGCGGTCGGTTCGCGTTCTTCGTCCAGGAACCCGGAACCGCCCGCGCCGCCCTGCGCGTGGTCCGGCCCCGCCACGGCCGGCCCTACCTGCGAACGGCCGCCGACGACGCCTCGCCGAACAACCTCGACAGCCTGCGGGAGTGCCGCCATGTCTGACCTCAGCACGTCATGCGCATCCAGCGGTGGGGGAGCGGGCCCATGGCACTGGTGATCGCGGGCCGAGTCGTGCCGATGACCTGCGACCCCACCGTCGCCGCCGACACCTCCGCTTCGTTTCGCGGCCGCGTGTGGATCGGCGACGACGGAATGATCACCGCCGTGACGCGAAGCCGACAGCCGGGACCGGCCGGCTTCGACACCGCACCCGTGGTGGACGTCGGCACCTCACTGGTGCTGCCAGGACTCATCGACCTGCACAACCACCTGGCCTACAACACGCTGCCGCTGTGGAGCGAACCCACCCAACGCACACCCTTCGCCCACCACGACTCGTGGACCAGAGCACGCTCCTACGCGGCGTCCGTCACGTGGCCCGCCCACGCGTTCGTCACCGCCGCCCCACAAGAACTGCTCGCCTACGCCGAAACGAAAGCCATCATCGGCGGCACCACCAGCGTGCAAGGCTCACCCCCCAAGAACCGGCCCCGCGACGGCTGGCTGGTGCGGAACGTCGAGGACGAAACCTGGGGCACCCGCAACCGCAACCTCGTCTACGCCTCCACGCTGACCATGACACCCACGGCGCTCGCCGAGCGAGCGAACCGGATGCGAGCCGGAAGCCTGTTCATCTACCACTGCGCCGAAGGACAGCCAGGCACCATCGCTGCCGCCGAGTTCCGCGACGCCGCCGCAGCTGGCTGCCTGCAGCCACGCTTCGTGGCCGTCCACTGCAACGCCGTCGACCCGACAGTGTTCACCGAATGGACCGAACAGGGCGCGGTGGTGTGGTCGCCGCTGTCGAACCTGTGGCTGTACGGCACCACCACCGACGTGCCCGCAGCCCGCAACGCCGGAGTCCCCGTCTGCCTCGGCTCCGACTGGGCGCCATCGGGCAGCAAACACATCCTGGGGGAACTGAAAGTCGCCCGCATCGTCGCCGACCACCACGGCTGGACCCTGTCCGACCGGGAACTGGTGACAATGGTGACTGCCGACCCCGGCGACGTGCTGGCCCGCAGCTGGGGGAGGCAAACCGGGCGCCTGCAGCCATACGCCGCCGCCGACGTCACCATCATCAGGGCCGCCCGCAACGCCGACCCGTTCACCACCGTCGTGCACGCCACCGAACGCGACGTGCAACTCGTCATCGTCAACGGTCAACCCCGATACGGCACCCCGGCGTTGATGCGCCGCTCAGGCGCACAACCCGTCACCGACCTGACCGTCGCCGGCCAACGCCGGCTGCTGTCGCTGACCCGCCCCGACGACCCCACCCAGGCATGGCCGTGGCAGGAGGTCCTCGCCCGACTGGAACAGGTACGCGCCAACCCCAAACGGGAAATCGAACGAGGACAAGCCCGCCTGGCCGCCTTCAACGGCCCCTTCGACGACCCCGCCGCGCCCCTGCGGCTGGCGTTGGACATGCCCACCGGCATCGCTCCCGTCGGCGGGCTACCCAAAGACCTCACGCAGATCCTCATCCCCCCACTGGACACCCTTACCCACGACGACGCGTTCCTGGCCTCCCTCGTCGGCCGCGGCTGGCACGGCGGTGTCCTCCACAAACTCGCCGACTACTACCGCTAGCCCACGCGCAACCCCCACACCACAGGTAGGCGCACATGCCCGCAACTCTTCCCGTCGACGTGCAGGCCGCACAGCGAGGCACCGACCTCACCGCGCCCCCCGCACCCCGCCGCGCCGCCCGCGCCTCCACCGGCGCCGAACCGACGCTCGACGGCGGGCAGCGCCTCCAGGTGATCGACGCCCTGTCCTGCGTCATCGAAGGCGCCTACTGCCATCTGCCGCAGAAACGCGCCGGCTACGCCGTGGACCCCGTACAAGCGCTGCACCTGCTGCGCCGCCGCTGCGTCACCATGACCGACGGCGAATTCCACCTGGCCCTCACCGGCCTGATCACCGGACTACGTGACGCGCACACCCGCTACCGCGGACCGGCCACCGTCCGCGGCAGCGTCGCCGCCCTACCGTTCCTCATCGAAAGCTACGGGCCCGACAACCGGCCCACCTTCCTGATGTCGAAACTGGCCGCGAACTCCGGCATCCGCAAAAAGACGTTCGTCCCTGGCGTGGAACTGCTGCACTGGAATGGCATCCCGCTCGCCCGAGCCGTCGACATCTACGCCGACCGGGAGACCGGCGGACGCCCCGACGCCCGCCGCGCCCGCGCCCTGGAGACCCTCACCTTCCGCGCCCTGGACTACAGCCCACCACCCGACGAACAGTGGGTCATCGTCGGCTACCGCACCCTCGACGGCCACGACGACGAAGTCCGGGTGCCGTGGCGGCGCATCGCACCCGGCAAAGCCGGCACCGCGATGCAACCCGGCTCCGGCGCACGCCTCAAGGTCGCAGCCGACCCCGCCCGCGAAGCCGTGCGCCGCGCGAAGAAGCTCATGTTCGCCCCCGCCCTGTGGCAGGCAGACCAAGCCCGCACCACCGTCCGCGCCGGCGGCTGGCTGCCCACCGCACTGCAGGACACCCTCGCCGCACGCCCCATCACCACCCGCCGCGGCCAGCTGGGCTACCTGCGCATCTGGAGCTTCGACGTCGACGACCACGAGGCCTTCATCACCGAAGTCATCCGCCTGCTCGCCCAACTACCCGACCGCGGCCTGATCATCGACCTGCGCGGCAACCCCGGCGGCCTCATCTGGGCCGCCGAACGACTCCTGCAGCTGTTCACACCCCACACGATCGTCCCCACCCGGTTCGCGCTGCTGGCCTCACCCCTGACCCGCGCCATGGCCGCCAGCCCCTTCAACCGCCTGGAATTCGAAGCCTGGACCGCGTCGCTCGACAACGCCATCGCCACCGGCGAGCTGTACTCCCAGCCGCTTGCGCTGACAGACCCCGACTGGTGCAACGACATCGGCCAGCGCTACACCGGACCCGTCCTCACCGTCGCCGACCCCAACACGTACTCCTCCGGAGACCTGTTCGCCGCCGGGTTCCTCGACAACCGGATCGGCCCGCTGGTCACCGTCGGCCAGGCCACCGGTGCCGGCGGCGCCAACGTGTGGGGCGATCGGCTGCTCCGCGACGCCCTCGCCGGCACCCCATACGCGTTCCCGCCCCTTCCCGCAGGCGTCGGCTTCACCCTCGCCATCCGCCGTGCCCTGCGCAGCGGACCCGCCGACGGCATCCCCATCGAGGACACCGGCATCCCCGGCATCCCCTACGGCATCACCCGACGCGACCTGCTCGAGGACAACAGCGACCTGCACGACTTCTGCGCCGACATCCTCGCCCGGCGGCCCTCATGACCGCCCCCACACCACCCGAACCCCGTCGATGGTCGACCGGCGGGGCCGCGCCCCGCCAGCGGCGCCGCGCTCAACCCCGCGCCATGCGTGAACCCGCTTCTTGCGACCGGAAGGAACAGGACGTTGCCGACCCTCACTGACCTCCTCGGCGGGCTCACGCTGCTGCAACCGGTCGTGCCGCCCGAGACCGCACAGGCCCGCAACCTGATCATCTGGCCGCCGCGCACCGCAGGCAGCGCGCCACCACTGGTCGAGGGCACCCTCACCCACCCGGCGGGAGACCTCACCACAGACGCCACGCCGCCACCGCGGCTGTGCGCGTTCCTCGGACCCGGCTCCACCCTGGCCGGCCTGGCCGTCGACCTCGCCGCCGTCATCTCCCGCACTACCACCAGGACCACGAACGCCCCGATATCCGATCCCAACCAGGTGTCTCGGGCGCTGCTCACCTACACCGCCCCGCATCTCAGCCAGAACCCCGCCGGCCACCTGCACGCCGGAACCCGCCTGCCGCTGCCCATCGAAATCGACCAGGCGAACAACCGATGGGTGACGAACCTGCAATCCCTGCACAACTGGGCCCGCCACGCCACCACATCGGCCCACACGGTGCACACCGTCGCCGTAGTGCCACCAGCCGAGGACCCCGACCAGCTGCGCCTGACCGTCGCCGCGCAGGTCAGCGCCTCGTCGGACGTCACCCTGCTGAGCGGACCACTGGTGCAACACCTGCTCCGCAACCCCTACCAGGCCTTCTCGGAGGCCATCGAACTGTTCCGACAAATGCGCGAACAGCGACCCGACCACGAACCGGCACTGGCCATGGCGACGCTGCAAGGGCTCGCCCGCCACCACGCCGACCAACTGGCCTCGACCACCGCGGGCAACAGGGTGATGGGCCGCCTGTGGGCCGCCCTGAACACACCAGCCGCGAACAACCTCCCCCCAGCACAGCAGCCAGCGCTGCTGGCCAGCCGACGGCTGGCCGCCGGAGCACTAGGCCTCATTCCCGTACCCGCAATGCCGGACACCTGGCTGCCACCAACCCAGGCCGTGCCCACCGTCGTGCCGCAGCAGTTTCCGGCACGACAGGCGACGACACGACGCGACCTGCCGCCGCTACAGATCACACCAGCGCCGACGCAGGACAGCAGCAGCGACGGAGTGCAGGCCCTCGGCACGGTGCCGTTCCTCGCCGACCCAGGCCCCTTCGGCCCGAACGACCAGCCCGCCACCTTCCCGCTGACCGTCGGAGGGCTGCCCAGCACGCCACCAACCACCAGCCGACGCCACGGCGTCGTTACCGGCCCGATGCCCTTCGCGAACACCCTAGCCGCGATCTTCACCGCCGGGCAGTGGATCCACGTCGCCAACGAGCCCCGTTACGCCGTCGCGGACAACCTGCGCCGCGCGACCATGTGGGGCCACCTGCTCTGGGGCGGGCGCTCCTACCTCGTGTTGGAAGGCTTTCCCGACGTACCCGCACCGTTCCTGGTCCTGCCCACCCTCGAAAACGTCACCTTCGACAAACTCGACTGGACCCAACGCCTCGACGGCCACGGCTCGCCCACCCAGCACGCCGCCACCTACTTCTGGCGAGACACCTGGGGCGACGCCACCGGACGCCACTACAAACTGCGGCTGATAGCACCCGTCGACGGAAGCCAAGCACCACCGCCACTCGGCGCCACCACACCGCTCGACCCGCCGCGATTCCTCTTCCCCGCCAAAGACAAAGAACTCATCAACGCCGAATGGGCGGCGTTCACCGGCGACGAGGCGGCCGTCGCAGCAGCCGACGTCCGTGCGGCGATCTTCAACCCGCTCTGGACGCTGACCGGCGAAGGCGACATATCCAAACCCGGCGTCGTCGACCTCGAACGGGCCGCCGGTCGCCTCGCCGAACTCGACGCCACCGCCTTCTCGATCCTCACCCCCGCCGAGCGCGCCCACTACGCCAACGTCCTCGCCCACGCCTTCACCACGAAGGCGCGGGAGCGGGCGATCGTCGAACTGTTCAAGACCGCCGAGGACCGTCCCGCGCTGAACCAGATGATCGCGCAGCTCACCCCGACCGACTACGCGAAGGTTCTCAGGGACCTGGACTACGAGCTGTGGAGCCTCTTCGTCGCCGTGGGGGAGCGGTTCCCGCCCACCAGCATCGACTTCACCCTCGACGACCTCATCGACCTCGTGTTCGCCCTGTGGCCGCAGCTGCACACCGTCATCACCCGGGAAAACCCGTCAGCACCCCCGGCGCTGGACCTGGACCAACTCGACGAGCTGTACGTCGCCGCCAGCGCCGCACTGAAGTTCGTGGTCGACTCGTTCGAAGGCATCTTCCAAGTCATCACCGAGCCGGACAAGCTCGTCGAGGGCGTCTGGCAGCTGATCAAACTCGCGCTCATGGCCCAGCTCGCCCAACCGCCGATCTCAGACCCGCAAGCCCTGCAGTACCTCGGCGCACTGTTCACCCTGCTCGGGCAGAAGATCCAAGCCGCCTACCGCGGGGCGATCGCGCTCGGTGCCGTCGAGCACACCCTCACGCAGCTCAAGTGGGCCATCATCTGGGAGGTCGCCTCCTGGTTCGTCGGCGTCGGCGAGGTACGCGCCGGCCTCCAGGCGTTCAAGGAGATCCGCGGTGTCGTCGAGGCCTGGGCTGCCATGGCCCGGCCCGCGAAGCTGGCGGTTGACGCCGTCGAGGCGGCCGAGAAGTTCACCGTGACCGCGAAACTCGAACGCGTCATGAAGCTCCTCAACGCGAAGATCAACTTCGGGACGGACGTCGAGTTGATCCGCGCGCTCGGCTACGCACCCGACAGCGACACCGCAAAGATCGCCAAAGGGCTCGAGAACGTCGACCTCGACCCGATCGCACGGTTCGACGATCTACCCCTCGCGCTCAAGGACGACCTGCTCCGACTTAATCAACGCCTCGACGCGGCCAAGCCCCTGGAGACGGTCGTTGGCCCGCTCAGCGAGAACGGCCGCAACGCATTCAAGAAGCTCGCCGATCACCACATGCTCCTCGGCGACGCCAAGAACCAGCGGTTCTCACGACTGATGAACAAGCTGGCCAAGCGCAACGGCGTCGACATCACCGCCGAGCAGTGGGAGGCGTTCGCTGCCGCGGTCAACGCCATGCCGCCGGCGGCGCTGACCAACGGCCCTGGAGCACGCGACCTCAACTTTCTCCTCAGGCTGTCCCGGCAGCCCGACGCCTGCCTGCTCATCGCCCGCCCCAATGGGTACGCCGCCTTCAGCGTCCTGTGGGACCACGTGGGCAACCGGTTCGACTCCCTGAACGCGATGCTGCGACGGATGGAGAAGCTGGCCGCCGAAGCGCTGCCCGAGCAGCGGATGAACCGCTACGCCGAGATGCTGGACAAGCTCGCCCAGAAGGACCAGAAGACGATCGAGAAGATCGAGAACTACGGCAAGCCCGTGAGAACGCCGATCGGCGCGGCCACGAAGACCCTCGATGAACTCAAGGACGAAGCACTCAACACACCACCCGGCCCTGCGTTCAAGGCCTTCCGTGAACGGCTCGACGCCTACCCCGACTTCAAAGGCTCAGTCGGCGAGGCGTGGCTACGCAAGTGGGTCTTCGCCAAGGACCCGCACGCCGGCAAGCGGGTGTACGTGTACAAGCACGACAACCCCGCCCTCGCCGAGGAAATGATCGCCCTCGAACGTTCAGCCGACGCCTTCACCAGCCCGGCAACCGGCACCATCTCCTGGTGGGACGGCAAGGTCTACGGATCCAAGACCGACATCGACTGGGAGCAGGCCCTCGACAACGAACTGTTCGAAGGCGCCAACGAGGTGATGGTGCGCTTCCAGAAACATGACCCCACCGGACCGCCGCCTGTCGAGCTCCCTCAGAAGGTGAAATTCGATGAAATCGGCTACATCTTCTTCGATGCGAAAGCGGCGAAGAGAAATCGTGCTGCGGTGCAGACCGATGCCTCAGGAGAGGTCTACTACCTCGACGAGTTGGGAAACCTGCAACACATGAACTGAGCTGTGCGACTCGTTCCGCAACCCTTCAAGCGGCGGCTAGTACTCCAATGGGTTCGGCGTTGGGCGTGGCGTCGAAGTCGAAGTCGTCGCACTCCAGGTGCACGTAGCCGCCGACGACCTCCTTCAGCTCCAGGAACGGCCCGTCGGTGACCACCGGCTGGCCGTCCGCGCCCCGGCTGACGGTCTTCGCGACCTGCGGGGCGTCCAGCCTCGTGCCGCCGCGCACCACCTTGCCGGCGGCGTGCCACTTCTGCCACCAGGCGTCGACCTAGTTGAGCAGCGCCTGGTCCTTCTCCATCGAGTCGTCGCCCCAGATCACCATCGAGTAGCGCACGTGTCTCTCCTTGCTCGTGGCGGGCGGCGGGTGCCGCCTGCTCACCCCCATGGCGTACGGCGGACGCCCCGCCGCGACACTGCCGGTCGGTTTTTCCGGCGCCGCCGTACGGGCGTTAGCCTGTGCCGGTGTCCTTTCCCCGGATCACCATCGCCCCGACGTCATGGGCGGCGCGCCCTGCGTGCGGCAGTCCCGGATCCCCGTCGCCACGCTGCTGGCGATGATGGCCGAGGGCATGTCCGTGACGGACATCCTCACCGATCTGCCGTTCCTCGACGAGGACGACCTGGCGGAGGTGTCGAACTTCGCGGCCGATGCGGTGCGTGACCGGGCGGCCCGCCCGGCGTGACGTCGGGCGGGCCCCTCGTCGCCTTCGCGCCGTGTTTCGCGGTAGGTTGCTCGCCGTGGAGGAGATCGACCGGGCCATCGTCGCCGCGCTCACCGGCGACGGCCGGCTGTCGTACACCGACCTCGCCGAGAAGGTGGGGCTGTCGGTGTCCGCAGTGCACCAGCGGGTGCGCCGGCTGGAGCAACGCGGCGTGATCAAGGGGTACGCGGCCCGGGTCTCCTTCGAGGCGTTGGACCTGCCGTTGACCGCGTTCGTGGCGATCCGGCCGTTCGATCCGTCCCAACCGGACGACGCGCCGGAGCGGCTGGCCCACCTGCCGGAGATCGACTCCTGCTACTCGGTGGCGGGGGAGGACTTCTACCTGCTGCTGGTGCGGGTGGCCGGCCCCGCCGACCTGGAGCGGGTGTTGCAGGAGATCCGCACGTCGGCGAACGTCACCACCCGCACGACGGTGGTGCTCTCCACGCCGTACGAGAACCGGCCGCCGAAGATCGTCGGCGAGTTCGCCGCCCGCGGGCGGGCCCGGGACGCCGGCTAGACCGGCACCGGGCGGTGGCGCACGTTCACCGTGGCCGACGGGTCGTCGCCGCTGACGTCACCACGCCGTGCGGGCGACCCGGCCCTCATGTCAGCGGCCGTTCCAGCGCATGATCACCGCTCGGCCGTGTTCGTACCCGAGGACGGAGATGGTGGCGGTGTCCAGCCGCAGCCGGCCCCCGCCGGCCGGCGGCAGGTCGATCCAGCGGGCGCCGACCACGCGCAGGCTGTGCCCGTGCCCGACCAGCGCCACGCTGCCCTGCGCCAGCAGCGGGGTGATCCGGGCGAGCAGCCGGTCGACGCGGGCGCCGACCTGCTCCGGTGATTCCCCGCCGGGGCAGCCGTCGGTCCACAGGTTCCAGCGTGGACGGTCCTGGTGGATGTCGGCCGTGGTGCGCCCCTCGTACTCGCCGTAGTGCCATTCGGCCAGGTCGTCGTCGACGTCGTCGACGGTGAGGCCGGCGAGCTGCGCGGTGTGCCGGGCCCGCTGCCGGGGGCTGGAGAGGACCCGGGCGAAGCGGCGGCCGGTGAGGACCAGGCCGAGGGCGCGGGCCTGCCGCTCGCCGTCAGGGGTCAAGGGCAGATCGGTGTACGAGGTGTGCCGGTGGCCGGCGCTCCAGGTGGTCTCGCCGTGGCGTACCAGCACGATCTCGCTCACCGGCCCAGTCAACCACGACCCGGTGTGCCGGGCCGGGCGACCAACGGACCTATCTTCCTAGGATGCATTACGGGATGTGCCTACCGCCGCGGCGTTTGTGGTCACCAGGGCCGGGCAACCGACGGGGAGTCGCACCACGAGGAGGCGAGATGAGCTTCACCGACAAGGCCAAGAACAAGGCCGACGAGCTGACCGGCGCCGCCAAGGAGCGGGTCGGCGACATGACCGACAACGAGCGGATGCGCGCCGAGGGCGCCAGCCAGCAGAGCACCGCCCGTGCGCGGCAGGCCGGTGAGCACGTCAAGGACGCCGGGCGCGACGCCCGGGACTCGTTCTCGAAGTGACCGAGGTACGTGGGGGCCGCCGGACGATGCGGCGGCCCCCACGTCGTGCCCGGGGTGGCGTTTCGACCCGTTCCGGTGACGGGGCGCGGCGGGCCGGTGGTTAGGGTCGCGGCGTGACGGTGCTGCGTTCCCTGGTGTTGTTCGTGCTGGCCGCGCTCGCGGAGATCGGTGGTGCCTGGCTGGTGTGGCAGGGCTGGCGGGAGCACCGCGGGTTGTGGTGGATCGCCGGTGGGGTGCTGGCGTTGGGGGCGTACGGGTTCGTGGCGACGTTCCAGCCGGATCCGAACTTCGGCCGGATCCTGGCCGCGTACGGGGGTGTGTTCGTGGCGGGGTCGCTGGCCTGGGGGATGGTGGTGGACGGGTTCCGGCCGGACCGATGGGACGTGACGGGCGCGTTGATCTGCCTGCTGGGGGTGGCGGTGATCATGTACGCGCCGCGGGGGAGCTGAGACGCGGCGGCGCCCCGCGGCCGGGCGGTCGCGGGGCGCCGGTGGTTGTCGCCGATCAGTCGTCGCGGTGGGCGGTCCACCACTGCTGGCCGGCGTCGGGCAGGGTGTCGATCGGGTCGTAGTAGGCGTAGCGCTTGTCGAGCGCCGCCAGGTCGGCCGACTCGATCGAGGTGCGGTAGTTCTTGGTCCAGTAGGAGATGCCGCGTTCGCGGTCGTACTCGGTGAGCATGTGCACCCAGCGCTTGCCGACGAAGGGGACGTCGCAGACGATCCGCGGGGTGGCGTAGCCGGGCAGGTAGCCCATGATGTCGTGCTGGAGCTGCTGGGCGTGCCAGACGGGGACCCGCCAGTGCTCGGCGTTGGGGATCATGTCGCACATGTAGAAGTAGTACGGCAGGATGCCGGCCTCGCCCTGCAGGCTGAAGCAGAGGTCGAGCAGGTCCTCGCTGGTGGCGTTGACGCCGCGCATGAGGACGCCCTGGTTGCGGACGTCGCGGACGCCGACGTCGAGGGCGGTCTGGGCGGCCTTGGCGACCAGCGGGGTCAGCGACTGGGCGTGGTTGACGTGGGTGTGGATGGCGAGGTTGACGCCGCGCCGGGCGGCGGTGCGGGCGACCCGTTCGAGGCCCTCGACGACGTCGGGCTGGAGCCAGTGCTGGGGCAGGCCCATGAGGGCCTTGGTGGCGAGCCGGATGTCGCGGATGGTTTCGATGTCGAGCAGCCGCATCAGGTAGGACTCGAGGTTGCGCCAGGGCACGTTGGCGACGTCGCCACCGGAGACGACGACGTCGCGGACGCCGGGGTGCGCCTTGAGGTAGCTGATGTGGGCGTCGTAGCGGTCGACGGGCTTGAGGGTGAGCTTGAGCTTGTCGACGGTGGGGGTGGAGTTGCCGACGAGGTCCATGCGGGTGCAGTGCCCGCAGTACTGCGGGCAGGTGGAGAGCAGTTCGGCGAGGACCTTGGTGGGGTAGCGGTGGGTGAGGCCCTCGGCGACCCACATGTCGTGCTCGTGGAGGCTGTCGCGGCTGGCGTACGGGTGGGAGGGCCAGTCGGTGCGCCGGTCGGAGGCGACGGGGATCATGTAGCGCCGGATGGGGTCGGCGAGCAGCGCCTCGGTGGTCATGGGTTCGAACGGCACCATGGTGTTGAGCATCTGCGGTGGCACCAGCATGGACATGGTTGCCAGGGCCTTCTGGTCGGCCTCAAGGTCGGCGTAGAAGGTCTCGTCGACGGCGTCGCCGAGGACGGTGCGCAGCTGCTTGATGTTCTTGACGCAGTTGACGCGCTGCCACTGGGCGTTCTCCCACTGTTCGCGGGTGACGTGGCGCCAGCCGGGGAAGCGGGTCCAGTCGGGTTCGACCAGGGGGCTGCGGCGGTATTCGTAGGGCTGCCCGGCGGTCGGCACCGCGACCGGGGCGTGACGGGGTTGAGGGATGGTCTCAACCGGTTGGGTCTGGGTCACGGCCCCTCCTCGGTGGTGGCTCGGTTCGATCAGCGGCCCGAAGGCTACTGGAAAATATCCGGTGTAGAAATTAGTCTGCCGTAAGTTTTCCCGCGATGCGAGTCCTGACCGGGGCTTCGAGCGGTTGGACAGGGGGAGGTCGGCGTGACGTCACCGGTGGGGCTGCACCGAGTCGTGGAACCGGCGGGGGTGCTGCCGCAGGCGGCGTGGCGGCTGGACGCCGACCCGCGGATCGCCGCGAACGAGGTGCGGATTCGGGTGGAACGGCTGAATCTGGACGCGGCGAGCTTCCGGCAGCTGTCGGAGAAGCACGGCGGGGACGGGGAGAAGGTCCGCGCCGAGGTGCTGGAGATCATCTCCGCTCGGGGGAAGATGCAGAACCCGGTGACCGGGTCCGGCGGCATGCTGATCGGCACCGTGGAGGAGGCGGGCCGGCGGTCCCCGCTGGGGCTGCGGCCCGGTGACCGGGTGGCGACGCTGGTGTCGCTGACCCTGACCCCGCTGACCGTCACCGACGGGCTGGCCCGCTGGGACGGGCGCAGCGAGCAGGTGCCGTGCGACGGGTACGCCATCCTGTTCGCCCGGTCCATCGCGGCGGTGCTGCCGGCGGACCTGCATCCGGAGCTGTCGCTGGCGGTGCTGGACGTGTGCGGGGCGCCGGCGTTGACGGCGCGGGTGGTGGCCGAGCAGGTGGCGCGGCGGGGCCGCGACGGTGATCCGCGGCCGGTGGGCGTGGCGGTGATCGGTGGCGCCGGCAAGAGCGGGTCGCTGTCCCTGGCGGCGGCGCGGCGGGCGGGCGCGGGCCGTACGGTCGGGGTGGTGCCGGTGGGCGCGGAGCGTGACGCGCTGCTGGCGGCGGGCCTGGCCGACGCGGTGGCGTTGGCCGACGCCCGGGATCCGGTGGCGTTGTCGACGGCGGTGACCAGCGCGTTGGGTGCGCCGGCGGACGTGACGGTGGTGTGCGTGGACGTGCCGGGCTGTGAGCACGGGGCGGTGCTGGCCACGGCGGACGGCGGCACGGTGGTGTTCTTCTCGATGGCGACGAGTTTCGCGGCGGCGGCGTTGGGCGCGGAGGGCCTGGCGGCGGACGTGACGATGCTGGTGGGCAACGGGTACGTGCCGGGGCACGCGGAGCTGGCGTTGGAGTTGCTGCGGGCGGAGCCGGGGGTCCGTGCGTTGTTCGAGTCGCGGTTGGCGGCAGACTGAGGCCATGACGAACCCCTCGACCTTGTACCGCGGCGGAGTGCTGCACTGCCCGGCGGATCCGAGCGCGACGGCGTTGCTGGTGCGGGACGGCCGGATCGCCTGGTTGGGTGCCGGCACGGACGCGCCGGCCGCCGATCGGGTGGTGGAGCTGGACGGGGCGCTGGTGACGCCGGCGTTCGTGGACGCGCACGTGCACGCCACCGACACCGGTCTGGTGCTGTCGGGGCTGGACCTGTCCGGGGTGCGGTCGGCGGGGGAGTTGCTGGCGGCGGTCTCGGCGTTCGCCGGGCGGCTGCCGGCCGACGCGGTGGTGCTGGGGCACGGGTGGGACGAGTCGGGTTGGTCGGATCCCGTGTTGCCGGACGCGGATGCGGTGGACCGGGCGGCGGGTGGCCGGCGGGTGTACCTGTCGCAGGCGTCGATCCATTCGGCGCTGGTGTCGCGGGCGTTGCTGGCGGCGTGTCCGGAGGCGGCGGCCGCGCCGGGTTTCGACGTGTCGGGGTGGTTGCGGCGGGACGCGCATCATGTGGTGCGGGCGGCGGCGCAGGGGTCGGTGACCCGGGCGCAGCGGGTGGTGGCGCAGCGGGTGGCCCTCGAACACGCGGCGTCGTTGGGGATCGCGGCGGTGCACGAGTGCGGCGGTCCGGACATTTCGGACGAGGAGGATTTCACCGGGTTGCTGGGGATCTCCGGGGACGGGCTGCCGGAGGTGTACGGGTACTGGGGTGAGCTGCTCGGCGCGGCGCGGGCGCGGGAGTTGGGCGCGGTGGGCGCCGGTGGTGACCTGTTCGCCGACGGGGCGTTGGGGTCGCGGACGGCGCACGTGTCGGCGGCGTACCTGGACGGGGAGCCGGGCGGGTGCGGCCACGGGTACCTGAGCGCCGAGCAGGTGCGGGATCATCTGCTGGACTGTGCGGCGCACGGCGTGCAGGGCGGCTTCCACGCGATCGGGGACGAGGCGATCTCGACGGTGCTTCAGGGGTTCGCGTCGGCGGCGGAGAAGCTGGGGGTGGATCGGCTGCGGGCGGCCCGGCACCGGATCGAGCACGCGGAGATCATGAACAAGCGGCTGATCGCCGGGTTCGTGGAGTACGGCGTCGTGGCGTCGATGCAGCCGGCGTTCGACCGGTTGTGGGGTGGCGCGGGCCGGATGTACGAGTCGCGGCTGGGGTTGTCCCGGTCGTGGGAGTCGAACCCGATGGGTGCGATGCACTCGGTCGGGGTGGCGTTGGCGTTCGGGTCGGATTCGCCGGTGACGCCGCTGGACCCGTGGGGTTCGGTGCGGGCGGCTGCGGCGCATCACAATCCGGCGCAGCGGATGGGGGTGCGGTCGGCGTTCGCCGCGCACACCCGGGGCGGGTGGCGGGCGGTGCACCTGGACGCGGAGGGTGTGATCGCGTTGGGTGCGCCGGCGACGTTCGCGGTGTGGTCGACGCCGGCCGGGGTGGAGCGGGGCCTGCCGGTGTTGCTGGCCGAGGATCCGGAGTTGCGGGGCGTGGACGATCCGACGCCGTTGCCGGTGTGCCGGGCGACGGTGCTGCGCGGTGACGTCATTTATCAGGAAGGCGTTTCGTGAGCGAGCTTGCGAGCGAACCATCGGCACGGTGTGACGCCGTCACGGCGTCGCCGAGCGGAGCGAGGTGACGGTGTGACAGGGAAGCTTGACCTGGATCCGGTGCTGGTGGCGCGGGCGCGGGAGTTGGCGCGGCGGGCCGGGCGGCCGGTGGTGGAGTTGGCGCGTAGCCACACCACGGTGTCGGTGGAGCGGGCGGTGCTGCGGCTGGCCGGGGTGTCCGGTGCGGATCCGGACGGCATTCCGTGGGTGAACCGTCTGGTGGACGCGGTGGTCGCGGACGTCGGGTTGGGGCACGGGGTGGCCGCGCCGGTGTTCGACGCGCTGGCCCGGGAGGGTATCGCCGACGTGACGTTGCTGGCGCAGAAGGCCGCCGCCGGGTCGGTGCGGTTCGCCCAGCCGACCGGGAAGGCCGCCACGGCGGCCCGCCGGGCGGCCCGCAAGGCGGTGGCGGCGGGCATCCGGCAGATCGACCGGCGCCGGGCCGAGCGGGACCGCCTGGTGAAGCGGTACGGGGATCCGGCGCAGCGGCCGTGGATCTATCTGATCGTGGCGACCGGGGACATCTACGAGGACATCCCGCAGGCGCAGGCGGCGGCGCGGGCCGGGGCGGACGTCATCGCGGTGATCCGTTCGACGGGGCAGTCGCTGCTGGACTACGTGCCGGAGGGGGCGACCCGGGAGGGTTTCGCCGGCACGTACGCCACGCAGGAGAACTTCCGGTTGATGCGGGCGGCCCTGGACTCCTCGTCGAAGGAGTTGGGCCGGTACGTGCGGTTGACGAACTACGCGTCGGGGCTGTGCATGCCGGAGATGGCGACCCTGGCGGGTCTGGAGCGTCTGGACATGATGCTCAACGACTCGATGTACGGGATTCTGTTCCGCGACATCAATCCGATCCGTACGTTCGTGGACCAGCGGTTCTCCCGGCAGGTGCACGCCCGGGCGGGGATCATCATCAACACCGGTGAGGACAACTACCTGACCACCGCGGACGCGGTGGACGAGGCGCACACGGTGACGGTGTCGCAGCTGCTCAACGAGTACTTCGCGCACGAGGCGGGGCTGGCCGACGGGCAGTTGGGGTTGGGGCACGCGTTCGAGATCAACCCGGATGTGCCGGAGTCGTTCCGGTTGGAGTTGGCGCACGCGTTGCTGGCGCGGGAGTTGTTCCCGGACGCGCCGCTGAAGTGGATGCCGCCGACGAAGCACATGACCGGGGATGTGTTCCGGGGCAACCTGCTCGACGGGTTCTTCAACCTGGTGGGCACGATGACCGGGCAGGGCATCCTGCTGGTGGGGATGATGACCGAGGCGGTGGTGACGCCGTGGTTGTCGGACCGGGACATCGCCCTGCAGAACGTCCGCTACGTGCTGGGCGCGGCCGGTGGGCTGCACGAGGATTTCGTGCCGGCGCCGGGCGGGTTCATCCAGCAGCGCGCCCACCGGGTCCTCGGTGAGGCGGTCGACCTGCTCGAACGCATCGGGGAGCAGTCGCTGCTGACGGCGATCGCGGAGGGCACCTTCGGGATCATGAAGCGGCCCGCGGACCGGGGCAAGGGCCTCGACGGTGTCGCGGAGCACGAGGGTGACTACTACAACCCGGCCACCGAGATCCTGGAGGGTCCGGCCGCATGAGTGAGAAGACGATCGTCCGGCCGTACGGGGACACCACCGGTGACGGCATGGTGCAGGTGTCGTTCACCCTGCCGGTGCCGCATGACAAGCGGGCCGAGGGGGCGGCGGTGCAGCTGGCCAACAAGATGGGCATGGACCCGGCGATGCTGGTGCACGCCAAGCCCGTCGGCGGCGGGTTCACCTTTTTCGTGGTGTACGGGCGGGTGAACCATCTGGTGGACCTGGCGGCGGTGCAGGTGGTGGAGCGGGACTTTCCGCTGCTGGGCGCCAAGGAGGTCAACGCGGTGGTGAAGCAGCGGTTGCGGCGCAAGCTGTCGGTGGTGGGGGCGTGCATCGGCACCGACGCGCACACCGTGGGCATCGACGCGATCCTCAACGTCAAGGGCATCGCCGGGGAGAAGGGCCTGGAGTACTACCGGGAGCTGAAGGTCACCAACCTGGGCGCGCAGGTCAGCGTGCCGGAGCTGGTGGAGGCGGCCCGGGTGGAGAAGGCCGACGCGGTGCTGGTGTCGCAGGTCGTCACGCAGCGCGACGCGCACCTGCACAACACCCGGGAGATGTCGGCGGCGTTCCGGGAGGCGATGCCGGCGGGCAGGCGGCCGCTGCTGATCGTCGGTGGTCCCCGGTTCGACGAGACGATGACCGGTGAGCTGGGGGTGGACCGGATCTTCGGTCGGGGCACCACCCCGGGTGAGGTGGCCAGCTACCTGGTCCACGCGTTGATCACGAGCAGGAAGGCGGGAGCATGAGCGACGCACGAGTGGGTCTGACCGTCACCCACCGCCGGTATGTGCCGTACTCCCACGCCCACTACGCGGGGAACCTGGTGGACGGGGCGTACGCGTTGGGGTTGTTCGGGGACGTCGCCACGGAGGTGTGCATCCGCACCGACGGCGACGAGGGGTTGTTCGCGTCGTACTCGGAGGTGCAGTTCAAGGCGCCGATGAAGGCCGGTGACGTGTTGGAGGTGACGGCGACGGTGACCCGGGTGGGCACCCGCAGCCGCACCATCGACTTCGCCGCGACGGTGGTGTGCCGGGGCCGCCCGGAGCGGGGTGAGTCGGCGGCGGAGGTGCTGGCCGAGCCGGTCGTGGCGGTGACGGCGACGGGCACCGTGGTCGTCCCGCCGGCGGCGTGAGCCTCGCCGTCTGCGCCGACGTCGGGTCCACGTACACGAAGGTCGCGGTGGTGGACCTGGACGGCGGGCGGCTGGTCGCGGCGGCGTCGGCGCCGACGACGGTCGGCACGGACGTGCTGCACGGCCTGGACGCGGCGGTCGGGGCGGCCACCGCGGGCCTGCCCGCCGGGGACGTCCCCTGGTACGTGTGTTCGTCGGCCGGTGGTGGGCTGCGGCTGGCCGTCGTCGGCTACGAGCCCCTCGTCACCGCGCAGGCCGGGCGGCGGGTCGGCCTGTCCGCCGGCGCGAACGTGGTGCACGTGGCCGCCGGCCGGTTGGGTGCGGCGGAACTGACCGCGTTGCGGGCCGCCCGGCCGGACGTGGTGCTGCTGGTCGGCGGCACCGACGGCGGTGACGCCGACACCCTCACCCACAACGCGACCCGGCTGGCGAAGGCCCGCTGGCGGGTGCCGGTGGTCCTCGCGGGCAACGCCGACGCCCGTGACGACCTGCACGCCCTGCTCGCCGGGGCGGGGGTGCCGGTGACGGCCTGCGCCAACGTGCTGCCCCGCATCGGGGTGCTCGCCCCCGGCGCGGCGCGGGCGGCGATCCGGGACGTGTTCCTGCGGCACGTCATCGGCGGCAAGCGGCTGTCGCGGGGCGGCCGGTTCACCCGGCTGGTGCGCGCGGCCACCCCCGACGCGGTGCTGACCGGGGTGGAGGTGCTCGCCGACACCCTCGGCGGTGACCTGGTGGTGGTCGATGTGGGGGGCGCCACCACCGACGTGTACTCGGCGCTCACCCCCGACGAACGGGACAGCGGTCCCGGTCGGGAGGTCGCCGGCACGCTGTGGCGGGCCCGTACCGTCGAGGGCGACCTGGGGATGCGGTGGAGCGCGCCGGGGGTGGTGCGGGCCGCGGCGGAGGAACGGCTGCTGGCCGCCGGTGAGCGCGACGGGTTGGCGGCGGCGGCGGCGGTGCGCGCCGCCGACCCGGGGTTCCTGCCGTCCGGTGCCGGCGAGCGGGCCGCCGAGCGGCGCATCGCCGCCCTGGCGGCGACGGTGGCGGTGCGCCGGCACGCGCGCGGCGGGGCCACCGGTGAGCGGGGCGGCCGGGACCTGCGGGACGTGCGGCTGGTGATCGGCTCCGGTGGGGTGCTGCGGCACGCCGACCCGGTCGACGCCGGGCACGTCCTGGCCGCGGTGCTGGCCGACCACGCCGGTGGTTGGGCGGTGCCGCGCCACGCCCGGCCGGTGGTCGACACCGCGTACGTGCTGGCCGCCGCGGGGCTGCTCGCGCCGGAGCAGCCGGGGGCCGCCGGGGCGTTGCTGCGTCACCATCTGGGCGCGGAGTGAGCCGGGGCGGCGCGACACGCCGTGGAGGCCCGCGCGACAGGCCCGGGTGGGTTGACAGGGCCGGGGGGTTGGCACGTACCGTCTTTGAGTCCTACTACGGGAAGCGGCTGTTGTTCGCTTCGTCCTCTCGCCCGCTGGCCGAGTGACCCGATGCACGGAGCGACATGTGCGCGGGCTGCGGCGGCCAGGTCCAGCGGGCGGGGGTCGGCGGGGCGGCGCGAACCGGCCGCGGTAACCGGTGTACGGGCAGGGTGAGGTGCACGGCCAGTAGACAACGGCCCGGCGGGGGCAGCCAGTCGCCGTCCGGTCGGTCCGAAGGTCGGCGTGCCGCATCTTCGCCCCACCGGCCGGGGAGGGCCTGGGAGCATCGGGGCGCGGCGCAAGCCGCGCCCCGATTTCGTCGCTCCGCGTTGCTCTGGGATCAGCGAGCGCTGGCGGCGGGCCGGTCACCGCCCGGCCCGGTACGCCTCCAGCCGGTCGGCGAGCAGCACCGGCTGGCTCAGTGGCAGCAGATGCCCGCCGGGCAGCACGTCGGGTTCCACGCCCAGGCGTTCCCGGGCCAGCCGCTGCTGGAACGCCAGCGGGAAGAACCGGTCGTCGCGGCCGGACACCACCCGGGTCGGCACGTCCGGCCAGCGGCGCAGCGGGTTCGGGCAGGTGAACACCGCCGCGGACTCCGGGGCGTCGGTGGCGAGCAGCCGCGCGGCCAGTTCGTCGGGCACGTCGTGGAAGAACTCCACCGCCAGGTCCAGGTCGGCGTGCGGGTCGCGGCCCTGGGCGGTGGCGTGGGCGGCGTGGGCCTCGGCGTGGCCGGTGGCCTGCCACCAGTCGCCGGCCGTCTCGCCGGGGGCGGGGATCATCGGGTTGACCAGCACCAGCAGCCGCACCGCCGGATGGTCGGCGACCAGGGCGGCGGTGAACGCGCCGAGCGACTGGGCCACGAGCGTCACGTCGGGGTGTGCGTCGACGGCGGCGCGGACGAGGTCGGTGTACCGCGGCAGGGCGGCGTGTTCGTCGGCGCCCGGCAGCACCACCGGCACGGCCTGCCGGCCCCGCCGGCGCAGCTCACCGGCCAGCAGTTGCCACTCCTCGCCGGTGCCGCCGGCGCCGGGCACCAGCACGTAGGTCACCGCCGCCCCCGGCGGGCGAAGTCGTCGGCGGTGCCGCCGCCGGGGAACCGGGTGACGAAGTCCAGCACGCCCACCCAGGTCGGTCGCAGGCCGATGCGGGCCATCACCAGGCCGGGGCCGTCGAGTTCGGCCCGGACGGTCTCGGCGTGTTCCGGTCCGCCGTAGCGGCGGTGGGCGGCGAGGTACTCGGGGGCGGCGCCGTCGACGTCGTCGACGGTCACCGGGCCGCGCAGCAGGAGCACCTTCGGCGGCATCCCGGCGGTGTCGATGGTGACGGCGACGTCGGGCCGCGCCCGCAGATGCTTGATTTTCGCGGCGCCGGCGAAGGTGCAGAACACCAGCTCGTCGCCGGTCCAGTGGAACATGACCGGCAGTACCCGGGGGGTGCCGTCGGGTGCGACGTAGGCGACGCGGGCCAGTTCGGTGCCCCCGAGCAGCTCGCGTGCCACCTCGGTGTCGAGCAGACGTACGTCGCCCTGCGGCAGGGCGGTGGTCATGGTCATGGTGCTCCCCTCAACGGTTGCTCCTACATTAGGAGCAACTACTTCGGGTGAGCAAGCGGCTTCGCTAGACTGGGCCGGTGCGTTCCTACGGCGACTTCTGCGGCGTGGCCCGGGCGTTGTCCGCCGTCGGCGAACGGTGGGCGCTGCTGATCGTGCGGGAGTTGCTGCTCGGCCCGAAACGCTTCTCCGACCTCAGCCGCGCCCTGCCCACCCTCAGCCAGAACGTGCTCTCCCAGCGCCTGCGGGAATTGGAGCAGGCCGGCGTGGTGACCCGCCGGCTGCTCGGCCCGCCGGCCGGCGCCCGGGTGTACGAACTCACCCCGCGCGGGCGGGACCTGGAGGACACCCTGCTGGCGCTGGGCACCTGGGGCAGCCGCCAACCGTTGCCGCCGACCGGCCAGCTGAGCGTGGACGCGCTGATGCTCGCGCTGCGCACCACCTACGACGCGCGCCGCGCCGGCGGCCTGCGCGCCCGCGTCGACCTGCGGGTGGCCACCGACCGGTTCGACGTCGAGGTCGACCCGGCGGAGGGCGTGCGCATCACCCGCGGCACCGCCGCCCGGCCCACCGCCGGCGTACGCGCCGACGTGCCGACGCTGCTCGCGGTGCTCTTCGGCGGCCGGCCGGTCGACGACGCCGTCGCCGCCGGCGACCTCGATCTCAGCGGTGACCGCGGCGTCGCCGCCCGGTTCCTGGCCTGTTTCCCCGGCCCCACACCGGCCTGAGGTCAACCCGCGGCCGGCCGGGCCCGCACGTGCAGCCGCTCGCCCTGCGGCCCGAACAGGCTCAGCACCTCCGCCGGCCGGGAATCCGGGTTGGCGATGGCGTGCGGCACCCGGGTGTCGAACTCGGCGACCTCGCCCTCGGTCAGCAGCAGGTCGTGCTCGCCCAGCAGCAGCCGGATCCGCCCCGACAGCACGTACAGCCATTCGTGGCCCTCGTGGGTCTGCGGGGTCACCTCGGCCGGGGTGTGCGGCGGGAACACCTGCTTGAAGGCGCGCACCCCGCCGGGCCGGCGGGTCAGCGGCAGGTACGTCACCCCGTGCCGCACGATCGGCCGGGCCCGCACCCGCGGGTCGCCGACCGGTGGGGCGCCGACCAGATCGTCCAGCGGCACCTGGTGGGCGCGGGCCAGCGGCAGCAGCAGCTCCAGGGTGGGGCGGCGGCCACCGGACTCCAGCCGCGACAGGGTGCTCACCGAGATGCCCGTCTCTGCCGACAGTTGGGCCAGGGTGGTGCCGCGGCGGCGGCGCAGCGCCCGCAACCGCGGCCCGACCGCCGCCAGCACCACCGCCTCCTCGTTTGCCATACCGGCAACAGTACTTGCCGGGTGGGTCGGGTCGGGCGCACCGTGGGCGGCGACGACGACAACGGAGGACGACATGGACGAACGGTACGACGTGGTGGTGATCGGTGGTGGCCCGGCCGGGCTGGCCGGGGCGATGGCCCTGGCCCGGGCCCGGCGCAGCGTGCTCGTGGTGGACGCCGCAGCGCCCCGCAACGCCCCCGCCGCCGGGGTGCACCACCACCTCGGGCACGACGGCACACCCCCGGCGCAGCTGCTCGCCGCCGGCCGGGCCGAGGCCGCCCGCTACGGCGCGACGCTGATCACCGCCACCGCCACCGACGCCACCCGCGACGGCGACGAATTCCGGGTACGGCTGGACGACGGGCGCGGGGTGTCCGCCCGCCGGCTGCTGGTCACCACCGGACTGGTCGACGAGCTGCCCGACGTGCCCGGCCTGGCGGACCGCTGGGGACGCGACGTGCTGCACTGCCCGTACTGCCACGGCTGGGAGGTCCGCGACCAGCGCATCGGGGTGCTGGCCACCGGCCCGCTCGGGGTGCACCAGGCGCAGCTGTGGCGGCAGTGGAGCCCGCACGTGATCCTGCTGCGGCACGGCGCGCCCGCCCCCGACGCCGAGCAGGCCGAGCAGCTCGCCGCCCGCGGCATCGCCGTCGTCGACGGCCCGGTCACCGGCCTGCGGACCCACGACGGCGCCCTCACCGGGGTGCGGCTCGCCGACGGGGACGTCATCGCCCTCGACGCCCTCGCCGTCGCCACCCGGCTGGTCGCCCGCGCCGGGGTGCTGTCCTCCCTCGGCCTGCACCCGGTCGAGGTGGAGATGGGCGGACACGTCGTCGGCACCCGGATCCCGGCCGGCCCCGACGGCGCCACCGACGTGCCCGGGGTGTGGGTGGCCGGCAACGTCGCCGACGTACGCGCCCAGGTGGCCGTCGCCGCGGCGGCCGGGCTCACCGCCGGCGCCGCCGTCAACGCCGACCTGATCGCCGCCGACACCCGCGACGCCGTGCAGGCGCACCGGCAGCTGCGCGCCACCATGCACGAGCGGGACAGCTGGGAGGAGCGCTACCGGTCCCGGCCCCACGTGTGGAGCGGCCGGCCCAACCCGCAGCTGGTCGCCGAGGCGGCCGACCTCACCCCCGGCCGGGCCCTCGACGTGGGCTGCGGCGAGGGCGCCGACGCCGTCTGGCTGGCTGGGCGCGGCTGGCAGGTCACCGCCGTCGACCTCGCCGAGGTCGCCGTGCGGCGGGCCGCCGCGCACGCCGCCGAGGCCGGGGTCGCCGACCGCACCACCTTCCGCCAGGCCGACCTGCGGCACGATCCGCTGCCCGGCGCCGGCTACGACCTGGTCACCGCCCAGTACGTGCACCTGCCCGCCGAGCAGCAACGCCAGTTGTGGGCGCGGCTGGCCGACGCCGTCGCCCCCGGCGGCACCCTGCTGATCGTCGGGCACCACCCGGCGGACCTGCGCACCACCGTGCGCCGCCCGCACCTGCCCGAGTTGATGTTCACCGCCGCGCAGGTGGCGGGGATCCTCGACCCTGGCGGGTGGGAGGTGACCGCGCAGGACCGTCCCCGCGAGGTCACCGACCACGACGGGCGGCCGGTCACCGTACGCGATGCCGTGCTGGTGGCCCGGCGCCGCTGAACGCCGTCAGCGGCGGATCAGGCCGAGCCGGGTCGCCGCCGCCACCGCGCCGGTCCGCGAGTCCACGCCCAGCTTGGTGAAGATCCGTGCCAGGTGGGACTTCACGGTGCCCTCGGTGAGCCGCAGCCGGCCGCCGACGGCCCGGTTCGACAGGCCCTCGGCGACCAGGGCGAGGACCTCGATCTCGCGGTGGGTCAGCGCGGTGGCGGGGGAGCGCAGCCGGTGCATCAGCCGGTCCGCGACCATGGGCGCCAGCACCGTACGCCCGGCCGCCGCCGCGCGCACGGCGGCGGCCAGTTCCTCGGGCGGGGCGTCCTTGAGCAGGTAGCCGGTCGCGCCGGCCTCGATGGCCGGCAACGTGTCGGCGTCGGAGTCGTAGGTGGTGACGATCAACACCCGGGCGGTCCCCGCGCCGGCGGCGATCGCCGCGGTGGCCTGCGCGCCGGTCATCCCGCGGCCGAAGCGCAGGTCCATCAGCACCACGTCGATGTCGCCCTCGGCGGCGCGGGCCACGGCCTGCTCGCCGGTGGCGGCCTCGGCCACCACCAGCAGGTCCGGCTCGGACTCCAGCACCGCGCGCAGCCCGGCCCGCACCACCGGGTGGTCGTCGGCCAGCAGCAGCCGGATCGGCGCCGGCGTCACGACCCCGCCCCCGCGTCGGCGTCCGGGCCGTCCACGGGCAGCCGGGCGGTCAGCGTGGTGCCCCGCCCCGGGGCGGACACGACGCTGAGGGTGCCGCCCAGGGCCCCCACCCGGGCCCGCATCCCGGCCAGTCCGAACCCGCCCGTCGTACCAGCCGGCGACCGCCGCGGGTCGAAGCCGGCGCCGTCGTCGGCGACCACCACGGCGACCGCGGCGTCGCCGTAGTCGAGGGTCACCCGCGCGGTGCCGGCGTGCCCGTGCTGCACCGTGTTGGCCAGCGCGGACTGGGCGACCCGCAGCAGCGCCACCTCGTACGGGGTCGACAGCGCCACCGGGTCCCCGGTGACCCGGAACCGGGCGTCGAGCCGGTGCCGGGCGGCGGTGGTGGCGCAGAGCCGTTCCAGGGCGTCCGCCAGCGAGGTCCCCTCCAGCGGCGGCGGGGTGAGCGCGGTGACGAACCGCCGGGCCTCGGCCAGGTTGTCCGCCGCGGCCTGGCGCGCCTGCTCCACGTAGCCGGCGGCCCGGCCGTCGGGCAGGTCACGCCCGGCCGCTCGCAGCAGCAACTGGATGCTGGACAGCCCCTGGGCGAGCGTGTCGTGGATCTCCCGCGCCAGCCGTTCCCGTTCGGCCAGCACACCGGCGCGGTGCTGCTCCGCGGCCAGGTCCGCGCGAGTCGCGGTGAGCTCCTCGATCAACCGGCGCCGCCGCTCGCTCTCCCGGTACAGGACCTGGTAACCCCGCGCCACCGCCACCGCGACCAGCGCGCCCAGCGCCGGCCCCACCACCACCGCGGGGGAGAACGAGCCGCGGTGCGCGGCGAAGGCCAGCACCGCGGCGACCGCGGTCGCCGCCACCGCCAGCAGGGCCGCCCGGCGGGCCAGCAGATGCAGGCCCAGGAAGTACAGCGGGAACGCCAGCCACACCGCGTCGGCGGAGAGGACCAGCAGCAGCAGCCACAGCGCCGCCACCGCCGCCAACCATCCCAGTACGGCCCGCCGGCCGGCCCCGCCGCGGCGTAGCAGGCCACCCGCCCCGTACGTCAGCCCTAGCAGTGCCGCCACGGCGACCACCCCGGCGGCGTGCGGCGCGGCGTCGACCACCGCCCGGGCGGCGACCAGCGCGAGCAGGCCGGCGACCAAAAGATGCAGGCACCAGGTCAGCGCGCGGAAGGTGGTGGCGGAGGTGTTCACGGTCCTTCCAGCCTAGGCGTCGTCGCGGCCGGTGCCCTCTGTCGAAGGATGCAACGCCGCCACCGTCGTTCGGCCGGGGAAGTTCCCTCCGCGGTCAGATGCCCGTCGCGGCGTCGGCGGGGACGGTGGAGACATCCGCCTCCACCGTCGAAAGGGCCGCTCGTCGTGTTCCTTGCACGCGCAGACCTGACCTTCGCCCGAGGGCGATTCGCCCTGATGGCGAGCGTCGTCGCGCTCATCAGTGCCCTGGTCGGGCTATTGTCCGGGCTCACCGCCGGGCTGGCCCGGGAGAACGTCTCCGCGATCACCGGGCTGCCCGCCGACCGGATCGCCTTCGCCGCGCCCGCCGCCGGCCACGACCTGTCGTACGCCGACTCCACGGTCACCGAGCGGCAGTGGCGGCAGTGGGCGCAGGCCCCCGGCGTGCGCCGTGCCGAGCCGTTGGGCGTCACCACCACCCGGGCCACCGCCGGCGGCCGTGCCGTCACGGTGAGCGCCTTCGGCGTACCGCCCGGATCCACCCTGGCGCCGGCGGCCGTCGACGAGGGCACGCTGGTGCTGTCCCGGCCGGCCGCCGACGAGCTGAGGGTACGGGCCGGGGAGAGTGTCACCGTGGCCGGACGGGCGCTGCGGGTGGCCGCCGTCACCGGGGACGCCTCCTACAGCCACCTTCCGGTGGTCTGGACCGCGCTGGACACCTGGCCGGCCGTCGGGCCCCGGACCGCCACCGTCATCGCCCTGACCACCACCTCCGCCGTCGACGTCGGGGCCGTGGACGCCGCCGCCGGCACCCGTACGGTCGCCACCGGTGACTCGCTGTCCGCCATCGGCTCCTACCGCTCGGAGAACGGTTCCCTGCAACTGATGCGCGGTTTCCTGTTCGCCATCGCCGCGCTGGTCGTCGGGGCCTTCTTCAGCGTGTGGACCATCCAGCGCGGCGCCGACATCGCCGTCCTCAAGGCGCTCGGCGCCAGCACCGGCTACCTGCTGCGCGACGCGCTCGGGCAGGCCGTCGCCCTGCTCGTCGCCGGCACCGCCACGGGTGCCGCCGTCGCCGCCGGGCTGGGCGCCCTGGTCTCCTCCGCCGTGCCGTTCCAGCTCACCGCCACCACGGTCCTGGTTCCCGCCGCCGTGACGATCGTCCTCGGCGCGGTCGGGGCCGCCCTGTCCGTGCGCCGCATCACCTCCGTCGACCCGCTGACCGCCCTGGGGAGCGCCCGATGAGCCTGCGCCTGTCCGACGTCACCCTCAGCTACCCGGACGGGGCGGGCCGACTGACCGCCCTCGACCACGTCA
Source organism: Micromonospora sp. NPDC050686 (assembly GCF_040654475.1). Taxonomy (NCBI): domain Bacteria; kingdom Bacillati; phylum Actinomycetota; class Actinomycetes; order Micromonosporales; family Micromonosporaceae; genus Micromonospora; species Micromonospora sp. NPDC050686. The sequence continues at coordinate 61,788 of NZ_JBFAID010000027.1, forward strand.
GCCTCGACGTGCCCACCGGCAGCCTCACCGCCGTGGTCGGCCCCTCCGGGTCCGGCAAGTCCAGCCTGCTGGCTGTAGCCGCCACCCTGGTCACCCCCGACTCCGGTACCGTGACGGTCGACGGCACCCCGACCGGCGGGCTGACCCGCGCCGCCCGTACCGACCTGCGACGCCGCAAGATCGGCATCGTGTTCCAGCAGCCGAACCTGCTGGCCGCCCTCACCGCCGTCGAGCAACTCCAGGTGATGGCCCACCTCGACGGGCGGTCCCCGGCCCGGGCCCGCCCGCGGGCGATGGAACTGCTCGACGCCGTCGGCCTCGCCGAGCAGGCCGGCCGCCGCCCGCACCAGCTCTCCGGCGGTCAACGCCAACGCGTCGCGGTCGCCCGGGCCCTGATGAACGACCCCACCGTGCTGCTCGTCGACGAGCCCACCAGCGCTCTCGACCACGAACGCGGCGCCGCCGTGGTCGACCTGATCACCCGGCTCACCCGCCAGCGCGCCACCGCCACCGTGCTGGTCACCCACGACCGTACCCACCTGCGCGCCGTCGACCGGGTGGTGGAGGTACGCGACGGTCGGCTGGGCGCGCCCACGGTGGCCCGCTGAGCGGCGGACCGGTCGCCGTCGCCCGGCCGGTCCGGCCGGGTAGCCTTCGGCCCGTGATCGTGGTGAGGTGCCGGTGACGACGCTCGACCGGGAAGAGACCCGCGCCCCGTCCGGGCCGCCCGACGGGGGTGCCCCGCGGCCGCTGCCGCTGCGGGTGGCCGCGCCGCTGGCGGTCGCCGCCGGGCTGGTGCTGCTGGCCGCGTTCCCCCCGTACGGGGTGTGGCCGCTGGCGCCGGTCGGGGTGGCGATGCTCGGCGCCGCCGCGCACCGCCGGCGGATGCGGGCCGGGGCCGGGCTGGGCTTCCTGACCGGGGTGGCGCTGTTCGCGCCGATGCTGGAGTGGACCAACCTGCACACCGGCTACCTGCCGTGGCTGCTGTTGTCCCTGTTGCAGGCGGGCTACCTGGCGTTGCTGGGGGCCGCCACCGGCTGGGTGTCGCCGCTGGCCGACCGGTGGCGGGCCGGCTGGCCGGTGCTGACCGGGCTGCTCTGGGTCGGGCAGGAGGCGCTGCGCGACCGCACCCCGTTCGGCGGGTTCCCGTGGGGCCGGCTGGCGTTCGGCCAGGACGGGTCGCCGCTGCTGCCGCTGGCCGCGCTGGGCGGCGCGCCGCTGGTCACCTTCGCGGTGGCGCTGCTCGGCGGGCTGCTGCTCTTCCTCGCCTGGCGGCCCTGGTCCCGACCGGCGGTGCTGGCGGCCCGGCGGCCGCTGGCGGCGGGCGTGGCCGCGGCGCTGGCGGTGCTCGGCGCCGGGCTGGCCGTGCCCACCGGCGTACGCGGCGGCGGCGACCAGGTGACGGTGGCGATCGTGCAGGGCAACGTGCCCCGGCTCGGGCTGGACTTCAACGCCCAGCGGCAGGCCGTGCTGAACAACCACGTCGAGGCCACCCTCGCGCTGGCCGCCCGGGTCGCCGCCGGCGCCGAAGCCCGCCCCGACCTGGTGGTGTGGCCGGAGAACTCCAGCGACATCGACCCGCTGCGCAACCCGGAGGCCGGCGAGCGGATCTCCGCTGCCGCCGACGCGATCGGCGCGCCGGTGCTGGTCGGGGCGGTGCTGCTGGGGCCCGGCGCCGGGCAGGTCCGCAACGCCGGCCTGCTGTGGCGCCCCGGCACCGGCCCCGACCTGGAGCAGCTGTACACCAAGCGGCACCCGGTGCCGTTCGCCGAGTACGTGCCGCTGCGCGACCTCGCCCGCATGGTCAGCTCGCAGGTCGACCGGGTGCGGATGGACTTCGTGCCCGGCGCCACCCCCGGGGTGCTGCGGGCCGGGCCGGCGGTGCTCGGCGACGTGATCTGTTTCGAGGTCGCCTACGACGGCATCGTGCGGGACACCGTCACCGGCGGCGCGCAGCTGCTGGTGGTGCAGACCAACAACGCCACCTTCGACGTGGCCGAGGCCCGCCAGCAGTTGGCGATGGTCCGGTTGCGGGCCGTCGAGCACGGTCGGGCCGCGTTGATGGCCTCCACGGTCGGGGTGTCCGGGTTCGTCGACCCCGACGGCCGGGTATCCGGGGCCACCGGGTTCAACACCGCGGCGGTGGTGGTGCGGCAGCTGCGGCTGGGCGACGGGCGTACCCCGGCCACGGTGGTGGGGGTGTGGCCGGAGGTGGCCCTGGCGGGCCTCACGGTCGCGGCCCTGCTGGGCGCGGCGGTGCTGCGCCGCCGGTCGCGGGCCTGACCCGCCGGCACGCCGGCCGGCGGGGCGAGAGCCAGGCCGGCACGCCGGCCGGCGGATGCGGAGGAGCGGTGAGCGGGGCGATCGACACGCGGGCGCCGGGTCCCGGCCATCCGGGCGTGGGCCGGGTGCTGGTGGTCATTCCGACCTACAACGAGGCGGACAACGTCACCGACGTCGTCGCCCGGGTCCGGCAGGCCGCGCCGGCGGTGGAGGTCCTCGTCGTCGACGACAACAGCCCCGACGGCACCGGGACCATCGCCGACGCCCTCGCCGACACCGACGACCAGGTACGGGTGCTGCACCGGCCGGGCAAGGAGGGGCTGGGCGCGGCCTACCTGGCCGGATTCGCGTGGGCGCGGGAACGCGGCTACGACGCGGTGGTGGAGATGGACGCCGACGGCTCGCACGCCCCGGAGGACCTGCCGGCGCTGCTGGCCGCCGCCCGCGACGCCGACGTGGTGATCGGCTCCCGGTGGACCCGCGGCGCCCGGGTGGTCAACTGGCCGCTGCGGCGGCTGCTGCTGTCCCGCTGCGGCAACCTGTACGCGCGGCTGGCGCTGGGCGTGCCGGTCAGCGACGCCACCGGCGGCTACCGGGTGTACCGGACGGCGGCGCTGGCGGCGCTGGACCTGGCGTCGGTGTGCTCGCAGGGCTACTCGTTCCAGGTGGAGCTGTCCCGGCTGGCCCACCGGGCGGGGGTGCGGATCGTCGAGGTGCCGATCACCTTCGCCGAGCGGGAACACGGGGACAGCAAGATGAGCCCGATGATCGTGGCGGAGGCGCTGTGGCGGATCACCGGTTGGGCGGTGCAGGACCGGCGGCACGTGGTACGGAACCGGCGGGCCCGCGACGCGCGGGCGCGGTGGCCGTGAGCGCGGACGTGTCATGCTTGACGTCACGGCCGTACGGCAGATGAGGTGACATGCGTCGAGGACTGAGGTACGTGCCGGTGGCGCTGCTGCTGGCGGTGATCCTGGAACTGGCGGTGTTCGTCGGGGTGGGCCGGGCGATCGGGTTCGGCTCGGCCGTGCTGCTGGTGTTCGCCGCGTCGCTGCTGGGTCTGGTGCTGCTGCGGCGGGAGGGGATGCGCGCCTGGCGCGGCTTCCGGGACTCGGTGCAGGCCGGTCAGCCCCCGGGTGAGCGGGTCACCGACGGCCTGGTCGGGCTGCTCGGCGCGCTGCTGCTGGCCGTGCCGGGCCTGTTCAGCGGCGTGGTGGGGCTGGTGTTGCTGGTGCCGCCGGTGCGGCGACTGGTGCGCGGCGGGGTGCGGCGGGTGGCCGAGCGGCGGGTGTCGTCGGTGGCGGCCGGTGACCTGTTCGGCCCACGCCGGGTGCGGGTGCGCCAGGGCGCCCCGCAACCCACCGACACCGCGCAGACCGGACAACCGGCACCGGAACCGGGCCGGGCCATCGAAGGCGAGATCGTCGAGCGCCGGCCCTGACCGCACGCGACGAACGCCCCCGGGAGTCCCTCCCGGGGGCGTTCGTCGTCGGTGTCGGTGTTCGTCAGGCGCGACCGCGGCGGGTGCGGACCTCCTGCAGCCGCTCGGCGAGGATGTCCTCCAGCTCGGCGATCGAGCGGCGCTCGAGCAGCATGTCCCAGTGGGTGCGCGGCGGCTTGGCCTTCTTCTGCTCCGGCTCGGTGCCGTCGACCAGCCGGGCGACGCTGCCGTCGAACTTGCACTCCCAGGTCGTCGGGACCTCGGCGTCGACGGCGAACGGCACCTCGAACTGGTGGCCCTTCGCGCACAGGTACTCGCGGGTCTGACGCGGCGCGAGCTCCGTGTTGCGGTCGGATTCGTAGCTGACCGCGCCCAGCCGGCTACCGCGCAGCATACGCTCGCCCATGATCGACTTCCCCTCGTCCGTGGTGCAGGTCTTCTCGGTGTAACAACGGCACGTCTCCGCCCGGGCATTCCCGCCACGCGGCGGGTGTCCGCGCCGACGGACCCCCGCAAGGGTAGCCGCCCACGCCGGTCGCCCGGCGGGGTCGTCCCCGGCCGGGCTGAAACGGTGGAGTGTTTTGCCTGCTACCGGGGATGCTAGCCGGCCACACGCGTACCGGAGGTGACGATGGCCAGTGACACGCCGGTGGATCGCCGACCGCCGGGGGGACGCACGTTCTTCGGCCATCCGCGTGCCCTGTCCACGCTGTTCCTCACCGAGATGTGGGAGCGGTTCAGCTTCTACGGCATGCGGGCCATCCTGGTGCTGTATCTCACCGCGTCCGCCGCCGACGCCGGCCTGGGCCTGCGCGAGTCCACCGCCAACGCGGTGTACGGCACGTACAACGCCATGGTGTACCTGATGGCGCTGCCCGGCGGCTGGGTCGCCGACCGCCTCCTCGGGGCCCGGCGCAGCGTGCTGTGGGGCGGCGTGGTCATCGCCTGCGGCCACTACGTGATGGCGATCCCCACCGGCTGGAGCGTCTTCGCCGGCATGACGCTGATCGTGCTCGGCACCGGCCTGCTCAAGCCCAACATCTCCACCATGGTCGGCGGCCTGTACGACCGGGACTCCCCACGCCGCGACGCCGGCTTCTCGATCTTCTACATGGGCATCAACCTGGGCGGGTTCATCGCCCCGCTGGTCTGCGGCTTCCTCGGCGAAAAGATCAACTGGCATCTGGGCTTCGGCGCCGCGGCCATCGGCATGACCTTCGGCGTGATCCAGTACGTGCTCGGCCGGCGCAACCTCGGCGACACCGGCGACCGCCCCGCCGACCCGCTGCTCGGCGCGGACCGGCGCCGCGCGCTCAACCGGCTCGCCATCGGCGTGGTGGTGCTCGTGCTCGTCCTGGCGGCCCTCGCCCTGGCCGGCCTGTTCTCCGTCAACACCGTGGTCAACCTGCTCACCGCCGCCACCGTGGTGATCACCATCGGCTACTTCGCGCGGATCCTCGCCGACCAGGAGATCAGCGGCACCGAACGCAGCCGGATGAAGGCGTACCTGTGGCTGTTCGTCTTCGCCGCCGCGTTCTGGATGATCTACGACCAGGCCGGCTCGGTGTTGAACATCTTCGCCGCGGACAAGACCGACCGGGACGTCTTCGGCTTCACCTTCCCGGCCTCCTGGCTCCAGGCGGTCAACCCGATCCTGATCATCATCGGGGCGCCGCTGGCCGCCGCGCTGTGGCTGAAGCTGGGCCACCGGGTCTCCACCCCGGTGAAGTTCGCCGTCGGCCTGGTCCTCAACGGCCTGTCGTTCGTGCTGATGGCCGCCGCCGCCAAGCTCGCCGTCGGCGGGGACCTGGTCTCCCCGTGGTGGCTGGTCGCCGTCTACGCCGTGCAGGTCGCCGGTGAGCTGTCGTTGAGCCCGGTCGGCCTGTCCGCCACCACCAAGCTGGCCCCGGTCAAGTACGCCAGCCAGATGATGGGCCTGTGGTTCCTGGCCACCGCCGTCGGCGACGCGATCGGCGGGCAGGTGGCCCGGCTCGCCGAGACCTGGGCCGCGCCGACCTACTTCCTCACCTTCGGGCTGGCCTCGGTGGTGCTGGGCCTGGCCGCGGTGATGGCCGCCCGGCACATCCGCCGGCTGATGGCCGGCATCCACTGAACCCGACCCGGCGGAACCGGGCGCGAGGTCAGTCGGTCCGGGCCGGCGCGGACAGCCGCGCCAACGCCGCGGCCAGGTCGCTGACCTGATCGGCCAGCTGCCCGGCCCGTCGCGCGGCGGCGTCCCGGTCCGCCTCAGCGGCGCGCAGCCGTACCTCCAGCTCGGCCAGGCGGGCCGTCACGGCGGCGCCGGTGCGGCGCGCCTCGGCCAGGTCGGCGGCGAGCGCCTCCCGCTGCGCCGCGGCGGCGGCGGCCTCCTCGCGGGCCCGGGCCGTCACCACGGCGGCCTCCTCCCGGGCCGCCCGCGCGGCGTCGCGGGCCAGGTCCCCGTCGCGCCGCGCCGTCTCGGCCGCCGCGTCGGCCTGCCGGGCCCGCCGGGTGGCGGCCTCGGCCTCGGTACGCGCCCGGCCGGCCTCCTCGACCGTCCGCTCCACCCGGGCCCCGGCCTCCGCCGCCGCGGCGGTGGCCCGCTGGGCGTCCGCCCGGGCCGCGTCGCGTTCCACGGCCAGGTCGGCGGCCCGCTGCCGGTCGGCGTCCCGCTCGGCGCGCAGCGTCCGCAGCTCGTGGCGGGCGGCGTCGCGGTCCCGTTCGGCCTGCACCCGCAACGCCTCGGCGGCGCCCGCGTCGCGGCGGGCCGCGTCCCGGTCGGCGACCGCCTGCTCGGCCTGCCGCCGCGCCTGCTCGGCACGGGCGTCGGCCGCGTCGGCCCGCTCGACGGCCGCATCCCGCTCGGCCGTCGCGTCCCGGGCCTCCTGCCGGGCCCGGGCCGCCTGCGCGGTGGCCGTCTCGGCGTCGCCGCGGGCCTCGTCGCGGTCGGTGTGCGCCTGCGCCACCTGCGCGGCCGCCTCCGCGCGCAGGTGGGCGAGCTGCCGCTCCACCCCGACCGGGGACAGTTCGGCGTGCAGCGCCTCGGTCAGGCTCGCCACGACCTGGTCGAGCCGGTCCACCGCCTCCCAGGTGCGGGCCACCTGGCCGGGCAGGCCCGGCGCGTTGCGGTGGCGCATCCGGGTGTTGCGCGAGGCCCGCTGGCACGCCCCGTCGTTGTCCCGGCAGTAGCGGAACGGCCGGCCCGCGCCGGCCCGCTGCGGCACCGGCCGTCCACAGTGCGCGCAGGGTCGGGTCTCGGCGTCGGGGGTGGTGTCGGCGTCCATCGAGGCGGAAGTCTAGTGCCGGGCCGCGGCCTCGGCGGCGGCCGGCCGGCCGGCGGTGCGGGCCGTCGCGTCCAGCGTGTAGCGGCGTTGCAGCAGCAGCGCCACCAGCATCGTCGCCGCCGGCAGCAGGCCGAAACCCCACCGGATGGCGGCCAGCGCCGAGTCGGGCTGTGCGACGCTCTGGCCGGCGGTGGAGGCGACGAAACCGCCGGCGGTGAGGCAGAGCGCGTACGCCCACGGGCCCAGCGCCGCGCCCGTGGCCTCGGTGGCCGTCCACACCCCGGTGTAGGTGCCGGCGGCGCCGCTGCCGGCGCGGATCACGTCCGGCACCATCGCGAACGGCAGCAGTTGCATGCCGGCGAAGGCGACGCCGAGCACCGCCACCGCCGCCACCAGCACCGGCAGCCCGGCCGGCCGGCCCACCGCCAGCACCAGCGAGCCGGCCGCGAAGGCGCCCTGCGCGGCCAGCAACGACCGCTGCTTGCCGACCCGCCGGGCCACCGCCAGCCAGCCGGGGGTGACCAGCAGGGCGGGGGCGACGAAGGCCGCCACCAGCACCGTGGTCAGTCCGGGGCGGCCCAGCTCGTACTCGGCGTAGTAGGGCACCCCGGCCAGCACCAGGTGGGTGGTGGTGGACATGGCCAGGTAGGCGGCGACCAGCGGACGGAACTGCCGGTCGCGCAGGGCCGCGGCGAGGGCCCGCCAACCGCCGCCGTGCCCGGCCGCCGGCGCGGCCGCGGCCCGCCGCAGCCGACCGATCCCGGCGACCCCGACCAGCATGGTGACCAGCATTCCGGCGGCCAGCAGGACGCCCATCCGCCGGTAGCCGTCCCGGTCGGCCGCGTCCCCGCCGGCCAGCAGCGGCGCCAGCAGCCCGGAGGCGAGGATGCCCAGGGTCAGCACCACCATCCGGAAGGCCATCAGCCGGGTCCGCTCGTGGTAGCCGATCCGCAGGTCGGCCGGGGTGGCCAGGTACGGGACCTGGTAGGCGGCGAAGAGCAGGTTGCCGGCGACGAAGGCGACGGCCGCCCAGCCGGCCGCGGCCGCGCCGGTGAGCCCGCCCGGCACCGCGAACAGCGTGGCGAAGGCCAGCGGCAGCGCGCAGCCGAGCAGCAGCAGGCGCCGCCGGTCACCCCGGCGGGACTGCTCCACGTCGCAGCGGTGCCCGATCCACGGGTGCAGCAGCACGTCGGCGACCTTGGGCAGCAGCAGCGCCAGGCCGGCCAGCCAGGGGGTCACGGCCAGCACGTCGGTGAGGAAGTACAGCAGCAGCAGGCCGGGCACGGTCACCCAGACGCCCATGCCGAGCGACCCGGCGGCGAAGCCGAGCAGCGGCCCCCGGGGCAGGGTCTGCGGCCGTGGGTCGGACCCGGTCATCGCCGCCTCCTTTTCGGGCACGCCGCCCGCCAATCCAACGGTTGCTGGATTGTAGGGGCAGAATGGCGGCCATGACCATGCCCCGACGGCGCCCCGGCCGGCCCCGCCGCGACGAGAGCCGACCCACCCGGGAGGTGGTGCTGGCCGCGGCGACCGCGCTGTTCGCCCGCCGCGGCTTCGACGCCGTCTCGCTGCGGGAGGTCGCCACGGCCGCCGGGGTCGACGTGGCCACGGTCGCCCACCACACGGGTACGAAGGCGAAGCTCTACGACGCCTGCTTCGCCCGGGTGTTCGCCGCCGAGCGGGTGGCCCTGGAAGCGGCGGCCGGGCGGGCCCGCGCCGCCCTCGACGCCGGGCCGGTCGCCGCGCGGGGCGCCCTGCACGACTTGGTGGACGTGTTCGTGGACTTCCTGGAGGACCGGCCGGAGACCACCGCGTTGTGGCTGCGCCGCTGGCTGGAGCCGCAGCGGCACGCCGACCTGGACGAGCGGTACGCCGCCCCGCTGTACCGGCTGGTCGCCGACCTGCTCGACGCCGCCGCCGCGGCCGGCGCGCTGGTCGAGCCGACGCCGTACGTGACGGTGCGCAGCCTGGTCTGGGCGGTGCACGGGCACGTGGTGGCGCTCGCCGCCGGCGTCGGGTCGCCGGCCCGCCAGCGCCGGGAGTTCCGGGCCTTCCTGCACCGCCTGCTCGACGGGCTGTACGGGCCGGCCGGCCCTTGACGCGCCGCCCGCCACCGGCCATTATCCGACAAGCGTTGGATTAACTCGGGGGAGCGGTGACGGTGGAACGGCCGACGGCGGCGGTGATCGGCGCGGGCGCGGCCGGGCTGGCCGCGTGCAAGGCCCTCGGCGACGCGGGCGTCGACGCGGTCTGCTTCGAGTCCGGCGACACCGTCGGCGGGCTGTGGGTCTACGGCTCGGCCGGCTCGCCGGCGTACCGGACGCTGCACCTGAACACCAGCAAGGGGCGCACCGAGTTCGCCGACCACCCGATGCCGGCGCACTGGCCCGACTACCCCGACCACGTCCGGGTCGCCGGGTGGCTCGCCGACTACGCCGACCGGTTCGGGCTGCGCCCGGCGGTGCGGCTGCGGCACACCGTCGACCACGTCGCCCCGACCGGCGACGGCCGGTGGACGGTGCGCGCCACCGGGCCCGACGGGCCGGTCGAGGTCACCGTCGCGGCCGTGGTCGTGGCCTCCGGCCACAACCGGGTGCCGAAACCGCCGGGCGACGTGCCCGGCCGGTGCGCCGCCGAGCAGCTGCACAGCCACGCCTACCGGGGGCCCGAGCAACTCGCCGGGCGCCGGGTGCTGGTGGTCGGCGGTGGCAACTCCGCGATGGACATCGCCGTCGACTCCTCGTACGCGGCCAGCCGGACTCTGCTGTCGCTGCGCCGCGGCGTCTGGATCGTGCCCAAGTACCTGCTCGGCCGGCCGTCGGACACCCTCAACGGGGCCCTCGCCCGCCGGCTGCCCTGGCGGCTTCGCCAGCGGATCAGCCAGCGGATGCTCACCACCACCGTCGGCCCGCCCACCCGGTACGGGCTGCCCGCCCCGGCGCACGGCTTCCTCCAGGACCACCCGACCCTCTCCGACGGGCTGCTGACCCGGCTCACCCACGGCGAGATCGAGGCCCGCCCCGGCATCGCCGGCTTCGACGGCCACCGGGTCACCTTCACCGACGGGCGCAGCGACGACGTCGACCTGGTGGTCTGGTGCACCGGATACCGCGTCGAGCTGCCGTTTCTCGATCCGGCGCTGCTCGGCGACACCCCGGAGGCCCTGCCGCTGTACCGGCACGTCTTCCACCCCGACCTGCCCGGGTTGGCCCTGATCGGGTTGATGCAGTCCACCGGCGCGGCGTTCCCCCTGTTCGAGGCGCAGGCCCGGCTGGTCGCCGCGTACCTCGCCGGCCGGTACGCGCTGCCCGAGCCGGCCGCCCAGCACGCCGACATCCGCGCCGAGCGGCGCGCCGCCACCGCGCGCTGGGGGCAGCGCCGCCCGGCCATGCGGGTCGACTTCGACGCGTACCTCGCCCAGCTCGCCCGGGAGTTGACCGCCGGCACCCGGCGGGCCGCCCGGGGGCGGGGCGTGACCTTCCCGGCGGGCCGGCCGTGACCGCGCCACGGGGCGGCCTGGCCGGCCGGCGGGTGCTGGTCACCGGCGCCCGGGGCACCTTCGGCCGGGAGCTCTGCGCCGCGCTGCTGGCCGCCGGCGCGCGGGTCGTCGGGCTGGACCGGCACCCGGGCACCGCCGCCGGGGCGCCGGTGGTCGGCGGCGACCTGACCGACCCCGCCGCGGTCGGCCCCGCCGTCCGCGCCGCGGTGGACCGGCTCGGCGGGCTGGACCTGCTGGTCAACAACGCCGGAGTGGGCGGCCCCGCCCCGGCCGAGCTGCCGCCCGACGAGGTGGTCCGCCAACAGCTCGAGGTGAACCTGCTCGGCGCCTGGCGGGTCACCGCAGCGGCCCTGCCCGACCTGGTCCCCGCCCGCGGCCGGGTGATCTTCGTGGCCAGCCGGATGGCCCTGCTGCCGCTGCCCCTCGCCGCCGCGTACGGGGTGAGCAAGCGGGCGCTGGTGGCCTACGCCGACGCGCTGCGCCACGAGGTCGGCAGCCACGTCGGCGTCAGCGTCGTCTACCCGAGCATGGTCGCCTCGCCGATCCACGACAGCACGGCCGAGGCCGGGCTGTCGCTGCAGGGGGTGTCCCGGCTGGAGCCGGTGTCCGGCGTGGTCGCGGCCACCCTGCGCGCCGCCGCCGCCCGGCGGGCGCCCCGGGACGTGGCCACCACCCGGCGGGGACGGCTGGAGATGGCGCTGGCCCGGCACGCCCCGGCGCTGGCCGACCGGCTCGTGCGGCGTACCGTAGCCGCCCGGATCGCCGCCGGTGACCTCGACGCCGCCCCGCTGGCGGCGGGCATGGTGCGCCGGCACCGTGGCCTGGTCGGATAACATCCGTCGATGCCTGTCTCCCCGTACGTCGCCACGCTGCGCGCCCACGTCGGGCACGACCTGCTCCTGCTGCCCGGGGTCAGCGGGGTGGTCCGGGACGCCGCCGGGCGGGTGCTGCTGGTGCGCCGCGGTGACAACGGCCGCTGGTCGGTGCCGGCGGGGACGATCGACCCGGGGGAGCAGCCGGCCGACGCCCTGCTGCGCGAGGTGTTCGAGGAGACCGGCGTCAGGGTGGAGATCGAGCGGGTCGGTGGGGTGGCCACCCACCCCGTCGTCTACCCCAACGGGGATGTCTGCGAGTACCTCAACGTGTGGTTCCGCTGCCGCCCGGTCGGTGGCAGCCCGACCGCCGACGGCGACGAGTCACTGGAGGTCGGCTGGTTCGCCCCGGACGCCCTGCCCGACCTGGACGACTGGTCCCGGCTGCGGCTCGACACCACCGCCGCCGAGGACGCCCCCACCTGGCACGCCGCGCCCGGCGAGAAACACCCAGCGCTGCGGCAACCCGACGCGCTCTGACAGGGCGTTCGGGATGTGCCCTTTCGCACGCCCATCCGAGAGTCTCGTCGCGCCTTGACCGCCCTACCACCGCGCCATAGCCTGCACCCGACGATCTTCGAGGCATCCGGCCTCAGATCGCCGAAGTTCGGGGGCGAACATGCGATTTGGCAGACGTCTGTCCATCGTGTCCACGGCCATCCTCGGCATCCTGGTCCTGTCCGGACAACCAGCCCAGGCGGCCTACTACAACACCTACACCACCCTGGCCACCTTGCCCGACACGAGCGGCGCCACCGGGGTGCAGGGCTTCGCCGCCGGAGCCACCTACCTCTATTCGGTCAAGGCCCGCACGGCCAACGACCTCTCCGCCATCTACCGTGTCCACAAGACCACCGGTGCGCGAGTGCAGATGACGAACGGCACCAACAACACGACGACCAACACCTGGCTCGGGCACGGGAACGACATGACGATCGTCGACATCGATGGACAGCATCACATGTTCATCGTCACGATGAATGACACCGGCGCCCAGCTCGTGAAGCTTCGCTACGAGGGCACCACCTACTACTTCGTCGGGTCATACCAGGTGCGTTTCGACGGGGCCCCGTTGACGGTGTCCGGTATCAACCGGGTCTCGGTCACCAGCAGCACGATCACCTTCATGTTCAAAAAGGGCAGGACTATCTACAACGGCAGCCTGCCGCTGCGCGCGAACTCCGGGACCATCGACCTGACCAAGGCGTTCACCCTGCAGGTCGAGGGTGCGCTCGTCAACGGCGCCGTGGTGCCGGACCTGGCGGACTTCACCAACCAGGGGTTCTTCTACGACGAGAACAGGCAGGTCCTCTACAACCCGCTGACCAAGGAGAACCGCAGCATCGTGCTTGTCTACCGGAACGTGTCGCCGGCGACGACAGGGACCGCGCCCGCAGCCACTGACCTCTCCTTCCGCATCACCTCCTCGGCGTATCCGGTCAAGTTCGAGATCGAAGGCGTGGGGCTCAGCGACGGCAAGCTGTACTTCAACACCAACCGACAGAGCTCCAGCGGAACCTCCGACGGGGTCCACGTGTTCGACGGTTACGTCGCGTCCTAGCGCACTCAGTGTTGATCGGGGCCGCAGCGGCGATCGGCCAGCGTGCGGCGGCCGGTCAGCCGGCCGCCACCGCCGCGCGGGAACGGTCGGCCGCGATGCGTACGGCCAGCCCGGCCAGCACGCTGCCCATCACGTACCGCTGGACCCGCGCCCAGGCCGGCCGGCGGGTCAGGAACGCCGACACCGAGCCGGCGGACAGGACGATCAGCGCGTTCACGGTCAGCGCGACGACGATCTGGGTCAACCCCAGCAGCAGGCTCTGCGCCGCCACGTGCCCGCGCGCCGGGTCGACGAACTGCGGCAGCAGCGACACGTACAGGATGGCGATCTTCGGGTTGAGCAGGTTGGTCACGAGGCCCATGGTGAACAGCCGCCGCGGCCGGTCCGGCGGCAACGGCGCCGGGGTGAAGGCGGACTGCCCGCCCGGACGCACCGTGCGCCAGGCCAGCCACAGCAGGTACCCCGCCCCGGCCAGCTTCACCGCCGTGTACAGCGGCGGGACCAGCACGAACACCGTGGCGATCCCGGCGGTCGCCGCGGCCAGGTAGACCAGGAAACCGGCGGCCACCCCGAGCAGCGACACCAACCCCGCCCGCCGGCCCTGGGTGACCGACCGGGACACCAGGTACACCATGTTCGGGCCGGGCGTCAGCACCAGCCCCAACGCCACCAGCGCGATCCCCGCCACCGCCGCGACCGTGACCATTTGACCTCCCCGTACCGCCCTGGGTCGGACCCTACGCCCCGCCGCGCGCGTCGTCGGTGACGGCGCTCACGTCGGCGCGCCCGGCAATGCGGGGTCGCCAGGAGCGGCCGGGACGGGCGACACTGACCCGGTGCCGATCGTGTTGCGGGCCGCACCGACCTCGGTCGCGCCCGGGCTGCTGCTGCGACCCTGGCGCGACGGCGACCGGGACGCGCTGCTGGACGCGTACCGGGACCCGGTGCTGCGCAGCTGGACCTCCTACCCGGTGACCACGCCCGCGCAGGCCCGGGCGTTCCTGCACCGCAGCCGGCAGGGCTGGGCGGCCGGCCGCCGGTTCAGCTTCGCCGTGCTGGAGCCGGGCGCCGACGGGGAACGGCTGGTGGCGAACGTGGTCCTCAAGGAGGTCATCCCCGGCCGGCCGTACGCGGAGGTGGGCTACTGGACGGCGGCCCCGGCCCGGGGCCGGGCGGTGGCGCCGCGCGCGGTCGACGCGGTCAGCGCCTGGGCCTTCGCCCGCTTCGCCGCCGGTGGGCTGACCCGCCTGGAGCTGCTGCACCAGATCGACAACCCGGCCTCCTGCCGGGTGGCCGAGAAGAGCGGATACGTCTTCGCGGAGGTGCTGCCCGCCCGGCCACCGTTCCCCCGCGACGGGCACCGGCACGTCCGCCGGGGCGGCTGAGCCGCGGCGGACGTGCCCGGCTATCCCTCCCGCGCCGCGCCCAGCAGGCGCAGCAGCAGTCGTGGCTCACCGGGCCAGGCGGCGAGCAGCACCTCGCGGGGCACCTGCCGGCCCGCGTAGCGCAGCGCGAGGGCCACCACCACGATGTCGTCGAGCGGGCCGATCACCGGCAGGAACTCGGGGATCAGGTCGATCGGGCTGGCCAGCCAGAGCCCGGCGAACACGATCGCCACCTTCGCCCGGCGCGGCACCCGCGGGTCCTTGCGCAGCCGGCGGACCGCGGTCAGACAGTCGGGGATGAACGCGGCCAGGTCACGCAGCACGCCCGGTGGCAGCCGCCGGGCCAGCAGCACCAGCAGCGCCCAGCTCGCGAGCAGGCAGGCCACGGCCACCGCCAGGCCGATCAACCAGTCGCGCAACGACGTCCTCCTCGTCGGGTCCTGCGGGCAATGTACGCCCCGACGTGCCCGGCCCGGGGAATGCCGGTCGCCGCGCGGACGCTGAACCGTGCCGGGCCGGGGCGGATACGGTGGATCGCAGGAGGTGACGGGGTGACCAACAGCTGGGAGGCCGCCGTCGAGGCGCAGATCCGCTCGGCGCAGGAGCGCGGCGAGTTCGACAACCTGCCCGGCATGGGCAAGCCGATCCCGGGCCGGAACGAGCCGTACGACGAGGCCTGGTGGATCAAGAGCTTCCTGGAGCGGGAGAAACTCCCCACCGACCTGCTGCTGCCCACCCCGCTGCAACTGCGCCGGAAGATCGAGCAGCTCCCCGACGAGGTGCGTGACCTGCCCACCGAGGAGTCGGTGCGGGCGTTCGTCGCGGACCTGAACCGGCAGGTCGTCGACTGGCTGCGTACCCCGACGGGGCCCCGGGTGGTGGTCCGCCCGGTCAACGTCGACGCCGTGGTGCGGCGCTGGCACGCGCAGCGGCGGCAGGCGGGGGTTCCCCCGGTGACCGCCGTCGCGGCCCCCACCCCGCCGGCCCGGCCCCGCCGGTGGTGGCGGCTGCCGTGGCGCCGCGCCGACCGGTAACGCGGGGACCGGGCCCGACGGCTGCTCAGCCGGTCGGCGCCGTCACCGACCACCGGCGGGCCCGCGCCGCCGCGGCCAGGAACGCGGCGAGGACAAGGGCCACCTCGATGCCGATCGCCAGCGGGGTGAGCGGGTAGTCCAGCGCCCTGGCGAACCCGACCGCGGCGGCCGTCCCGGCGGCGAGAGCGGGCGGCAGGAGCAGCGCCATCCGGTTCGCGGTGTGCCGGATCCGGGGCACGCCGCGCAGCGCGACGCGCAGGGCGAGGACCACGCCGGCGACGACGAACGCCGCGACGCCGCCGTAGAAGACGCCGCCGGCGAGCCACACCGGCACGTGTGCCTCCCGTGGCAGGTCGAACGCCGCCACGAACAGTTCGTGCAGGACGGTGGCCACGACGAAGCCCACGATGAGGGAGACCACCGCGCCTGCCGTGGCGACGCCGAGCACCTGGCCGTACCGGGGCGGGATCCGGTCGACGCCGGCCTCCTCGGCGATCCGCTGGGCGAACTCGGCCGGATCGCCGCCGAGGAGTTCGGTCGGATCGAGCCCGTCGTCGGCGGCGGCGTCGAGTTCGGCGCGCAGGTCGGCGGCGAGACCCTCGCGGTCGCGGCGGTGGATGCCGAGAGCGCGCCACTCCCGGTCTGCGGCGGCGAGGAGGCCGTCAACGGCCGACGTCGACGTGCTCATGGTCGTCTCCTGGGTTCGGTGGACGGGTGGCGAGGGTCGCGTTCACGACGCCGGCGAACTGGGTCCACTGTTCGCGCCAGGCGTGCAGCCGTGCCTGGCCGGCGTCGGTGAGGCGGTAGACCTTGCGGGGCGGGCCGCTGGGACTGGGCTGCAGCGCGTTGGCCACGAGCCCGGAGCGGTGCAGCCGGGTGATCAGCGGATAGACGGTGCCGTAGCTGACCGCGCCGAAGCCGGCGCCGTCGAGCCGGCGCACGAGCTCGTAGCCGTGCGCCGGCTCGACGGCGAGCAGCGCCAACAGGCACATGTCCAGGCAGCCGCGCAGCAGTTGGGCCTGCCGCTCGCCCCCGTCGTCCGAACCACCGGCCACTATCATGCGTCACATAATACGGCCGGTATTATGCGCCGTCTAGTAGCAGGACCGGACCTGAGGCGGACGATCACATCCCGCCGCTGCGAGCGCCCCGGCCGCCCGATTCGCTCGCGCGGTGTGGTGCGGGCCCTGTCCTGGCAGCTGGCGTTCGTCCCCTTCCACCCGGTCACCCTGTCGACGGCGAGCGAACCCCGTTGCCGCCGGCGTCCACCTCGGTGGGTGTCGCTGCTCAGCGCATCCGGTAGCGCTGGCGACGTGCCGGAAACCCGTTGAGCCCTCCGTTCGCGTTCCCGTAGGTTGCCGGCAGCCCGTCACCGTGAGGACAGAGGACAAACCACGTGACCCCGCCTGCTCTCTAGACCTGACACCTTCTTCCGCTCATCGACAGCCGACGGTCCCGTCGGCTGTGCCGGGCTGCCCATGGCCGTCCGGCACGCAGCGTCTGAGGTCGCGCTCATCGGCCTCGTGTCAGGTCCAGAGAGATCAGGTCTCGAGAGATCATGTCTTCACCACCTCATATCGTGCTGCCCTGGGTCCTTCGTCGGACCAGGCTCAGCGATTTGATTAGTAATCCCTAGTGGACATACGCTGGTTGGGTGGAACTTCTTCGGCTGGCCAGGGCGGCGAAGCGTTTGGGTGTTCATCCGGTGACGCTTCGT